>NZ_RQHK01000017.1:353580-707160 GCF_004770475.1 Leptospira mtsangambouensis
AAAGCAGAAACAATATTTAATTTTTCGCCTTTGTAATTTCCACCATTGATAGTTCCACCGTAAACCATGATGGATGGCCTGTTGAGTCTTGACATTGCCATAATGGCACCAGGCATATTTTTATCACAACCAGCAGTGAAGATAATCCCGTCATAATAATGAGCACCAGAAATTGTCTCAATGGAATCGGCGATAATTTCCCTTGAAGGCAATGAATAACGCATCCCATCATTTCCATTCGTGATTCCATCGCTAACCCCAATGGTGTTAAATAATAAACCCACCATTTGTTTTGTATCTAATACACTTTTCTTCTGTAAGGAAGCAAGAGTGGTGAGGTGCATGTTACAAGGATTTCCATCAAATCCAGTGCTTCCAATTCCAATGAATGGTTTATTTAAATCTTCATAAGGAACTCCAGATCCAATGATCATTGCTTGGGAGGCAGGAAGGGATTCATCTTGGGTAAGAATGCGGCTATATCGATTCAAAGTCATAAAATTCAATTTCCTTCAGATTAAAGACAAAATGTGAGATGGCGAGGTTAAGGAAAGCGGATTTTAGATTTATGGATGAACGATTTCGACCAGGATTTTATTTTCATTGTTTCCTTGTGCAAGGTCCTTTTCCCAATCTTTAAATTCCAAATTCAAACAACTGTTAGCGCGGTCACGATTTGCCTGAGGCAAAAACCCATTGGCTACTATGAGTTTTGCTGCCTTTGCAATTTTTCCTCGAACAGACTCCAACCAAAGGATTTCAGTAAAATTAGCGAACCTTGTTCCATTACTTACTTGGAATCCTTCTAATTCGCAAGATTCTGCAACACGAAATGTATATTGGGATTTAAAGGTATCAGTATTGGCCGTAGTTGTGGCCTTCAAACTCAAAACTCCCGATTGTAAAATAGATTCTTGGCAATCCGTCGTTCTTGTTTGGATGATGCGAGCATCATTGATCATAACATTCACTTCGCTCTGGGTGACAATGAGTTGGTTGACATTGCATACACCAAGAGGCCTTCGGCTACAAAATTGGTTATTCGAAGATAAGGAAGTATTGGTTTTGATACAATTTCCCGATTCACGAATTAAATACAAAGTAGTTAAGTTAAAAGTTTGTTTGTTCTCTTCTTTTTTTTGTTTTTCTTCCCCACTTTCAAAACAAGAGGTTAACATCAAAATGATCGATAATACAATCAGTGTATTTTTCAAAATCGTACCTCCATCCCAATATTGATAAGAGGAATAAAGGCTAATTTTCCATTCGGAGTTTGCGAAATAATGTATGGAGAATTTACAGTATCATAAGTAGGCGCTGGGTTTTGATTCCTTTGGTAGTTTTTTGTATTATCAAATTCGAATCCCGCTTGGTTCCTACGGCCATAAAAATTTACAAATTCAATATAAGTATTGATATAACCCCAAGAATAATTTTCGATCCGATCGATCCTTAAATCAAATTGATGAAATGGTAAAAATCGATCACTGTTATAGTTTCCAGAATAATTTGGAAAATATAAATTTAAACCAAAAGTTGCTGCTTGGTTTGCTCGTGTAGCACTTGTAATGGGAGTATAAGGTGTACCCGAAAAATATCGAAACCTTCCGCCCACCATCCACTCTGGATTAAATTTATAACCAAATACAATATTTAAAATATGAGTTCTATCTAAATCATAAAGTTGTTCTTTATCGTTATTATAAACTACTTCAAATTGGTTATCATCATAATAATTGATATAGTTGGTTCCAATTTTTGATTGGGCAAGTAGCGTTCTGGAATTATTCAATAAAGTTCTGTTTCTTGTTTCATCACTGGATAATCTAGCTTGGTTATTGATTCGTTTGGTGATTGAATTTGTGTAAGAAATCCAACCAAAAAGTCCAGATTGTTCTCTTGGATCTTTTGTTTTTTTAATAAAAATTTCAACACCTTCCGAATGACCATATCCTGCATTCGAATAATTTAGATTTTTGGGTGTGATGGGATTTGCGAGGACTTTGGCTGTCTCATTTACAAAAACCCGAGTGTCATTGTTCAAAGCATATGGATCAACAATGTAGGCATCAGGAACGATGATATTCTGAAAGATATTCCGAAAACCTTCGATTTTAATTTGCCAATTGTTAGCAAACTCCTGGCTGACACCAACGGAATTATGTTCGGAACGTTCCATATAAAGATTTGGATTTCCTGACTTTGCAGACAAGGCCTCAATCGAAACAGGAGCATTGTAATGAATTCCATGGCCAACCATAAACCCTGTTTTTGTGGATTCAAAAAGATAACCACCTGTGATTCGTGGAGCCAAATTGGTTTCATTGCTGCCAGAATAGTTGTCGACCCTTGCTCCTGGTGTTAGGCGAAATCCACCATATTTGAAGGGAAGTTCCGCATAAGCAGATTTTTCCCGGTATCGAATTCTATCTCCATCGATTACGGATCGAAAAGCTGCATTGGAATTTAAAAGATCATTAAAGATATTATAAAATAATCGGTTATAAGAAGAGATATTCTCTCCTTTTAAAGTGGTCTCACGGAACCGACCTTGGACACCCGCTTCTAATTTAAGATGTTCTTCCCAAAGTTCCCATTCAAAAGCATTGTGAACATAGGTTGTGGTATCGGCAGTTCGATTTTGTAATCCAAAAATATTTTCTGCTGTTAGTGGATTCGTAAATCTTAATTCAAAAAATTCATTAAAGGAAGTGCGTGAGTACGATAATGTATTTCGAAATGTTTTTCCTTTCCAAACGTAACGGATGGCATCAGTGCGAAACATTCGATCAAGGCCCGTCGGAGGACGAGGGTCTTCCCCTCCCCTTTCCAAATCTGCTTGGGCTTTGGTATATGCTTGCCTATCTCTTGTTCCAAACGTTTGGATGGAAAGGCGGTGTTCCGAACTAATGTCCCAAATCAATTTCCATTGGTAATCTTGATACTCTGCATACTTTGCATCTTCAGGAATCCCTTGTGGATAGGCCTGTAATAAAACCAAGTTAGGATAGTTTTTCCTTCCCGAACTGATCATTGCTAGACCCGGCAGAACTTTGGATTGGTTATAAATATCTGATAAAAACAAATTAATATTGATGACTGTTTTATTTTCATCAACACGATCAGTACCTTCAATGGCAATGATCCCTCCAGTCGCATAACCATATTTAGCTGGAAAAGCACCTGTAAATACATCAAAGGATTTAATTAAATTGTTATTTAGTACGGAAGATTGGTTTCCCAAATGGAATGGATAAGAAAGTGGAAATCCATCAAAATAGTATTGGTTTTGTCTTGTCCCACCACCGCGTAAGGATAAATCTCCTCTTTCACTATTGGAATATGGATTTCCGGTTAACAAATTGGTTCCAATGTTTGTAAAGACTGATGGTAAAATTCCGACGGGGGTACCAATCACAACACCCGGAATGGTTTGGAGAGCTTTTAAAGAATCACCAGAAACTCCAGGGAGTCGTTTGATTTCGTCTTGTACAAGTCCATACCGAGAAAGAGGAGTTTTGTCTCTTTCTCCGCTGACTAAAATCCCCGATAGGTTTGCTTCTGAGATGGTGACGAGGATCACCTGCCCTTTAAATCGAACTTCGCGGAACACCGATTCGGTTCTGTCGGCAGTAGAGATTTTTATTTCATAATACCCAGGTTCGGGAAATCGAAGTTTGGCGATCCCCTCTTCATTGGAAACTCCGCTGGCTTTGCCTTTTTTTGAAATTACAACAGCATTTGTGACGGGTTTACCAGAATTGGATTTTACAATTTGGAATACAACTTCTAGGTTTCCATCTGCGTACAGAGGTAAAAACCATCCCAAACAAAAAAGATAAATGATCGATTTGGTATATTTCATTTAGAAGTTGGGATCAAACTCTCAGCAATTCGGTAAAGTTCATCCAATGACCTTTTGTCATCAAGCAAACGGTACCCTTGCAAAACCCCTTCGTAGACAAAAAATAATTGTTTGGCGAGTAATCGACAATCCACTTTAGAAATAATATGACCATTTTCCAGAGACTCTTCTAAGTACTCAGCCAAACAATCGATGGTTTTGTGGGCAATTTCCTCAATTTCTTTCAAAATTTCCAATTCGTTTGCTGCAATCTGTGCTCGGAAATTGGCCATCCCACATCCAAAGAGTTGGGATTCTCTCGCTTCCCGGGAAAGAATCCGAACCCAAGCCTTCACAAAATCAAGAGGTTTTGGATTTCGTTTCATCAGAGATTTGAGAAGAGTTAAATTTTCATTCGAATAAATTCTAAGTACTTCCTTACCCAACATCTCTTTTGAGGAAAAATGTTGGTACAAACTCGCTTTGACGGTTTCTGCTTCCCCGACGATTTGATTGAGGCCCGTTTCCGAATACCCTTGTTTTAAAAAGAGTTCCTTGCTCACTTGCAAGAGGCGTACACGAGTTGGTTCTTTTTTCATATCCCTTACAAATTCCAAAATTACAAAAACTAGGCAAACATTATACCAACTGGTCTGTATGAAAAGTTCTTGCATATACATACCGGTCGGTATGTATATGGACCAGGAGCATCCATATGAATTCTGAAATGATATCCATCCATGAGTCTGCCAAAACAACAACGGAGGCCCTAGAAACTAGACATAGCATCCGAGAATATTTACCGGAACCTGTCCCAGATGAAATCCTCCAGAGGATCTTCAAAAAGGCTCTGCGTTCTCCCAGCTGGAAAAACTCACAACCTTGGAAGGTACATATTGTGAGTGGCAATCAGCGAGAAGAGTTGGCATTGGAACTTACCAAAGCAGCAAGGGAGTCCTCCCCCCAACCAGAAACCAATTGGCCAGAATCTTATCCAAGTGATGCCAAAAAACGAATGTTTGATTTAGGGATGAAAATTTACGGAGTGGCTGGAATTGATCGTAAAGACAAAGAAGCAAGGGACCAATTTATGCTTCGAAATTTTGAATTCTTTGGAGCACCAACTGCAGTTTTTATCACTTCTAAATTTGATTTCAATTTCTTTGTCGGAATTGATTTGGGTTGTTTTTTACAATCGATTCTTCTTCTAGCAAGGGAGGAAGGATTGGGAACTTGTCCACAAGCTGCTTTGGGTGCATTTCCCGATGTAGTTCGAAATCATTTGGGACTTCCAAAGGAAGAAAAGGTAATCCTCGGACTGAGCATTGGATATCCAAAACCAGATTCTGAACTCAATCGTTTTCACACCCCAAGGGAATCTGCAGAAGATTTACTTCGGTTTTATTGAAAAAGTAGTTCTGATTCAGAAAGTTTAGTATATGATGATGCGACCAAAAGAATAAACAGCAGGGACACCATGTATTCTAAAACTTTCTGGAATGAACGTTATGCGAATGAAGACTATGTTTACGGAAAAGACCCAAACGATTTTTTAAGAACTCGTTTGCCTAATTTGAAAAAAGGAAGAATTCTTTTTCCTTGCGAAGGGGAAGGACGAAATGCCGTATTTGCTGCAGGACTCGGCTGGGATGTGTTTGCCTTTGACCAATCAGAAATCGGAAAACAAAAAGCAACTGCACTTGCTAACGAAAAAAATGTCACCATTCACTATGAGATTTCTGACGTTTTAACTTATCCCTATGCTCCAGAACAAATGGATATGGTTGCTTTGATCTATTGTCACTTCCATAAATCGATCCGCACAACAGCGCATCGGAATTGTGTTCGGACATTAAAATCTGGTGGAATTTTATTATTAGAAGCATTTTCTCCTGACCAATTGAAATACACATCTGGTGGTCCAAAAGATCCTGATATGTTGTATCAGTTAAAAGATTTGCGAATGGATTTTTCCGAAATGAGTGTTGAATACGAAGAAGCCTTAGAAATTGAACTCAACGAGAGCCCGTTCCATAGAGGAAAGGCAGCCATTGTTCGTTTGGTTTTACGAAAAATATAGGTTAGTTTTTTCTTTTAACTTTTAAAATCCATGATTCTCTTTTTCCGAAAGAAAGGGAGATTCATTTTTATGAAGGTTTTGGTTTCGGTATTTATTCTCGCGGTTTTAAGTTTACAATGTTCCTTCGGTCAAAAGGTAAAGTATGCGGAACTAAAACAATCTTATCCCAAAGTCAATTGGGAAGCACGCAGATCGGAAGCGGTAAAACTTTTATCAGATTTATTGAAAATACCATCCGTTCGTGGAAACGAAATTCAGGTGGCTAAATACATCCAAGCGGTCCTTGCCAAAGAAGGAATCCCTTCTCGTTTTGTTTTTGATCCGAAATATCCAACAAGACCTAATTTGATTGCAGAATTACCAGCGACAGTTCCAAATCCCGAGCCAGGAATCATACTCGCGAACCATTTGGACACAGTCGAATTTGATTCTAAAGAATGGAAGGTAAACCCGCTTTCTGGTACGGTAAGTGAAGGCCGGGTTTGGGGACGTGGTGCCATTGATATGAAAGGTATGGCCGTGATGGAATTACTTGCCTTTCTGGAAATCAAACGATCTGGAATTCCAAGAACTAGAAAAATTATGTATTTGGCTTTGGCTGATGAGGAATCAGGTTCGGAGTTAGGCGGCAAGTATATGACTTCAAAACAAAAACAAGTTTTTGAAGGATACGAGTACGCAATCAATGAAGGTGGTGTGGCTACAAGAGACATTGTGATCCCAGGTTCTACTATCTTTAACATTCAATATGCGGAAAAAGGAAACATTTGGTTACGAGCCAAAATCAAGGGGACCAGTGGGCACGGATCTTCGCCTCCAACTCAATACCCAGCATTGTCCTTAATCCAATTTTTTAATGAAGTCAGAGAACTGGAATCTGATATCCGCATCACCTCAGAAACCGATGCATTCTTTTACCAACTCGGGACTATCAGTTCCTTTCCAAATTCATTTTTTTTGAAGAATGCCAGAAACCCATTGATCAAACCTTTATTACACGGAACCATCCGAAGCAATCGTCACCTAACGGCAATGACCACAAACACAAAATCCATCACAGGTTTTAGAACCACAGAAGGCGAAGGGGGTGAAAACGTAATTGCAGGGGAAGCCTCAGGAAGACTCGACATCAGAACTTTGCCCGGTGTTGATATTGAAGAATTTGCCAATAAAGTAAAAACAATCGCCGCTAAATACAATGCGGAAATTACTTTTACCGATATCAATCCAACCGACGTATCTCCTATCAACACTCGACTTTTTAGTACTTTGGCAGCTGTGTCTGTCAAAAAGTTTCCAAACAGTACGGTAACTCCTTTTCTTTCTCCTGGAAAAACAGACAATTCCTACTTGAGAAGGTTAGGAATTAAATCATACGGATTGATTCCTGCGGTTCTCAAATCGGAAGATATTGATGGGATGCATGGTAAAAATGAAAACATGACCATTGATAACTTAGAATTAGGGACTAAAATTCTTTTTGAAACCTTGGTGGAGATGAACCAGTAAGCGATCAGGAGTTGTGAAGGATGAAAGTTGGCACTGACTCTGATAAGGGTGAGTGCCAAAGAATATTTACTAAGCGATGTTATGCGGAGTTGCCATGAATTCTTTTCTCATTCAATTTCAACAAAGTAAGAATTTAAATTAGAGTTTCTTGTGCATAAAAATTGCTGAAGATGGACAAATGTCTCTAAACTGAGTAGATTGTTGAATAAGATCGGGAGCATTCGCTCTGCTTATTTCTTCAAATCCAAATTTTAAAAAATATTTATCCGCTGTAGTAGTAAGTAAATATACATCCAAGATGTTTTCCGCTCTTGCGTAATCGAGTATTTTATTGATAAGCGACTTTCCAATATTATCATTTCGATAATTCTCTTCAACACAAAGAGAACGAAGCAAACCTAAATTGCCGAATCTCTCCAGTGCAACCGTACCAATAATCTGATCGTTAAATTTTACAATAATGAAATGAATTAATGAATTTGCATGAATATCTTCATTAGGAAGCTTAAATTTTTCTAGAAGGACAATGATTTGTTCTAAATCGGTTTTTTTGGCATTTTTAAATTCTAAGATGTTCATAATTTTAAACGCCCCAAACATATGATAATTTTAGAGGAAATTTCATATAACGAGAATTATGTTTGTCGAAATAGGATGACCTTGCATCCCGTTAACGGACGTTAGTGACTGGCCACGACAGCAAGCGGGAATGTACCGAAACCCAGAGTTTCCCTACTTTTATACAAAGTACACCATTTTTACAAAGATTCTTGCTGAATTTCAGAGGATATGTCAACATCATTTAAAAAGAATCCAAAATAACTAGCAAGTAAAAGAAAAGGTGCATATGGATAATGCTGAAAAGATTTAGTTAATCCGATAGAGACTCCAGCATATGTAAGAGCAACTGTTCTTGTAGGATTAAATTCAGTTCTATCATTTGTTAAGAATTTTAATTTATATTTTTTATTTATAACATCAAGATCATCACAAAAATTGTGATATTTTAATGATTTAGCTAATTTAATACTAAAAGAATACTCAGAAGAACATTTCTCATTACTAAATTTTTCCTTAATTCTCTTTTCATTCATCCCAAAATAAATAGTGTGAATTCCGTAGTAATTTTTATAAAATGGAATTGTTTTTGAGAGTTTAACCTGTATCGACCCAACAAATTTTCCATTTGGGATTTCGATGTTTATTTTATCTCCGATGATTTCTTCAGAAAATGAATATTTTGATCCAAATCTATAACTATCTTCTGAAAAATATTCAATTGATTGAAGTTCAATTTCGATTTCCGTTTTCATTTTTGGAAAATTAACAAGACTTATTTCAATTATTTTATTTTCGTCTGAGGACTTTTGCAATTCTACCTTTTCCAGTTTTAGTTCACTTGCAGTTGAGCAAGCGAAGAAGATTGTAAATATTATCAACAGAAATCTGATTTTTTTCATAAAGTTTAAAATTTGAGTTATTGCGTATCACGAATTAGACTAACCGACTTAAGTTAGACATTATACTTGCGAATGCAAGGGGAATGTGTCGCAGACCAAGTGCTGTCCATGCTGTTATACGCTTTGGTTCTTATTGATTCAAATTAATTTCTTTGAGGATCCAGCCTTCAAAACTTCTCAGAAAGAAAATGTGAACGTTTTTATTTTCTATCATAACACGAAAGTAATAAGCAATTACAGTGTTTTCTTTGTTCTTGATAGGAATTTTTTCGAGAATACTCTTCTCAGTAATTGAGGTTAACCCATTTTGCGAATATAAAAGAAGATCGCTAATTTCATTTTTTGAATTTAAAGTTTCCACTATTGATTTTTGTATATTGAATTCTTTTTCACTTTTTAAAATGAAGTCAGATGAAATATTGGAGGAAATTTTATAAAGATCTTTTGATTTGAGAATATCTATAAATTCTTTAATTTCATAATTTTCATCAGATAGATTGTATCCACTGAAAGTTATTTTAATACTTGAGACTTTATGATTCGTAGTTTCTATACTGAAATTGCTAGTTTTATCATATGAATAAAATTGTATTCCTGGCATTTTTTTGCCAGTGAGTTCATCAATAGAATCTCTTATTTCGTCAGGTTTTCCAAATAATTCTATAATTTTTGAATCATTGTCAGATAGGTTTAATCCATTAATTCCTAGATTGGCTGGATTTGAGTTACCTTGAATTTGTATACCCCATATAAGGTCAGGTCTTGTATTATTTGCTTCCACGATTACAATATGATCATTTATTTTGAAAGCCTCATACCTAAAACCATCGGGAAATTTTTCGGATTTGAAAGGTTTACCAAGCATCTCAGATGCAATGGCCATCTTCTGTCCAAGTTTAATTCCGTATAGTACGTAGAATTTATCTGTTGCAAATAAATTTTGGTTTAGTATCAAAATTAAAAATAGTAGGATTTTTTTGACTTCTTTTTTCATTTTTTACCGTATTAAATTTAGAACTATTTCGCATAACACTGGATATGCGGATTTATTTAAATAGAAAACTCCTATTTAAGCGAATGTAGATACTTCAAGATCCCTTCTTCCCCTCGTTCTTCTGCCAGTTCCGCAATGCTGACTCCGCCTACGGTTTTGACTTTGGTTTCTGCACCGGCTTCTACCAGTAGTTTGACTAATTCTAAATTACCGCGATAGACGGCGCGGTAGAGTGCGGTCTCACCTGTTGTGTTACGAAGGTTGACGTTGGCACCTTTGTGGATCAAAAATTTGGCAATCGCCAATGCTTCCTCATCGACTGCTTTGATTAAGGCGGAATTGCCCAGGGAATCCTTTGCGTTGATCGAAACACCTTCCGCTAACAGTTCTTTGACTAGTTCGAGGTTTCCCTTGTCGACTGCCTGAAAGAGACGTAATTCCAAACTCTTAGGAGCTTTGACTACAGATTCGTCTTCCATACACGAAACACTCATTCCGATGAAAGCCAAAAAAACAAAATAAAGTGGTGCCGAAATTAAAAATCGACTGGATAGAAATTGTAACATCGGTTTTAGTCTAATGGTTTAACTATGAAACGTCGATCCATTTTTCCCAACAGTTTCCGGTTCCTTCCCATAATTGGGGTAAGTCTATTTTTTGTTTCCTGCCTCACCATCATCAGTCCGGGTGAAGTTGGGCTTATGTGGCGACCATATAGTAGTGGTCTTAGCCAAAAACCCCTAGAATCTAGGGTCCAAACTTATATGCCTTGGAATAGTGTTTATGTTTATTCCATTCAGTGGGTGAGTCACCAGGAAAAAGTAGAAGTCCTCACTCGTGACGATTTAACAATTACAGTGAGTGCTGCCATCATCATCCGGCCAATCGAAAACGAAATTTACGAATTGGAAATGGAAATTGGAAGGGGTTACTATGAGAAGGTGGTCAAACCTCAATTTCGCACTGCCATAAGAAA
Source organism: Leptospira mtsangambouensis (assembly GCF_004770475.1). Classification (NCBI taxonomy): domain Bacteria; kingdom Pseudomonadati; phylum Spirochaetota; class Leptospiria; order Leptospirales; family Leptospiraceae; genus Leptospira; species Leptospira mtsangambouensis. The sequence continues at coordinate 364,444 of NZ_RQHK01000017.1, forward strand.
TATTTTGTCTGCATATAATATGGTTTCGATATCCAAAGAAACACCGAATGTTTCTGCCCAAATTAAAAAGTCCCTGGCTGAGAAGTTAAAAGATAAACATGTCGAAATTGATGATGTGATTATCGATGATGTAGAGTATAGTCCATCCATATTAAAAGCTATCGAAAGTAAACTTACCAAACAACAAGAACAAGAACAAATGAAGTTCGAAATCAATATTGCTAAACGAGATGCGGAAATTCAACAAATCACTGCTGATGGTAGAGCGAAGGCCGTTCTTATCGAAGCAGACGCACAAGCGAAAGCGCAAAAGATGATTTCTGAATCTTTAACACCAAAATACATTCAATTGAAAGCAATGGAGAATCCAAATAATAAATTGATTTTTGTTCCCAATGGAAAAGATGGATTGCCGATTATTGTGAATCCGGAGGGGAAATAGGGTAAGTTTTTCGATTCAAATTTTCATTCTTTAATGAGAAAATGAAAACGATCTCTTAGTTGCAACTTTACTGAATTTAGCAGAAAACAAAACTTCAACTCAATTTAGAATATAAATTGAGTTGAATCCATCAAATCTCCCTTTGCTTTAAAATACTTACGATATTTGTCATTTACAAAAGCTAACTCATTGCAATACGGTCAGTAAAAATGAAAATATAAAAGTTACAAATACATTACCATCTAATTACAATTACACTTATTCATTAATCATTTTTTTTAAAATATTATCGCAATTATACCACCTAGCCTCTGAAAGTTGACGTTGCATCTAGAATGACCAAAAGTTTCTAGATGAAAAATCTAAATTTTGTATAATAAATTACTAAAAAGATAAATCAGTAAATTATTATTTATTAATTTAGAAAATTCAGATAAAAGGTTAAAAAAATGACACTAACGTCGGTTAAAAATAAAATCAATATCAGAGTTGGAATTACATTTCTGATATTAAGCATGTTCTTCACACAATTTTGTATTGGAACTGAAACAAACAAGTCAAAGGACACTGGCAGTCTTTCTTTATTAGGTCTGACTATTGGTTCTAACGATCAAAACGTACCATTGCTTGTCGGCGAAGGAACCAAAGTGACATCGATGATTAAAGCAGATGATGGCGGAACCATCCAACTTGGAAAAGAACTTAGCTTTGTAATTCCTCCAAATTCTTTAGATAAGGATACGGAAATTACGATAGAAAAAACTGGAAAAGCAGATTCCAATATCCAATTTAAATTCTTTGGGCAAGGGTATAAATTTTCTCCACCGGGAACTCAGTTTGCAATGGATAAACCAGCTTCCTTAGTCGTAACCTATGATTCATCCAAAATTTCAGAACAGAATCTAAATCTGAAATCACAACAAATGTTCTACTACGATGAAACTAGTAAGTCTTTTGTTGGCGTCCCAACATCGATTGACTATGCAAAAGGTAGTCTTGTAGCTCAAGTAGAACATTTTACAAGTTATGCATTATTTGCAGTTCCATCTGCAGCTGGAAATAACTCGCCCCTTATTACTCTACAAAGTCCTGTCCCAACTCAGATTCACGCAGACGCACCAATTTATATTCGAGCCGATGTTAGAGACATTGACTTGGATGGATCCATTATAGCTGTCAAACTTTCTTATAAAAAGTCAACATCTGCGACCTATACGAATGAGGTAGCAATGCAACCTGAAAACAATGTCTCGATATCACCTACGAGTCGATATGTCTATTTGATCCCTTCTACATTCTATACAAATGCAGACAAACTGGCAGGAACCACTCTAGATATTAAGATAGAAGCTTGGGATAATAAGTCGCTTAAATCTACAGCTCCCGTTGTCACAAGCTACACTGTGAATCACAACTGCTTGCCGAACACTTTGCGTACAAACTTAACTGGAATTCAAAATATTAGTGCAGGTTTTCAGAGAAATCTAATTCTCTCTTGCAGAAATGAGGCAACCAATACTTATCTTACGGGACAGTATCTACTTCCTGAAGAAGTAACGGCAATCAATAATGTTGGTAAACTAGATAAACCAGGTAGTGCAGGAACTCTCTTTACTGCGACGAAAAGTGATTATGTTAGTTCAGGGAAAGTACAATTAAAGCTGTTATCTTCAGTTTCAAATTCGGTTACTCAAGACTTTACCATTCTACCAGGGAATGTTCAAACGCTCGCTTTCTATGAAACTGATGCATTTGGAAATAAGATTGCATCTCTTTCTAAAACGAATGAGCCACAAACTATTTCCATGAAAGAAGGAAATGTGAAATATTTTGCGATAGAAGGTCAAGACGGGTATGGAAATATCGTCACCTACTTTCCTTGGTTGAATGCAGATTGGAATGTTCCTACCAATGGAGATCTGGGAACTCTAGATAGAGATACACCCACAAGTTTAGTTGTAAATCTTTATACTCTGGATGCAAAAGTTGGTTTTTCCAATATGGTCGCGAGCATTGCGGAGGGAGCTATACAATTAACCCAAACCATCCAAATCCTTTCTAGGCAACTCATTGATGTAAGGTCCAATTTTAACGATGCAACGTATCCAGGGGCAACACATTTTGGTTCAAGTCCAGGAAGTATAATCTCAGATGGGGATTCTGCATACGCAGTCTTTCAGCAATCGCAAGGATTGAGTGCCTATTTTTCAAGTTCAGAACGTTTAAGTGCTTATAGAATTTCCAAATCATCAGGTCTAACACCTTTGGCACCTGTCTTCACTTATGGTACACTTGGAAACAATGCGATAGCTATTCTTTCAATGGCGATGGCAGGTTCAATACCCTATGTTTTGTATAGCACTGCACCTGTATTAAATGGTGATGCCTCACTTGCCAATGGAGATATCAAACTCTATGTTAAAAAATATGATTCAAGTTCCAGTACCTGGTTGTCTGTAGGCTCAATGATAAATTCTGAATTGAATGGATTAATTTTTAGCTATTCGATTGGTATGAATGGTGCAGATCCTTGGGTCGCTTACACCTCATTTTATTCGAACGGCCCAGAACTTCCGAGCACTGATTTCTCGATCATAGTGAAAAGATTCAACGGTTCAAACTGGGTGCCCGTTGGTTCTAGTTTAACAAGTAATACTCCATTGAAAGTAAACATTCAATTCGACGGATCAACACCTTACGTTGCCTTTAATGAAATCGATACCTTAGGCAAATCTAAACTTTACGTGAAAAAATGGAATGGTGTTTCATGGATTCCCGTTGGTGGAGAATTAAATTTGGGTCTGACATTAAATGCTTCCCTTCATGATTTTAAGGTATTTGGAGGAAAACTTTACATATCTTTCGATTCTGATGGCAAATTAAATGTGAAGACTTTTGATGGAACAAACTGGTTATCTATTGGAAGTACAAATCTTAATTTTACTGCGAGTACTACTGTAAACTCATCAAATCTTGAATTCAATCCTAAAGGTACAATATACTTAGGCTGGAGGGAGTCAACTGGCGTTACTTATCTGAGCCATTTCGTAGGATCTACTAGAAAAATAGATTATTCAAATAATCAAATCGGTGGAGGAGTATTCGATTTCTGTTTCATTGGTACAAATCCTTACATAGTACAAACTGATGGCCAAAGAAGTTGGATAAGGAAATACGAATGAATCTCAGTGTTTTGAGGAAAACTTTTTTGGTATCAAGCTAGACAGATACAAATGAAAGGAGAATCAATTTGGAAAGCTAAGCATGAAAGCTTAGCTTTCCTTTTCATTTATTTTTTTTTACTAAAACCCTTCTGTTTTCTTGGCGATTCTCTTAATATCTAAAATGAAATCTAAGTCTCCCGAAAGAAGGAGACCCCGCATTAACGGGGCCATTGGTTTTTAGAACTTATACCCCATTGACATAGAGAAGGAAACCCCTTCACGATATGATCTGAAAAGTTTTTCTTCATTGAGTAATTCATCTTTCACATAGATTCTAAATCTTTGGTCTGTTACGTTTTTAGCTGCAAATTTAAAATCAAGTTTATCGTCCATTTTATGGGAGAAAACAATATCTGTTAGACCTACTCCTCGTTCATAAGCATCAGGAGTTCCGTTCGCACCAACAACAAAGATTCGATCACCGAAGTAGTTGTAGTATAAACCAATTGTGGTTGTTTTTAGTTTATTCAAATATACATCAAACTTCAAGTTTGCTACGAAATCAGACTGTCCTTGTAATGGTCTTCGAATGTTTGTGGGATCGTAAGAAAAACTTCTATCAATAGGATCTAACAATCCAGCTTTAGAAACTGTATATTGTTCCCAAGACACGACGTTCACAAGGGATTTAATAAAGAATACGTTAGTTTCAAATCGGAAACGATCGAAGAATTCTCTTCTGAAATCTAACTCCACTCCTCGTATGGTTGCTCGACTAGCATTCGCATAAGTGAAGAAAGGTGAAATTTGACCGGCCACTGGCTGTCCAATTAACTCAATCGGATTCGAAAGGTCTTTGTGAAACATACCTGCACCAATGTAGTTTGCTCCGCCCATAAAGTATTCATAACGAAAATCAAAGTTATGAATGTAAGTTCTTTGGAGATTTGGATTTCCTCGGATACGATCTCCACCAAAGTATGGAGTAAATGCAAACGGAGACATTTCCCGAAAATCCGGTCTGGTCAGCGTTTGAGTATATCCAAATCGTAAATTTTGATCTTGAAGAAACTCATAAACAAAATTCGCACTTGGTAAAATATCTTTGGTTCGAATTTCACCAACACCGTTATTATCAGCGGCACAAATGTTATTCTTTACTAAAAGAATTCGTTCTCCTTCCGAACCCGTATCACAACCATAACCTGGTTTTCTAACATCAAACTGTTCTTTCAGAACAAATGTTTTTACTTTTTGATAAGAATCTTCGTACCTTGCTCCCCCAATAAATCTAAACTTTGGGAACAATGGAACATCAAACTGAGAAAAATAGGAATGTAACTTTTGATATGCGTCATAAGCATTTGGCTCTACTTGTCTCTCGGAGAAAGTCCTATTTGCAAGACCTGTACTATTTGTTCGCAAAAATTCCAAAGGATTATAAACAATTTCTCCAGGAACCGGATATAAATCAGTTGCGGAGGCTCCTACGTTTGATTTTGATCCAAATTCGCGAAAGGTAAATGATTTGAAGCGATCCAACGCGGAACCACCAAATTTAAATGAAGACTTAAGTCCGTTCCATTGGTCAAAAGGAATCTCATAAGCTACACTAAAACTTCTGACGGTATCATTAGAAGTAGAGTAAAACCTCGAACCATCAGGGTTATTCCCAAGCCTTGTTGGAACAGTAGTTACCGGACTTGTTTGAGATCTTCGCCATACTTGTTGTGTCAAATTCGGCTCATCTCTTTTGGCTTCTCCATAGTTCACTTGCCAATCAAGTGTATGTGGTCTACTCAAAGATCCCAAGTTGATTGCATGTTTTCCACCGAAACTTGAATTAAATAATTGTCTGCTAATGAAATCATTGGTTTGAGAGAAGAATTGAAAATTATCAATGTTATTGGTTCCAACAGATTCTCTTACTGATTTCTCAGATGAAACTGAATAGAAATTCTTTAGAAAAAATTGTTGGCCGCTCATCGGCTCATATGCAAAGTTTAAATTGTTTCCAAACAAACGATCTTCGACATAAATGTCTGCATCCTGTGTCTGTAATGGCGTAACAGTCGTTAAATCCTTAACAGTTAAAGAAACAGGGTTTCCAGGAACGTATCTTACATCTTTTTGACGTCTAAATCGATAATCGACGGAATGTGTAGTTCCAAATATAACGCCAAGTCTTTGCCCAGATTCAGTTAATTTAAAAGTATTTCCTACAGTTAGGTTAAAGTTTTTATCATATGGCGCCTTTGTCGTATCAGGTGTCCATTGTGAAGGAAAGGTAACGGCACCAAGGTTGATTAATGAAGGATTGATTCCTCCAAAACGACTCCCTGGCTCAAATGGCAGAAAATCAGGCACTGCCTTAACTGCGGAAGGGAGTTCTTGATTAGCAGTCGGTCTTCCAAAAAAATCTCCACCATCAAATGTTTGCCATTTTTTTCGTGTTGTATTCCCATTATACCCAACGCCGAATCCAACCTTCATTGTAAATTCGTCTGGATACTCTTTTGTTTCAATTTTAACAAGTCCACCAGAGAACTCAGCCGACTCTTCCGGTACAAATGTTTTGATGACACGAATATTTTTAATTAAGTTGGCTGGAAACAAATCTAGTGGTACAACCCTTTTGTCTGGTTCTGTAGAAGGAATATAAGCATCGTTTAAATAAGTTGATGAATATCTTTCACCTAATCCGCGAACAAATACATACTTACCACCAATGAGCGTAATTCCGGTGACTCTTTTGATCACATCGCCAGCAGATGAATCTGGAGATTTTTTAATCGATTCTGCACCAATTGCATCGGAAACTGTTGCTGATTTTTTCTGTACTTGCAGTAAGGAAGCATCCGATTCATTGATCGCACGATCTTTCACTTCAACAGTTTGTAACACTTGAGCACCAAATGTTACATTCATACTAACAGGTTTCCCCGCAGATACGACAATCGTTCTGTTTTGCGGGCCATAACCATACATTTGGTATTCTACCTGATAAGTACCCGGAGGAAGTTCTAAATTATACTTTCCATCAAAATCAGTTTTGGCAAATTTTTTCTCTGATCGAACAACGATAGTAGCACCAAAGACCGGTTCTCCGTTTTCTGAATCAATGATAGTTCCTCGAATTGATCCATTACTTTGTGCATATAAGCCAAAAGTTGAAAAAAAGACCAATAAGGATAAAGTAAGAAGAGTCTTGATTGATTTCATAAATTCCTTCAGAGCCAAGCTTCTAGAATTTACGTGTACGTAAATGAAAAGGGGATTAGATTGAGTTACGTTTATGTGAACTAATTATTACAATCAGATTACAATAATCAAGGTCCTATCACTCCAACTTTATAACCTGATTTTGTTTCAAAGACCATTTTGATTTGATCAAGGACAATAACTTGATTACCAACAAGGATCTTTATTGTCTTCGGTTTATGACCTGCAAGCTCACCATAGATTCTTGGTTTTTCCCAATCAATAGAAGAGATTCTAAATTTTTTGCTCTGGATGCGATTCTTGATTTCTGTGATCGCAAATGATTCTCTTGTTTCTAAAACTTTTTTATATTCAACCAACGGTGTAGTATCGAGAAGAGTGCCTTTGCCCAAAGTATTCGGAAAAATCACATTTAGTTTTTCTTCCCAGCTCACATAATATTCGTTTAATGATTGATTTTGAATTACTTCGTTCAAAAAATTTTGAACAGCAAGTTCTTTAGATTTAGAAGACTTAATCCAATCACCTTTCTTTAAACCTTTCTCTTTGATAAGTTGATGATCTTTTTCGACTCTAAGAATGACTTTTTGATTTTCAGCTTCCATTTGTTCGCGCCAATCTTCTTGGTTACAAAATGAAAAACTTAAAAGGGAGAGTATAAGTAGGAGATTACGCATCATAACATCTAGTGGCCTTAGGTAAGGCCACTAGGTAAAGTTTTAATTTAACTATCTTGCTCGATAAACAGTCCAGTCTTTATACCATTCAGTGGAAGCACCACCGACATAAGTTCCAGAAAGTGAACTGATCGTTCTGTAGTCAGGTTTTGAATCTCCAAAACCACAATCTGCTGTCGATCCTTCAGAATTAATTGGGGTTGCTGTGATCGTAGTCGAACCAGTTGGAGTAATCGCAGTTGTTTTTCCATTTTGGTAAGCAAGGTTAGAGATGGTTGCTGTCACTGCTGGATATGTTCCAGATGTTGACGTACTAACTGCCGCTGCATCACCAAAACCGAAGATAATCGCTCGATTGATTGTTCCCGCAAATCCTTCTCTCAATCTCATCCCTTGGCCACCAGATATCCCTGCACCAACTAGAGTTACATTCGTAATGGTTGGGTTCGTGCAACGACCTAGGTTATTCGTAGCGCAGTTACCGCCAGTTGTTACATCAGTTCCATCCATTTCAAATCCGTGCGGATCGGTTGAGAAGGAACCACCACAAGATGATGGGTATTTATGACCAATTAAGTTTGTCATTGTTCCTGTGAATGCTTCATCTAAGTCGAAGTCGTCATCCAATCCACCAGTTGCTAATAAGTTTGACCATGTCCCAGATCCACCCCAAGCTTCAAATCCATCATCCAATCCTCTATGGACTTGCACAAAACTAAGGACAGACTTAGAAGAATAAATTGACATGTTATTCAACTCATCTCCTGGTGCCACCTCGTTCCCAGCAAATTCTACAATGTTATAAGACATATTCAAATTTTCAATATCGGTAGTAAGGTTTCCACCATAACCGGTCGGATTTGTTCCCTCTGTGTTTGAACTTCTCGATGCACCACTTGTTCCAATGACAACAATTCCACCCCAGTCTCCAGGAAAACGCGATCCAAGTGCTGCTGCAGAAGACCAACAAATTGGATCAGCAGCTGTTCCGTTCGAAACTAACTTTGCTCCTTGTTTGAAGAATATGGAAGACCCTCTTTGGCCAAAAACTGCAGTTCCAGGAGTAACATTGATTGTTGCACCAGATTCCACAGTGACAGTTCCTTGGAGAAGGATACCACCAGACCAAGTCTCAGAGCCAGTAATGGATCCTGATTTAATTGCAGGACCACCAGCTAATCTGCGCCCATCACAAACATTCTCACCAACTGTTGGATTAACAATTGGATATTCTCCTTTAACAAAGACTTTAACTGCTTTAACAGTGATCGAATAACCAGTATTACCTGATAGGGAGACTTGGTTCGTATTTGTCCTGTCATCTAAGTTCAAGTTTACTGACAATATTCCAGGCGCGCCAGTTACATTTGTATAATCACTAGCAGGTAGGTCCAATATGTAAGTCGGCCCCACAGCTGCCCCCGAACACGCATTCGCATTTGATGCAGATGCAGCATCATTTGGAGTGAATGTTAGTACACCAGTAAGAGATGAAACTTTAAATAAAACAGTGAACTCACCATCTACTGTACCGCTAGCAGGTGGTGCACCAGCTGTAGCGCATGTAGTAAAGTCGGAAATAGTGGATTGACCACTTGATAAGTATCCTCCAGTAAGGGTTACTTTTCCATCTTTCATAGGTAAAGTATCCCCTCCACGCAATGTACCAGTTAAGACAACAGTGTATTCTGGTTGGTTCAGCAATGCTGCTAAGCCAAGAAACATAGCAGTATCATCTTTCTTCTTTCCTGGGCAATTGATCATCGTGAATCCCAACATCACGATGGAAAGCAGCACCAGACTTTTTTTGAATGAATTTTTCATTTTAAATCCTCTTTCGAAAAAATCGAATTTCTTTGGCTAGCGGGTCTTCCCGATAGGGATTCGCAAAAAATTCTCCCTCTAGCTATAGAAAACTATGTTCTTTATATATTACAAGGGAATGACAAGCTGGTGAAGGTTTTATGAAGGTTTGGTGAATGAGGCTAATTCTTGAGTCGATTTAGAATTTTTGTAAGATTACTTTTGATGCGACGAATTTGATCAGCAGTTAATTGGAGTTCGCCTTTTTCAGCTTTATCGATGACAAGCTCTGCTTTGTTCACAAAGGTAATCGCTTCCTCATCGACGGCTTCTTTTGATTTTTGTTTATCGCGATAGGCATCTAAGGCCTTTTGGACATCCAAAAGTTCCTTCGATATCCCACCGATTGCGATATTTAGTTCAACTATGTTTTCATCCATAAGTTAAGATACTCAATTCACATAAAAAAACTTTGATGGTATCTTTCTTTTCTATTGATACAACACATCGATAAACTTTTTTTTTGCTTCCAAATGTTCTTTAAATGTCGCAGAAAAATAATGAGATCCATCTGGTTTTAAAAGGAAAAATAATTTATCTGATTGCATTGGTTTAAAAGAGGCCTCTAACGCCGGTAAGCCTGGATTAGAAATTGGTCCGGGTGGCCATCCACCATTGATATAAGTATTATAAGGGGAAACAATCTTTAGGTCCGATTCAAAAAGCCTTTTTTTAGGTTTATCAAACAAATACTGAATGGTAGCACATGATTCCAAATTGATATTTTTTTCGATGCGAGTGAGGAAAACACCTGCCATCATTGGTCGTTCTTCTTTTCTTACTGCTTCTCTTTCCACAATGGAGGCTAACACTACTCGAAAATGAAGATCTGCTGGTTTGATATCCTTTGCTTCTGGAATAGATTCTAGTTTTTTATAGAATCGTTTGATCATCATCTCAGTAATTCTTTCTAAGGGATAATTCAAAGGAACAGAATATGTTTCTGGAAATAAGTATCCCTCTAAAGTTTTTGCAGGGATATTATATTTTGTAAGGAGTGCCTGACTTTGGGTTACTTTCAAAAACTCTTCGCGAGAAATCGCAAGTTTTTTTGAGACTAATAAATCTCCAATCTGACGGTTGTTATATCCTTCAGGAACAGTGAAGTTAACTAGTTTAACTTTTCCAGAAATAATGACATCCAAAATCTTGCGGGAACTCATCCCATCATTAATATCATAAACACCTTGTTTGATTTTGTTTCCAGCTCTTGTGAACTTCATCAAATAATTAAAATACACAGAGGATTTGATCATGCCGGCAGCAGCTAACTCTCGAACGACACTTGATGATGGTTCTCCAGAATCAATGATGAGTTCATATTTATTTTGACCATCGCCGACAGCCCCACCTTTGATTTCATCAACGGCAAAAAAACCAATCAAAGCTAAAATCAGCAGCAAGGAAACACCAAGTCCTGAAAGAATCAGGTATTTTTTAAGTTTCGAATTCATTCCATCCCCATTCTCTTTGTTATATCGACAATTACCAAATCTTTTTTAGGGTCTCACAACCGGTTCCATTTCCAATTGAACAAAAAATGTTTCAAATACTCGTTGTCTCACTGATTCTGCCATTTCTAAAAGTGCAGAAGTTGTGCCCTTTATATTGATTAGACCTAAACAATGGTTCTCGGAGATGCCCACTCCTCCGGGATATTTTGACCCTTTTTGAATTCCAGAATTTTCAATAAGCCAGGCTGCAGAAAGTTTTTTAAAGCCAGCGGATTCTGGATAAATTGGAGGATTGTCAAATCCCCTTTTTTTGGCATTTTCTAAAAATAAAACAATCTCATTTTCATTTAAAATTGGATTCATAAAAAATGATCCCACCGAACGGGTGTTTTGATCATTTTCATCCAATACCATTGATTTTTTTTTCCGTAGGTCAATGACCAAATTTCTAATAGCCTCTAATTGAACAATTCTTTGGTCGATTCTATACGTATTTGAACTGTTAGAAGAAAACTTTTCTAGTTCAATCTTTTCCCATGCTTTTTGAACTTCCGGATAACGGAAACATGGTGGAGATAATTTTGATAATTGGAAGGTAACAGAAACGACAATATGTTCTTTATAAATTCCTGATTTGAACTCACTATTTCGATATCGAAACTTACAATCTTCATTTGAGATTGTCATTAGGTCTCCAAATTTGTTCATACATTCAACGTTTACAATTGAGTCTTTTACTTCTTGTCCATAGGCTCCGATATTTTGGATCGGGGATGCACCAACAGACCCAGGGATACCTGAAAGGCATTCTATTCCAGCTAATCCTTGTTTTACTGTATATTCAACAAATTGATCCCACGGCACGCCAGCACCCACTTGATACAACGTACATTCATCGTTTGTATCCAAACAACGAATTCCCGGAATATTCATTTGAAACACAACTCCAGGAAATCCAGAGTCCCGGAAAATTGTATTGGAGCCGCCACCTAAAATATAAAAAGATTGGTTTTGGCTTTTAGAAAAATCTAAGGCTTTCGCTAGGTCTTCTTTTGTTTTGATCGAAATGAAATAATCTGCCTTGCCACCCAAACGCAACGTAGTGAACGGGGCCAACGGAATATTGTTCTGGACCAACATAGTTCCAATAAAAAGTTTCCGCAAAAATCGTAAGTAAGAAAATCAGTCTTATGAGTCGTTCCAATCCCAAAGTTTACGAATATTCAGGATGTAGCACCTGTCGCAATGCTCTGAAATATCTGAAATCAAAAAAAGTTGATTTCCAACAAATCCCGATTCGAGAAACACCCCCGACTGTGGCTGAATTAAAAAAAGCAAAACAATACTTAGGCGATATTAAGAAACTTTTTAATACCTCTGGAAAAGATTACCGAGAGGGAAATTGGAAGGAGAAATTGGGAAATCTGTCTGAGGACCAAGTTTACAAAGAACTTTCGGCCAATGGAAATTTAGTGAAGCGGCCTTTTGTTGTGGGTGAGGGTTGGTTTTTGGTGGGATTTAAGGAAGAGGAATGGAAAGAGAAGTTGGGGTGAGCGGTACAGATGGGATTTTGGTATCCCCGCCCTGACTAGGGTGGGGAACTAGACCCGCCACCCAATGCGTTCCTTCTATCACATCTTATCGAGTATCCCAAGCGGAATCCCTACTTTCCGAAAAAAACTCCCAGAAAGTTCATATTTGTTCGCGAATTACATCCACTTCGACTTTTAGTTTATGTTTTCCACCGCCAAACAAAATCCCCTTTAAGGGAGAAACGTCTGCATAATCTCTTCCGATGGCTGTAATGATATATTCTTCCGTAATGATTTTTCCATTCGTTGGGTCAAAGTCCATCCAACCAAACATAGGACAATAAACGGAAACCCAAGCATGAGTGGCATCGCTACCTTGTAATTTTTCAGTTCCAGGAGGAGGTAACGTTTCCAAATACCCACTCACATAACGAGTTGGAATCTTTAATGAACGTAAGGCGGCAATCATTAGATGTGAAAAATCCTGACAAACACCTTTTTTTTCGTTTAAAACTTGGTCAATGGGAGTGTTGATACTCGTCGCCTTTGGATCGTATTGAAAAGTTTGGTAGATATATGTGGTCATCTCCAATGCTGCAACAAACACCGGTTTTCCATCAGTAAAAAACATTCGCGCAAATTCCGAATAAGAATCTTTTGCTGCAATAAACGAAGAAGGTAGGATGTATTCGATCGATAAAATATCTGCATCTAAAGTTGATTCATGGATAAGCGAATAAATATTTTCCCAAGGAGTGGATTTGTATAAATCAATGCCCAAGGATTGATGTGTACGTACTGTCGACTCAACTACTACTTCTAAAAAACGATGAGGATCTTCTACTGAAAATAAAAACACCTGGTTTCCAAAATAATCCCTACGAAAAGAAGAAACTACAGGTTTTGGATTCACAGTCACATGGGTCCGAAAACAATCTTGGTGTGGCGATGTCAAAGGATACATATGTGCCATATTATGACAATAGGCAACTGTATCATCATAACTATATTTGGTTTTATGAATAACCTTAAAATCAGCCATTGCCATCACCGATCCGAGTTTGTTCTTCGGTATAGTTAAAGTATCTTGATGCCAGTGCATCAGATAAATTTTTCAAATAGTTATGAAGTTCTTCTAACCAAATCGAAACAGATTCCAAAGGATTTTCCAATTCAAAGAAAATAGAAATATCTTTCATTTTAAAGTGAGTATACAATTGTAATGCGGCACGATCTTCCGAATACACAACCTTGTCATTTTTTCCAGGTAAAAATTTAATGTTAGAATTAATTTGTTCCAATTGATATGCGAATGATCTTGGATTTGTAGTATCAAATAATAGAATATCTAACACCGATTCTTGATCAATTTTTCCGCTATACCGCCTATTATATGTTAAACGAATATCATTAATTCTTAAAAAAGTTTCAAATGAGGCTTTGTCTCTAAAACTATCCCAACGAATCATACCTTGTAACATCAATATCATATTGATTGATCTTTCAATTCGGCGACCAAGGTTTAGGAAATACCAACCGGCTTCCCGACTCATATTTTCAAAAGATAAACCGGTGAGAGAAGACAAGTTTACGACAATTTTTTGTAAAAAATCGATGATTTGATCATAAGATTCAATTTGATGGTTTGATTGATCTTCAAGATGTAAAAGAATCTTTTTCATATCATCGGAAAGGCGATCCCGAACAGACTTCGAAGCCATCACCAAACTGCGTAAATGAAATGCTAAACTTCCCACAACTCCGCGATCTGAAGTTAATCGTTGTAATTCGGAAAAAGGAATTAAAAATAATTCTCCTGCATCATCGCCAAGAAATCCAGGATAACTATTGGTAACATGGGTTACGAGTTTTAATGAATTTTCTAAAGATTCTCTTTCATACCCATCTTCTACTTGCAAAATTTTATAAACTGCTTCTCGTATAACTCTGGTTTGATTTTCTGATCGTTCCAAATACCTTGCCAACCAGAATAAATTATCAGCCACACGGCTAGGGACTCCGGAACTTTTTCTGGAAATCATCACTTGGTCTGATTTTGCCACAAGTAAGGATTCTTCTTTTTGTGTTTCCGTTGCTAACACCCAAAGGTCTTTACTCCAAGCTCCTCTTTGGCTCGTAATGAAAAAATCATCCAAAGAAGGGGAAACTCTTACTAAACCGCCTGCCATCGTTTGGTAACCAGAGCCGGAGGAGGAAACAAAGGTTCGCATAATGGCTCTTCCTGGCCGAAATCCATTTTCACCTAATACAGGTACGGTGGCCGATGCAATCATTTCTTGGGCAATAAAACGATTGGGCGAAAGTTTTAGTTTTTGCAAAAAAGAATCTTTTCTTTCTCCGCTCAATTCAATAAAGGTAACTGGTTTTTCCTCATCAGTACGTGATACGGTTTTAAAAACATATTTCTCTGGATTTTGTAATACCAATTGAAAATGTTCTTTTGTTCCCATCCAATACGTGGGAGCCATTGGAAGGATTAAATCTTCCCCTAAATAAAAACGACATAGATCAGAATAGAACGGCAAAAGTGCTCGGTTTTCTAAAAATCCAGTTCCAATAGGATTGGCAATTTTAACATTTCCCGAACGAACCGATTCTAAAAGTCCTGGAACTCCTAAAAGAGAATCTCCTCTTAGCTCCAATGGATCCATAAAGTCATCATCAACGCGGCGCAAAATCAAATCGATTTGTTGTAAACCTTCTACGGTTTTCATATACACTTTATTTTTTCTGACTGTTAAATCTTCACCTTGTACGAGAGTGTAACCCAAATAACCAGCAAGATAAGCATGTTCAAAATAGGTTTCATTCGAAGGTCCAGGAGTTAAAAGTACAATGACAGGTTCACGCCCACTAACACCCGCAAGCTGAGTCAATGATTTGCGGAGAGATCGAAAATAAACCGCAACCCTATGAACCATTGCATCACGATACATACTGGGAAAAATTCGAGATAAAACAATTCGGTTTTCAAGGGAATAACCAGAACCTGAAGGAGCTTGTACCCGATCATTTAAAACATAAAAATTTCCATCTGCCGCACGAATCAAATCACAAACAAAAAATAATAAAGCAGGATTTTTAGTTAGGAAATGATTGGAATCATACATTCCATCACAAGCTCGTAAAAACGAAGATTCATTTAATAGTATTTCTGGAGGAATTTTTTTCTCGTATAACAAACGTCTTTTGGAATAAACGTCTCTCACAAGGGCGTCGAGTAAATCCGCGCGTTGGTTTAAACCTCTTTCTAAAACTCGCCACTCCTCACTTTCCATAACCAAAGGAAACAAATCCAAATCCCAGGGTCTTTCTTTTGCTTCTGGCGAGTCCGATTGGTATAAATTGTATGTAACACCATTTTCTCTAAGGATTCGATCCGTATCACGCCTACGATTGACAAGTTCTGCTGGTCCAAGTTCTTGAAACGATTTGACTAAGAACTTATATTTGTTTCGAATCTGACCTTCTGCATCATAGAGTTCGTCATAAACTCCAGGAATCGTTTTATAATTTCCAATTAAATGATAAGGATCTTGTGTCATCATCTACTTGAATGTTACCATCCTAAGATCCAACGTTGATGGGAAGGCTTTATTTTCCAATCGAATTGGTGGGAGGCTCTTTCCAATTTTATGTCCATGCGTCCAAAAACGTGAGATCCTTCTTGATTCTGCTTCATATCCATTGATAGGGATAGTTTGGTAAGACAATCCTCCTGGATGAGAAACATGATAAGTACATCCACCAAGTGCTCTATGATTCCATGTATCATAAACATCAAACACTAAGGATTGTTGTGCAGGTACTTGCGGATGTAAAGTAAAAACAGGAGACCAAGCCTTAAACCTGACACCAGCAACAAATTCATTTTGAAGTGACGTCGGTTGTAGCGGAACTTCGTACCCATTACAACTCAAACGATATCTTTCAGGATGAAATCCTTTGACTTTAACTTGAACTCGTTCTGTGGCCGAATCGACACCCCTGGAAGTTCCTTGTGCAGTGTTTTCTTCACCAAGCACATTCCAAGGCTCCAATGCCATTCGTAATTCAATTTCCATTCCATCTAAATAACAAATTCCATATTGAGGAAATCGAAATTCAAAAAAAGGATCGAAGTCTTTTGATAAAAAACCAAACCCACTATTTTGTAAATCTTGGATCACTTCTTTAAAGTCTCGGTAAACAAAGTACGGTAACATAAAACGATCATGTAACTCTGTATTCCAATTGATTGGATTTCCATAATAAGGATCTTCCCAAAAACGACAGATGATTGCCATCATAAATGCTTGTTGGACTACACTCATTTGATAATGCGGCGGCATTTCAAAAGCACGCATTTCAATCAGCCCCAAACGTCCGGTAGGCGATCCAGGATCAAAAAGTTTATCGATGGAAATTTCTGTTCGATGTGTATTTCCTGTAATATCAATTAAGATATTTCTTAATACTCGATCCAAAAGCCAAGGTGGTGTATGCCTATTGGAATCAATTTGTTGGAATGCAATTTTTAACTCGTGTAAAGAATCATTTCGTGCTTCATCAATTCGTGGTGATTGTGAGGTAGGACCAATAAACATTCCAGAGAACAAATAGGAAAGACCTGGATGATTTTGCCAATATGCCACCAAACTTCGTAAAAGCGAAGGTTTTCGTAAGAAAGGACTATCTCCAACAGAGGCCCCACCTAAAGTGATATGATTTCCACCACCGGTGCCTGAATGACGACCATCAATCAAAAATTTTTCAGCAGTCAATCGAAGTTGATACGCTTCCTCATATAACACTTGGGTTTTTTCAACAATCTCTCCGAATGAAGAAGAAGGATGAAAATTGACTTCAATCACTCCTGGATCAGGTGTGATTTTAAAACGATTGAGCCTAGGATCATGAGGAGCCTCATAACCTTCTAAAACAATAGGAATATCTGTTTCTAAAGCAGTTTGTTCAATCGCATAAATGAGCCTGAGCCAACCTTCCAATGATCGGATGGGTGGTAAAAAAACTCGAATGTTCCCATTTCTAGGTTCTACACAAAGTGCGGTTCTTGTATGAAACCCATCGATAGAATAACTAACGTTTGTTGAAAGAAACTGCGATTGGCCCAATTCCTTTGCTTTTGGTAAGTTTGGCTTGGGATTAGCCGGATCCTCAGAATAAGGATAATATTGTTTTCCACCTAACGAATGCAAAGGAAGTCTTAAACCAATCGGAGAATCTCCAGGAATCAAAAACATTTTCCCTCGGCGGAAACTCCATTCGTCCGATATCCAAGTAGACTGAAAGGAATCATAATCCAATGGAATGGTATAACCTACTTCGCGATGGATACCAGAATCGATGACTCTTAAAATACGTTCTCGTTCCATTTTATCGTAGGTATTCAAACCATCTAACATCAATTCGGTTTCAGTAGGTAAATTTGCTTCTTGCCAGAGATAATATAAATTATCTTCGTAGGCTGTATGAATGGATTTGGAAGGAATGTTTAAAAATTTTCCAAGTGCACTCACGAACCTTCTGGCATCTTCTGTTGTGGCTGAACCAGTGTAACGATCATCTGCAAGTAAATAGGGATGGTTCCAAATTGGCTCACCATCTTTACGCCAATAAGAAATCATAGCCCAACGAGGGACAGGTTCTCCTGGATACCATTTCCCTTGTCCATATTGCAAAAGTCCACCCGGGGCAAAATGTTTTCCGAGTCGTTTGATGAGCTGTTCTGATTTAGAATATTTTTCAAAACCTAGGGCATCAAAATTCCATTCCGGTGCTTCTCGATTTTCAGTGGAAACAAAAGTTGGTTCTCCACCAATCGTAAGTCGTATGTCATTTTTTCGAATTCGTTTATCAATGGAATCGCCCAATCGAATGATGCGCTCCCAATCTTCACCTTGGTAAGGTAAGGTGACTCTAGGAGTTTCTAAAATTCGTTCCACTCCCATATGAAAGGAAAACTCTGCTTTGGCTTTTTCCGCAAAACCATAAATGGGACCTGCTGATTCCGGTTCTGGTGTGGCCGCCAAAGGGATATGGCCTTCGCCAGTGAATAAACCAGAAGTTGGATCAAGACCCACCCAACCTGCTCCCGGGATATAAACTTCTGCCCAAGCATGTAGATCAGTAAAATCAGATTCTGCGCCAGATGGGCCATCTAAAGATTTTACATCAGCTTTTAATTGGATCAAATAACCAGAAACAAATCTGGCAGCAAGGCCCATATTCCTAAGAATTTGAACTAGTAAATAAGCGGAATCACGGCATGAACCCATTCTAGAGGAAAGAGTTAACTCTGGAGTTTGGATCCCAGGCTCCATTCGGATCACATAACCAACATCAGAGTATATTTTTGCATTCAATGCTACCAAAAACTCAACCGTTCTTTTCGGCGTTTTATCTATTGTTTTAAGATACGGAGCAAGTAACTTCCCTGGTTTTTTAACTTTTAAATAAGGAGTTAGTTCCTTCTTTAATACCTTATCGTATGTGAAAGGAAAATTTTCAGCATACTCCTCAACAAAAAAATCAAAGGGATTGATTACCTTTAAATCGGTGACTAAGTCAACGGCTACCTGCAAAATATTGGTTTTTTCTGGAAATACTAACCTCGCCAAATAGTTTCCAAATGGATCTTGTTGCCAGTTCAGAAATTTTTGTTCCGGTAAGATATTTAACGAATAAGAAACAATATGATTCTTTGTATGTGGGGCCGGTCGTAACCGTATCACATGAGGTGACAGTTTTATCGACTTATCATATTGATAGGTTGTGATATGGGAAAGTGCAACTCGTATACTCATAGTTAGTTTGTAAAAAATCGTTCCACAATTTTGGAACCTATATGATTGAGTTCTATCTGAATATCATCCAGGTATTCATGTAGACCTTTATCAAAAATGGATTTGATATTTTCTGATCGTAACCGATTCAAATAAACTGTAGTTGCATCTTGCGCTAAGTTCCTTGGCAAACCTTCCTTAATTCCAGATATTTTTTCCAATGCCTCTTGCATCTCTTGAATACAAAAGAAAATGGATCTGGGAAAGGTTTCATTTAAAATCAAAAACTCAGCAATATCAGTTGGATCCACGCGTTTGTATTTTTGATTGTACATCTCATGTGCAGAGGCCGATTTCAAAAGAGACAACCATTGTAATAAATCTAATGTTGAACCCACATCATGAACAGAAGGAAGTAGGATAAAATACTTCATATCGAGAATTCTTGTGGTTTTGTCGGCTCGTTCTAAAAACCTTCCAAGCAAAGAAAAATTCCATACTTCATCATGAGAGATCGTTGCATCAGAACATCCATAAAAACTTTGACAACTTTTCCGTACTGTACTCAGGAACTCAGAAAGTCCCATCGATAATGTATCCCCATGCGCTTCCGCATTTTCCAAATACACTTTACGATAATCTTTCACGAAGAGATAAAACTCATTTAACACTTCCCACATAGAAGTAGAAATGTTTTCGCGAATGGTTCGAGCATTCTCTCTGGCCCTAGATAAACATTGAAAAATAGAATTCGGATTCTCTTCATCAAAGGTCATAAACCGTATGACATTGACCGGACTTGGACTAGAATACCTTTTCTCAAATAATTCAATATCTCCTGTTGTATGTACGAGAGGCAACCATTGGTTCGGAACCTCTTCATGCAAATCCAAAGACAACTGGTGATTGACGTCAATAAACCTTGAGTAGTTTTCTGCCCTCTCAATGTATCGATTCATCCAAAAAACTGATTCTGCAACTCGGCTTAACATAAAACACCTTTATCCTAGAACCCAGGTGTCTTTTGAACCGCCTCCCTGGGATGAATTGACCACAAGTGATCCTTTACGAAGTGCAACGCGAGTTAATCCACCAGGCATTACGTATATATCCTTTCCGTACAAAATAAACGGTCTTAAATCAACGTGCCGGGATTCAATTTTATCTGCAATGAGAGTAGGAACGGTAGATAGATTTAAAACTGGTTGAGCAATGTAGTTTCTTGGATCCGCTTTGATCAGTTCTTTAAAATCCTCTTGTTCTTGTTTGCTTGCTTTAGGGCCAATGATCATTCCGTAACCACCGGCACCGTTAGCAGCTTTTACCACCAAATTATGAATATTATCCAAAACAAATTTTAAGTCGGCTTCTTCAGAACATAGATAAGTAGGAACATTAGGAATGATCGGATCTTCACCTAAGTAGTATTTAATGATCTTAGGAACGTAAGAATAAATTACTTTATCATCCGCAACACCGGTTCCTGGAGCATTGGCAAGAGCTACATTGCCTCTTTTGAAAGCCTCAAAAATTCCTTTTACACCAAGTAAAGAGTCTGGCCTGAAACTTGACTGGTCCATAAAGGTATCATCGATCCTTCGGTAAATCACATCTACCTTACGAAGGCCTTTGGTCGTTTTCATATAAACTTTATGATTTTCAACGATAAGATCGGATCCTTCTACAAGATACACACCCATCTTTTGTGCCAAAAAACTATGCTCATAATAAGCTGAATTAAACACTCCTGGAGTCCAAACGGCAATCACCGGATCAACAACATCCGTTAGATTTTCTAACATGGATCTTAGGTGGTAAGGATAATCGTATACTTGGCGGATATTTAACTTTTCAAAAAGTTCAGGAAAGGTTCGTTTCATCACTTCACGATTTTCCAATACATACGAAACGCCAGACGGACAACGCAAATTATCTTCTAACACATGAAAGGCGCCTGCACCATCTCGAACCAAATCTGTTCCGGTAATATGAATCCAAATATCTTTGGGAGGTTTGATTCCGATACACTGCTTGAGGTATCCAGAACTCGATTCAATCAATTCCCGAGGAATGATTTTATCTTTTAAAATTTTTCCTTCACCGTAAATATCTGTTAAAAATAAATTGAGAGCTTGAATTCTTTGTTTCAGTCCTTTTTCCATAGTGATCCATTCTTCACTTGGAACAATACGAGGAATCACATCAAATGGCATAATTCGTTCTTGTTCTCCACCATCACCATACAGAGTAAAGGTGATCCCAAGCGACATGAGCGCTCTCTCTGCCGAACTACTACGTTTTACAAGTTCGATCCCACCCAAACTTTCCATTTTCGTTTTTACAAAGTCGTAACTTTTGCGAGGAAAACCCTCGCTGGAAAACATCTCATCGTATATATTTTTGGCACTATAGTCGGCAATAAACATAGGGGTACCCTCTGCTTACTTAGTTAGCAATATTTGTACCAAATGGAAGAAATGACCCGAAAGGATGGATCTCCTCCCCATCAGACATAAGTTAGAAAAGAGGATCCGAATTTCTGTTTATAAATTAAGCAGAGGGAGAAGAGAAGGATTGTGAGTGTTTATAATGTGTACGAAATGACTAATTTTCGGAGGAAGTTTGCAAATCAACTTGGGAAATTTTCTTCTTTTTCTCCTGTTTTAATCGAAAAGCATAGGCTAAGGTTCGGAAAAAACTTAAAAAAGGTAAAAATTTTAATAAAAACCGATTTCCCAATTGGTAAAAATGTTCGTACCGACGTTTTTTTGGACGGAGGACCGATTGCAAAACCCGATTTGCCAGTCGGTTTCCATTCGAAAGTTTTGGTTCCATCGCAATGACCCGTGAAAATCGGAACTCTCTTCCCATCTGTCCTCGAAAGGAATCCCAAAAATAATCCAAAGCAGATTTGGAAGATCCATAAAGACCAAATCCTGGTGTGGGAACTTTTGTTAAATCAGAACTAACAACGATGATGTGGAGACCTACAGAAATTAAATTGGTTAATCGTTGTATGGTGTGAATGGGTGCTAAAGTGTTTGCATTGAATAAAATTTTTAACCTGTTCCAATCTTCTTTTTCATCTTCCGCATACGTGATCTGTTCTGAGTTTAAAATGAAAACATCAATTTTATCTAAGGTTTCAATTGCAGATTCAATCAAACGTTCCATTTGTTCGGGTTTGGATGGATCAATT
Organism: Leptospira mtsangambouensis; assembly: GCF_004770475.1. Lineage (NCBI taxonomy): Bacteria > Pseudomonadati > Spirochaetota > Leptospiria > Leptospirales > Leptospiraceae > Leptospira > Leptospira mtsangambouensis. The sequence continues at coordinate 386,803 of NZ_RQHK01000017.1, forward strand.
TTATATTTTTGAAGATTCGGATGGTTTGGAATTTCTTCCGGATTTGAATCACCAACGACAACCAGTGCACCTTCCGCTAGCAGTAGCGGCAACAGTTCCTTTCCTAAAGGAGAGGAACCAGAAGAAAGCACTATCTTTTTGGATGAAAGTCTCATATGAGTGATTCTATGTTTGAATCAATTGAGGGATGGATCTTTTGTGTGGTCAACAAAGTATTTGTAGATTCCACCTTTGCTACGAAGGGCTTCTCTCCAAACAACTTCAGAATCGTCTTCATTAAAAACGATTGATTCATCTACCAAATCAGACACAACCCAAGACAATCTTTCAAATTCGCTTTCTAATTGGCCAGAAGACCAACCTGCATATCCTTGCAAAACACGAAATTGAATTTGATCAGAAGAAAGAACTTCAATCATTGTATCAAAACTACGTGCCATATAAATGCCCGGCACAATTTCCACACCAGGATCTTCAGTTTGTTTCCCATTATGCAGGATCGAAACGAACATATTGTCCACTGGTCCACCAGAAAACACTTGTTTGTTGGAATAAGCGGTATCTGGAAGATTTTTGATTAATGATTCCATCGTTTGGTCGGTGGGTTTGTTTAAAACCAGACCAAATGCTCCGTCATCGTCATGGTCCACCATGAGGACAACGGATTTGTGAAAAAAATCCTGAATCACACTGGAATTGGAAATGAGTAACTTTCCGCGAGTTGAATCAGGCATTTCTGTCATTATTTCTTTCCGTGAATTTCTTCCAGGATTTTATATGCCACTTCTAATGTCTTAATATCAGAATCACCCTTCACCATAGGTTCGGATTCTCCTTTGATACATTTTACGAAGTGTTCATGTTCCTGTTTGAGTGGATTGTCTTTGTGAACAAAGATTTTTTCTACAATGGATTCTTGTCTGTATTTGATTTCTCCAGTTCCGAGTTGAGTGGTTGAACTTGCTTGTCTATGTAACTCAATTTCTTGGTTGGTAAAATCTAAAAATACATAAGAATCTTTTTGAGAAATATTGAGAGTTCTAATTTTTGCTTGGGAAGCACGCGATGCATTTAGGGAAGCCACACATCCATTGGCAAAGGTAAGAACCACACTAGCCACATCTTCATGATTGGAAACAATAGAAGATCCCACTGCTTTGACTTTCGTCACTTCTGATTTGACCAAGTTTAGAACGATGTCGATATCATGGATCATCATATCCAAAACCACACCCACATCAGTGATGCGACTATTGTAAGGAGCAATCCTTCTGGATTCAATGAGAAGTGGATGTTCGGCAATTTTCCCGAGCTCTAATACCGCTCCATTGAATCTTTCGACGTGACCTACTTGCAAAATCAAATTGTTTTGTTTTGCTAAAGCCACAAGTTCTTTTGCTTCTTCCACAGTTTGTGAAATTGGTTTTTCTACCAAAACATGTTTCTTTTCGGTTAACGCCTGTTTTGCGATCTTGTGATGAAGGAAAGTTGGTGCTGCGATGACGATGGCATCCGTTTCCTTTAACAATTCTTCCACAGTTGGAAACGCTTTTGTTTTGTGTTTCTCAGCAATTTGAGTGGCACGTTCCAAGTTAGCATCAAATATTCCAATGAGTTCAGCATCAGAAAGCTGTTTCGCAACGTTTACGTGGTATTGGCCCATATGACCAGTACCGATGACTCCGAGTCGGACTTTTTTATCCATAGATGCTCTCAATCCTCCAAAAGTTCAGCGGAAAAACAACTTAGATTTTCCGCCACTGCCGACCTTTTCGCCGGACTCACGGGCAAATTCTTCCATCAGTTCTCTCTGTTTTTTAGAAAGTTTCTTAGGAATTTCGACTTTAATGATTACGTGTTGGTCCCCTTTTCCATAAGAACCAAGGTAAGGAATTCCATGTCCTTTCAATCGGAAGATTTGTCCACTCTCTGTTCCTTCTGGAATTTTTAAGTTGATGGTCTTTCCATCAATAGAAGGCACTTCAATCTCACCACCAAGACAAGCCATAGACAATGAAATCGTTTTTTGAACAATTAAATCATTCCCTTGGCGTTCAAAGGTTGGGTGTTTTTTGATATGTGTGACTACATACAAATCCCCACTTGGTCCACCGTTCGGGCCAGACTCTCCTTCACCAGAAACTTTGAGTCTGCTACCGGATTCAACACCGGCAGGAATTTTAATATGAATGGTTCGTCTTTTCTCTGTTAGGCCCTCGCCTTTACAAGTTTTACAAGGATTGGAAATGACTTTTCCTTTTCCTTTACAACGAGGGCAAGTGGTTGTTACACTAAAAAAACCTTGGGTTCTACGCACTTGGCCTGTTCCCGAACAATCAGGACAAACGGTAGGCGAAGATCCTTTTGACGCACCTGAACCGGAACAATCCACACAGGTTTCAAGTCTTGGAATTTCAATTTTATATTCTTTTCCAAGAGCGGCATCTTCTAAACTAACTTCTAAATTATAACGGAGATCCGATCCCCTTTGAGGACCGGACCTTCTTCCACCACCGCGGCTACCACCACCTCCGCCTCCGAAAAATTCACTGAAGATATCACCGAAGTCGCCAAAGATATCGGAGAAGTCTGTATAAGCTCCTGCTCCGTATCCACCACCGGCTCCAGCATTTACGCCTGCTTTGCCGTATTGATCATAGGCTGCACGTTTTTGTGCGTCACGTAACACTTCATAGGCTTCTGTAGCCTCTTTGAATTTTTCTTCCGCTTCTTTATCACCCTTATTTTTATCAGGGTGATACTTGATGGCTAACTTACGATAGGCGCTCTTGATCTCATCATCAGAGGCACCTTTCGAAACGCCTAATACTTCGTAGTAACCACGGTCGCTCATAGTTTTACTTCTTTTTCTCTATTTATTTTTTATCTTCATCAACTACGGTGTAATCCGCATCAACGACCTTTTCGCCACCAGCAGAAGATTCACTTGCACCTTGACCAGCAGCACCCGCTTGGTCAGCACCAGGAGCTCCTGCTTCCGGGCCAGCTTGTGAATAAATCTTTTGTCCAATTTGCATTGCGACTTCTTGGATGGAATCACGAGAAGCTTTCATTCTTTCCACATCACCAGATTCCATAGCTTCACGGCCGCGTTTGATTTCGTCCTGTGCTCTTTGTTTTTCTGATTCGTCGAGTTTGTCAGCAGATTCACCGATAGTTTTTTCTAATTGGTAAACAATGGCTTCCAATTCGTTTTTAGTATCAGCAGCTTCGCGAAGTTTTTTATCTTCTTCCGCATGAGCTTCTGCATCCTTAACCATCTTTTTGATTTCTTCTTCAGAGAGTCCGGAAGAAGATTCAATACGAATCTTTTGTTCTTTTCCTGTTCCTAAATCTTTCGCAGATACATGAACAATACCGTTTGCGTCGATATCAAAAGTCACTTCGATTTGAGGTACTCCTCTTGGTGCCGATGGAATTCCCACTAAGTCAAAACGACCGAGGGTTCTATTGGCACTTGCCATCTCACGTTCCCCTTGTAATACATGAACCGAAACCGTAGTTTGGCTGTCTGCCGCAGTAGAGAACACTTGTGACTTTCTTGTAGGAATGGTTGTGTTTCTTTCGATGAGTTTTGTCATCACACCACCGAGAGTTTCAATCCCAAGAGAAAGTGGAGTTACATCGAGTAACAATACATCTGTTACATCACCCGCAAGAACTCCCCCTTGGATCGCAGCACCAACGGCTACCACTTCATCCGGGTTTACAGATTTGTTTGGTTCTTTACCAAAAATTTCTTTTACAAGAGCTTGCACCGCAGGGATACGAATCGATCCACCCACAAGGATGACTTCATCAATTTCACTAGCAGAAAGACCTGCATCTTTTAATGCATTGATACATGGAATACGAGTTCTTTCTACAAGAGATCTTGTGATTTCATCAAACTTTGCTTTAGTGAGAGTCATATCCAAATGTTTTGGACCAGAAGCATCCGCTGTGATGAATGGAAGGTTGATTTGAGTGGAAGATGTTCCAGACAACTCGATTTTAGCTTTTTCGGCAGCTTCTTTCAATCGTTGTACTGTGTTTTTATCTCCAGAAATATCAATTCCAGTTTGTTTTTTGAATTCATCGATCATCCACTGCATAACTACGTTATCAAAGTCGTCACCACCAAGATGAGTGTCCCCATTTGTGGATTTTACTTCAAAAACTCCGTCACCAAGTTCTAGGATAGAAACGTCAAAAGTTCCACCACCTAAGTCGTATACGGCGATCTTTGCGCTAGTTTTTTTCTTATCAAAACCATAAGCAAGAGCTGCTGCAGTTGGTTCATTGATGATACGTTCTACTTCGAGACCAGCAATGCGACCTGCGTCTTTTGTTGCTTGTCTTTGTTCGTCATTGAAGTAAGCAGGAACAGTTACTACTGCTTTTTTTACTTCATGGCCAAGAAAGTCTTCCGCAGTTTTCTTCATTTTTTGAAGAACACGTGCTGCAATTTCTTGTGGAGTGAATTCACCAGAAACGGTTTCAAATTTCACACCATCATTTCCAGCACGGATCACTTTGTAAGATACCATCTTGGATTCGTCACCAGCTTCGTTAAAACGACGACCGATAAAACGTTTCGCAGAACGGATTGTGTTTACTGCATTCGTAATTGCCTGGTTCTTTGCGAACTGGCCCACAATGGTTTCACCCTTTGCGGTAAAGGCAACAATCGAAGGAGTGGTTCTTGCCCCTTCTGAGTTTTGAATGACAACAGGATCTCCACCTTCCATAACCGCCACACAAGAGTTAGTGGTTCCTAAATCGATACCTATAATTTTTTCCTTAGACATAGTCTTCTCCTTCTTACTAATATTAACTTTGTGGTTTTCCCACTTTCACACGTGCAGGGCGAATGGATTGTTTGTTCTCACCTTCTTCATGGTAATAACCAGCTTGGTAAGTTTCCACAACCGTCTCCTCCGAAAACTCTGCACTTTCCTCAGAAGCAATTGCTTCCATAAGCATAGGATCAAACGGCATTCCTTTCGGATCTAAACGTTTGATTCCTTCTTTTTCCAATACGGAATAAAATTCCTTTTGAACCATCTTGATTCCTTCTACGAAAGCTACCACTTCCGGAGTTTGGTTAGGAACATTGGATACTCGTTCCAAGTTGTCCAGAGCTCCTGTGAGTCCTTCCGCGAACTTTTTGATGGATTCCTTTCTTGCATTTAACAAGTCGTTTGCGGTTCTACGTTTGTAGTTTTGAAACTCCGCACGTTCTCTTAACCAAGAATCTTTTAAAGTTTCGATTTCCTTTTTGGCGTTATCGAGTTCTTTTTCAGCACCCTCTACCGCTTGTTCAATGGCTTCATCCGTAATGGCCTGCCCTTCTTCGACTGACACATTTTGTTCATCAACGGATCCGTTTGTTTCTTCTGCCATTTTTCCTCCTACTATCTACTCAATTTCGTAATCATTTCTGAAACTAACTTTGAAGTGAATTCAATCAAAGGTAATGCTTTGTTGTAATTCATCCTCTGAGGACCAATGATTCCCATGGAACCAATCCTCTTTTCTCCCATTCGGTAATTGGTTGTAATGATGGTAACACCACCTAACTTCTCATTACCGTCTTTTCCGATAATGGTATAAACTCCATCCATCGGAACATAATCGCTAAAAAACTCTTTGAGGAACTGTTTTTCATCAAACAGATGCAGGATGTTTTCTAATTGTTCCTCTTCATCCTTAAAGTTTTCGTATAAATTTTTTAATCCATCGATATACAAGTTATCAACGGACAAACTGTCCGATCCCATTGCTCTCGCAATTGATGGAGCAAATTGGGAAAATCCTTCTGGACCTTCCTTTTTCATCATCATCTGAGGGATCAGATTACTTTGAATTTCATGAACATCAAAACCTTTGACGTTATCATTCAAATACCTTGAAATTTGGTACAAGGTTTCTTGTGAGATATGGTAATCGAAAAATATATTTCGATTGAGCACCGTACCTGACCGCATCACAAGAATCATAAGAACTTCTCCACCATTTACATGGATGAGTTCAATATGTTTGAGTGTATCCAGTGACCCTTCTGGGCCAAGAACCACACTCGCTGATTGCGAAAGGGAGGCCAAAACTTTGGATGTGGCAATGAGAACTTGGTCCAAACGAAATTGCATCCGAAGATACTCTTCCTGGATCCTTTGTTTTTCACGCATGGTTAGCTCAAACAAAGTCACCAAACTATCCACATACAACCGGTAACCCCGTTCTGTCGGAACTCGCCCACCTGAAGTATGCCTTGCCACGATGAAACCCATCTCCTCCAGTTCCGCCAAACAAGAGCGGATGGTGGCAGGGGAAACACCGATATCGTATTTTTCAGAAAGGGTTTTGGATCCGACCGGTTTGTTATCCGATACAAATTCCTCAACCAAGGCTTTTAAAATAGATCGATGTCTAGGGGATAGATCCATATCCTTCTGGCACTTCCTTTAGCACTCTGATGATTAGAGTGCTAAACTATGCTTAAAGTTTATGGATTTGGGATTTTTTCGTCAAGCAGGAAGAAGACTAGAGCCTGGAATTTTAGCAGAGTTTATTAGGATCTGCTAAAATTATGTCACACAGGGTAAACTTGGATCTGGTTACGACCGTGGTTCTTGGCTTGGTAGAGGGCAATGTCAGCCAATTTCAAAATCTCTTCTGGCTTTTGGATGGGATGCACCTTGGTGTACCCAATGCTCAGAGTGATGTTGAGATAATAGTTATCAAAGATGAAAAAACGGTGGTTTTCTACCGATTCCCGCAGGCGGTCAAGGACTATGGTTGCCCCTTCTGTAGTTGTGTCGGGGAGGATACAACCAAACTCTTCTCCCCCAATCCTTCCTACAGTGTCTTCTTCCCTAAGGCAATCCAGAAAGATATTGGCCATTTTTTTGAGAACCAAATCCCCGATATCGTGCCCGTAGGTATCGTTGATGACTTTGAAATGATCGATGTCGAGAACAGCGAGTACGGATTCCCGGTTGCGGCGTTTGACCGTGGCGACGGTTTTTTGCAAACTTTCCGAAAAGGAACGACGATTTGGCAACATGGTGAGTTCATCCATATAAGCCAAACGTTTCAAACTATTGATGAGAACATTCTTTTGTTCTTCTAGACGCCTACGTTCGCGAACATCTCGAATGATGGCAGCATAGAACATTTGGGTTTCGTTGCGAATGGTAAAGGCCCGAATCTCCACAGGGATGGTACCTTTTGGTTTGGTGACAAGTTCCAACTCTTTTAAAAATCCAGCAATATAATGCGAATCTTTGGAACTAACAAATGTTTCGATCGTGTTTTGTTCCCCCTTTTCATTCGGAGGAAAGAGAAAAGAAAAAGTTTTTTCTTCTAATTCTTCTTTGGAATAACCAGTTAACGATTGTAATGCTAAATTGCTAAATAGTATTTTATTATTCGTATCTAAAACGACAATTGCATCGATTGATTGAGAAACAATTTCTCTAACAAACACATCCGTATTAATCTCATTCATTTCCCCAAATTTCCCCATAACCTTTTTCGCTTCGGAATGAATCCCGCCACTTGTGGATATGACGAAAATTAATCTCGGGTTTGTTCGACCGAGAATCCTTTTTCGGCAAATCCTTCATTGGTTTTGGATTCAGACCTTGATACCAATAGGCAACAGCGATTAAATCTAAGGTCAAGGAATTTGCATGCCCATGCTCTAATAAGAATAGGAAATTTTTTTCAAAACGAATGGGGGATTCCACCCAAAACCGATACAAATGAGTTCTGCCTAACCAACCAACAGAATCAGATACTCGTGGATATCCGAAATAAGGATGCATAAAGATTTCTTTCGGTGACCAAGCTGTGTTAAAAACATCTTCCGTTCCTGTTCCCTTTAGATTGGCTTCTGTTTGATTCCCATCAATGAAAATCAAATCATCTCCTTCTCCATACCAAAGTGGAGTGGGCGAATCTACATACAAATTGAGACCAACAAACTGGCCTTTGCCTTCAGTTTCGAGAACCGAGAAGTAATTTTCTTTTTTAAAAACGGTTTTTTCTGTTTCTCCAAGAAGTCCCCATTCGTTTTCTTTCCCATTGGTTGTGTTCGATTTTGTAACGTTTCGACTCCATTGTGCATGGAAACGTAAATTAGAATTTAAAGGTTCTTTCCATTCTTCATAATCAATATAAAAATAAAAATTACTAATATCTTCCTCAGATTCATTTTCAATTTCTATCCTTGCCCCCGATTCAAACGGCATTGGGAAGTAGGAATTCATTGACTTTCCTTTTTTGGGTGCTGCTACAAGTGGCGCCGAATTCATGATGTATTCTTCGCCCCAACCTTGTCCAAAAAATTCACCTAACGGAACTTCTACGGAAGCATGTGGATGATTGTCCCAATAGATACGAATCACTGCATTTTTTCTGGCCATTGGATCTTTACTGGCAAGTGTCATCCAAATATGTTTGATCACTCCCCTAGATTTAATTTCAGCAATGGTAACTGTTTTTTTCTTTGTAATTTTAATAAAATCATCGTTTCCATTTGTGGGGTCTGCACTCGATACTCTTTGGTTACGATAGGATTTCTCTTTCCAAAGAGAAGACTCCCATCCATCAGCAAACAAAGGATAAGCGGAAAGGTAAAAAATTCCAAAAAAGAGAATCATTATTTTTTTATTTGTGAAACCAAACAAGTTTGGATTCAAAACAATTGGAATTTGAAAATTACGAATGTGCATAAAACAAGATCTCAATTTAATTTATTATTTGAAGTTTTAAAATTTAATTCTATTTTCCCTATGGCCTTAGCCAGTTCTTGTATTAGTTTTCCCGCGATTCACTAATATCAAAAAAATCCCTGCCTGTACAACTGATTGCAAAAAGATTTCGAAAACTACATATAAATGAATGGAAATGGATACCTCTGGAATCAAAAACACCATTCCTTCCAAACTTCCAACAGCAGGAGAGATGGCAGCAAAACCTCCAAGCATGGTCCTCATCCAAATCAATACAAACATCTGTTTGCCGAAACTTTGAGTTCGAAACCAATCCCAAATTAGAATTACAAAACTCACCATTAAGATGGCTTGCAAAATAAGTGCCGGAAACAACCAAAACATCGCTCTTGACCAAGCCGCACCATCACTTGCCGTAATGAGAAACAATGGGAATACAGCGTTTTCTCCCTCATAATATTCTTTCATTACTAACTGAAAATAAGGGACTGATACCAATAGATAAGCGGAAAGATGGCTGAAAATAAACTGAATTGTGATTTTAATCTTCGGATTCATGTTAAAGTTGTCCAATAAGGTAGGAAACCCATCTTAACATGATGAAATCAGAACTCAAGGCAAAACTGCAACGGACATTTCCAAAAGCCAAAACAGTTGCTTCCGGTCGATTGTTCACACGCCAGTTGAGTAATCTTGTCGACGAGTCCATTCGAACTCTTTTCAACGAGGTATCGGCTGGAATCCCATTAAAAGACCATCTTTGTCTCATTGCAGTGGGTGGATATGGTCGCAGGGAACTTGCTCCCTACTCCGACATTGACATCCTTTATCTTCACGATGGAAAATTATCTGAAAAAATCCTCGGTGAAATTATTTCAAAAATTAATACATTCTTATACAACAATGAAAAGGAAGTAGGACATTCTTGTCGTACGATCAAAGAATCATTTTTGTATCTAGACCAAATCGAAACCTTTCATGCAGTTCTTGATTCCCGATTTCTTGTAGGTTCAGAGATCCTATTTCAAAAATACAAATCAGAATTTTTAGCAAAAATCCCAGAGAAAACCATCAAAGTTTTTAATGAATGGAAACTCTCTTATCTTAGAGAAAGAATCATCAATTCTTATAATCCAATTTTACTTTCTGAACCTAATATCAAAACAGATCCATTAGGACTTCGTGATATCCAACATATGTATTGGATTGAAAAAACCAATCCTCTGGCGGATTCAGCTGATGGTGGCATTTTTGATTTTTATTTGATAGGTGATAGTTTAACTCTATTGTCTGCTTATGATTTTTTGCTATTAACAAGGTCTGCACTTCATATCATCAGTGGCCGAAAAAATGATAGGCTGGATTTAGGACTCCAACCTGAAGTTGCTGAGTTTTTAGGATTTGGTGCAAGAAACGAAATCAAAACTCTCGAAGCATTTATGAGCCAATTTTACAAAGCACAAAAGGATGTGTATTTTTATATTGGAACTTATTTAGACGAAAAAACCAATTTCAACAAAAAACGAATTCAAAAAGAACTTTCCAATCCTGACAGTTTGTATGATGACATCATTCAATTTTTTGCAGAGTCACAAAGTAACCAAGAAGAACCTTCTCGTATCGATTTAAATCAAATTCGATTCGCATCACACTTCTTAGATGATGATTTCAAAAATCAAAAATCTGTTTTGGATACTTTCCTTGAAATGTTACGAAAAAAAAATCGAATTGGACATACGCTCACTTTGATGCATGAATGTAATATACTCGGAAAACTCATTCCTGAATTTGGAGCCTGTACAAACTTTCCTCTATTCAGTTACCACCACCAATACACTGTCGATGAACATACACTTTTGATCTTAAGAGAGCTGGACGTTCTCATTGCTGACTTATGGGAAGATAGACAGGTTCAAGATGTATTCAACGTTTGTGAAAAAATTGAAATTTTGGCACTGGCCATTCTCATCCATGATGCGGGAAAAGTAAAAGAAGGAGACCATAGCCAATATGGTGCGGAGCTTGCTCTCATCATTGCAGAACGTTTCCGGTTGTCAGAAGAGGATACCGAGCTCTTACGTTTCCTTGTCGCCGAACATATTGTAATGTCTGAGTTATCTTCCAAACGAGACATTTACGATCCAAAACTCATTTCTTCCTTCGCAAAACAATTTTCTAATGAAAACACTCTTAGACTTTTATATGTTCTTACCATCATTGATACAAAATCAGTGGGCCAAGGGATTCTCACCAATTGGAAAAAAGAAATTTTACATTTCCTCTTTACTTCCACACTCACTTATCTACAAAAAAAAGAAAATCTAACTGACACCCAAGAACGGATCGAAACCACTTTAGAAACTTATTTAATCGAAAAAGAAGGTCTTAACGCAGAAGAAGCGGAACGAATTGTAACCTTTGGAATGAAAATTAGACCTTCTTCCTATCTAAATTACAATACTCCTAGACGTGTTTTCCAACACTTCAGTTTACTTTATGAATGGCAAAACTCTGGATTACCTTTTCGTATGATTACCGAAAGAGAACCTGCTTTTGTAACTTTATCTCTTTTTGCAAAACCCGATAAACAAATGTTACTTTATCTTTCAGGAACTATATCCTCATTAGGACTTAGTTTGGTGGGATTAAGACTCTTTCGAACAGAAGAAGACCAACTCATCTTACAGGCACAAATTACGGACGAATATGGTAGCGGCGAAATTGCTGAACAACAAATTGCCGATATTGAATCTACTTTAACCGAATGTATCGAAGGAAAAACCAATATCGAAGATTTAGCATCCACTACCAATATTTGGAAAACCCTTCCACAAATTCCCGATGGAATGGTGGAAGAACTAGTAAAATTTGCTAATGATATTTCTGAGTCTTATTCCGTTTTAGAAGTTAGAGTTCCTGATTCCATTGGTCTTGTGTATCGAATTCTTAAAACATTACTCGACTTTGAATTAGAAGTCATTTTTGTTAGGATCTCAACCAGTGCGGATTTTGCTTATGACTCATTCCACATTCAAACTAAAAATGGTAGAAAAATTGAAGATACAGGATTACTCTTAGCAATCAAAGAAAGAATCCTTTCGGTGGCAAGAGTCAAAGAAAACCAAGGAATCATGGAGATTAATTTTTAATATGGCATGGTGGAAAGAAGCAGTCATCTATCAAATTTATCCACGTAGTTTCCAAGATTCCAATGGCGATGGAATTGGAGATTTAGAAGGAATCATTCAACGATTGGATTATCTTGCAGGATCCAAGGATTCTCTTGGTATTGATGCCATTTGGTTATCTCCTGTATGCCCTTCTCCAATGTTTGATTTTGGTTATGATATTTCTGATTATGAAGAAATTGATCCTGTTTATGGTGACACTCAAACCTTCAAACGGTTGTTAAAAGAAGCTCACAAACGTGGAATTCGGATCATCATGGACCTTGTTGTCAATCATACTTCTCATCTGCATCCTTGGTTTATTGAATCCAGATCTTCCGTCAATAGTCCCAAAAGAGATTGGTACATCTGGAAAGAACCAAAACACAATGGTCCACCAAATAATTGGTTAGGTGCTTTTGGTGGTTCTGGATGGGAATATGACAAACGAACTGGAGAATATTATTTCCATTCCTTTTTAAAAGAACAACCAGATCTCAATTGGCGAAACCCCGATGTAGAAGATGCTATATTTAAAATGATGAAGTATTGGTTGGATATGGGAGTCGACGGATTCCGATTGGATGTAGTCAACTTATATGTGAAAGATGAATTCTTAAGAAACAATGCCTCATATTTTATGAAAGGGCCAAGACCATACGACAAACAAGTCCATGCTTACGATCGTGATCGTCCCGAAATGCATGGAATTCTTCGTCGGATGCGTAAACTTTTGGATTCGTATTCCGAAAAACGTATGTTTGTTGGTGAGATCATGCAAGATTTTCCAGGAAACGTTCTCCTACCAGCAACATACTGTGGCCGTAATGACGAATTACACTTAGCATTTAATTTTATGTTTCTTTTCTCTCCTTGGAAAGCAGAACGATTCTATCAAATTGTAAAAGATTTTGAATCTGCACTTGGAGAAGACAATTGGCCAAACTACACCTTATCCAATCATGATTTTCCACGACATATCACAAGATATGAAAAAGGAACCGACACAATCGCAAGAGCCCAGTTGGCCGCCTGTATGATGTTAACTCTTCGAGGAACACCTTTTCTTTATTATGGCGAAGAAATTGGAATGAAACGCCAAAAAGTTCCTTACAATAAAATCCAAGACCCAGTAGGAAAACGTTATTGGCCTTTCCATCCTGGTCGCGATCCAGAACGAATTCCTATGCCTTGGGATGGAACCAACACAACTGGTTTTACGACAGGTAAACCATGGTTGCCATTGTATGAGGATGCGCAAACACTCAATGTAGAATCTCAAAAAGAAGATCCCAATTCGCTGTTTTATACTTATAAAAAACTAATCCAATTACGGAAAGATAGAAAGTCTTTAAGAAAAGGAAAGTTAAAAATTTTTCTAAGTCCCGATAAACAGGCGCTCTATTACAGGAGAAGAGATGGTAAAGAAGAGACATATATATTTTTGAACTTTTCTTCAAAGCCCGTCAATGTATCTTACCCGCGAAAATGGATTCTAGGTGAAATTCTATTTAGTTCTGCAAATCGATCTTCCTCTTTTGAATTAGAAAAAGAGTTGGACCTCGGTGGTTTAGTTTTGTTCCCAAATGAAGCTGTAATTTTTGCGAAATAAAAATTTTTTTTTAATAACAAAGCGAACAAATTCTCTTCTAATATTTGGAACAAATTTAGAATTGTTTTAATCTGTTGACAATTCTCCTTTCGGGAATTGCCTGGCAGTAGATGGTTCGGGGAATGAAAAAAACTGTCATGAGTAGATTAGCAATCATACTATTCTCACTTATATTCATCAGTACTAACACTGAAGGATACCCGGCTAGTTTTACTTCTAACGTTCAAACAAAATCATATAATCCATCGAGTTTATATGATTTAAACTGTGTTGTTAACAGTATCTCTGAACCAAGCGAAGAAGAAGCAAAGTTAGATTTTATTCACCAGAATCAAATTCATTCTGCTTTATCTTCTTACTTCCCACTCCCCATTGATTTTTTCTCAGAAATGATTGTTTTCGGTTCTCTAGAACCTGTTTCAATTGAAAGTCTAGAAAAGCCAAAGAACCGCGCTCCTCCCGTCCATTCCATCTAACATCTTTTCACTTTAATGGCAGCATACCTATGCAGCCTGATGATCTTAGATCAAAATCATTTTTTGTAACATTACGTTTGCAAAGTGAGGACACCATGGAATTTCATTTTGAGCATATGAGCTCGCAATTTCGCAAATTTTCTATATTTTTCATTAGTATATTCTTATTAAATTTTATTCTAGTAAACTGTCATTCCGGCAACCACGAAGAAAAAAATTCCTTAACAGCTGCTTATCCTTGGAAACAAGATGTAACGATAGAAAAAAATTATGTAGCTCAGGTAAAAGCTATTCAACGCATTGAAGTAAGGGCTTTTGAAAAAGGTTACTTAACCAACATCTATATGGATGAAGGAAAAGTTGTCAAAAAAGGACAAAAACTATTTCAAGTAATGCCTATGCTTGTGAATGCACAATATGAAAAAGCAAAAGCTGAGTATGAATCAACTTCCATCGAGTATGAAAATACAGAAAAACTTTTTAAGGAAAACGTGGTTTCGCAAACGGAGTTATCATTAATTAAAGCTAGATTGAAAAAAAATAAAGCAACGATGGATTTAGCACAAATTCATCTCAATTTAGCAACTGTCACTGCTCCTTTTACTGGAATTACCGACCGTTTTCAAGTCCGTCTGGGAAGTTTGGTAGAAGAAGGAACACTTTTAACAACGATCTCTGATATCTCTAAACTTTGGGTCTACTTTAATGTATCCGAGAAAGATTATCTAAATTTTACAAGTGATAGGAAATCAGGTGATAAACCATTAAAAGTAAAATTCTTAATGGCGAATAACCAACTTTTCAAATACGAAGGTGTCGCTGATACTATCGAAGGAGAATTCGATAGCGAAACAGGAACAATACCATTTCGAGCCACATTCCCAAACCCAGATCGACTTTTGCGCCACGGTGAAACTGGTAATGTAGTAGTTCATGAAAAATTAAATGACGCATTGATCATTCCTCAAAAAGCAACCTTTGAAGTTTTGGACAAACACTATGTTTATATAGTAAATCTTAAAGGTAAAATCAAAGCCACTGAGATCAAAATCGCAAATGAAATACCTCATTTATTCGTAGTGGATTCAGGAATAACAGAGAACGATATCATTCTTTTAGAAGGACTAGGAAAAGTTCATGATGATGATGTAATTAAATACAAAGTGGAATCTCGTGAAAAAATTCTGAAAAGTTTTGATTTAGCTGCACATTAGGAGAACCATTTATGTTTACTAAATTTCTCCAAAGACCAGTTCTTGCTATCGTCTTATCCGTACTAATTGTATTTGTAGGACTAATTTCTATTAAAAATATTCCTGTATCACAATTCCCGGAAATTGCTCCACCAAGGGTTACCATTACTTTATCTTTTCCCGGTGCGAGTGCACAAGTATTAGTGCAATCAACAATTACTACTCTTGAACAAGCTATCAATGGTGTTGCAGGTATGCGCTACATGATTTCATCATCTACAAGTTCTGGTGATGCCATCATACAAGTCTTATTTGATCCTGGTACCAACCCAAATGATGCCTTAGTACAAGTAAAAACAAGAGTAGATCAAATGATGTATCGAGTTCCTGAGTTAGTTCGGCTAGAAGGAATTTTTGTACAACCTGTACAACCAAGTATGTTGATGTACGTAAACCTATATAGCAAAGATCCAAATGCGAGTGAAAAATTTCTCTATAACTACGCTACAGTTTTTTTGCTACCTGAACTAAAACGGATTCATGGAATTGGACAAGCAAAGATACTTGGAACTAGGCAATATGCAATGCGTGTTTGGTTAAATCCTGATCGAATGCGCGCATACAATGTAACCACTGCCGAAGTGATGAAATCTATTGAAAACCAAAGTATCATTGCAAGACCAGGCAGACTTGGACAAAGTTCTGGAAAACAAGCTCAATCACTAGAATACACTCTCACCTATGAAGGTTGGTACAACGAACCTGGCCAGTATGAGAACATTATCATTCGAGCCAAAACAGGTGGTGAAGTTTTATATTTAAAAGATATTTCTAAAGTAGAACTTGATAGTGAGTTTTATAATATTTACTCCGATGTTGATGGCCATCCAGCAGCAGCCATTATGTTTAAACAAACTGAAGGAAGTAATGCAAAAGAAGTTATCGAGGACATCAAATCAAAGTTAGAAGAACTTAAAAAAACATTTCCTCCTCAAATGGATTACAAACTCAGTTACGATGTCTCAAGTTTTATTGATGCAGCGATTGAAAAGGTAATCCATACTCTTGTAGAAGCATTTGTACTTGTTGCCATTGTAGTTTTTATTTTTCTCGGAGACTGGCGTTCCACTCTCATTCCAATTATCGCTGTTCCAGTGTCATTGATAGGTGCCTTTTCATTTATGATGGCATTAGGTCTCACTATTAATTTAATTACACTCTTTGCAATGGTTCTAGCGATCGGAATTGTCGTAGATGATGCCATCGTTGTTGTCGAAGCAGTCCATGCAAAAATGTCAGAAGAACATTTGAGCGTTTACTTATCAGTAAAAAGTGTTTTGGGTGAAATTAGTGGAGCGGTCATTGCCATCACACTTTTGATGACAGCCGTTTTTGTTCCTGTTACATTTTTACCAGGGCCAGTCGGAGTATTCTATCGACAATTTGCGATAACAATGGCAACTTCAATTGTATTGTCAGGATTTGTAGCTTTAACACTCACACCAGTGTTAACCGCAATGATTCTAAAACCCCATGTTCATAATAAAAAAACACACAATCCAATTGATATATTCTTAAATAAGTTCAATTATTATTTTGATCAACTAACAGAAAAATATGTAAACTTGATGCATCGTTTTTCGGGGTCAAAAGTTTTTATCATATCCATCCTGCTTAGTTTTACGGTTGGTTTTTTGTTACTAACACAAATCGTTCCAGCAGGTTTTGTTCCCGGCGAAGACCAAGGTATGATTTACGCTGTCATACAAACTCCTCCGGGATCAACCATTGAAAAAACAAATGATGTCGCACGCAAATTACAAGAAGTTGCTTTAAAAATTGAAGGTGTCGAATCGGTAGCTTCTCTTGCTGGTTATGAAATTCTAACGGAAGGAGAAGGTTCCAATGCTGGAACTTGTCTGATTAGTTTAAAAGATTGGTCAGACAGAAAAAACTCTGTTCATGATGTTATGGAAGAACTCGAACATAACACAAAAAACTTTGGTGCTATTATTGAATTCTTCGAACCTCCCGCCGTACCAGGATTTGGTGCTGCTGGTGGTGTTATGTTTCGTTTATTGGATAAAACAAATAGCGGTGATTATACTGCATTTGACAAGGTTCATGAAGAGTTTATGAGTGAACTTAGAAAAAGAGAAGAATTAACAGGTTTGTTCTCCTTTTATTCTGCTAAGTTTCCACAACTCGAAGTAAAACTAGATCGAAAACTTGCCATGCAAAAAGGTGTCAACATTGGTGAAGCAATGGACAATTTGGATATCCTCGTTGGTAGTACCTATGAACAAGGATTCATTCGCTTCAACCAGTTTTTTAAAGTTTATGTTCAATCCCTACCAGAGTTCAGAAGATTACCTTCTGATATTTTAAAACTTTTTACCCCAAATGATAAAGGAGAAATGGTTCCTTATTCAGCATTTTTATCGTTGGAACAAAAACAAGGAGCTAATGAAATCACTAGATACAATGCTTATACATCATCAGTAATTAATGTTTTACCTAACGAAGGTTATACAACAGGTGATGCCATCCAAGCAATCCGAGAAGCTTCCAAAAATCTTCCTTCAGGTTTTGAAGTTGGTTGGGAAGGTTTATCTTATGACGAAGCTGCAAGAGGGAACGAAGCCATATTTATCTTTTTAGCGGTAATTGTTTTTGTGTATCTAGTGCTTTCAGCCCAATACGAAAGTTTTATTATTCCCTTTTCTGTGATTCTTTCTCTTCCGCCAGGAATTTTTGGAACATTCTTTTTATTAAAATTGTTAGGTCTTGCCAACGATATCTATGCACAAATCGGAATGATTATGTTAATCGGCCTCCTAGGAAAGAACGCAGTATTGATTGTTGAATTTGCAAGGCAAAGACAAGAAGCAGGTTTAAGTGTTTTTGAAGCTGCAATCGAAGGTGCAAAAGCGAGATTCCGACCCATCCTTATGACATCATTTGCCTTTGTTGCAGGTTTGTTACCTCTTGTTTTCGCAACTGGCCCCGGTGCTATTGCGAATCATACAATCGGTGCTTGTGCGTTAGGTGGAATGGTCTTTGGAACTATCTTTGGTGTCGTAATTGTTCCAGGATTATACATCATCTTTGCAAACATTGCTAAAGGAAAAACTTTAATCTATCGCGAAGACAATATGCCCCTCTCGGAATCCGAATCAAGTTACATCACTTCTGAGAAAGAAAGAAAAAAGATAAAAGGAGGAAAAAAATAACATGAAACGAATTATTTTACCAATTGTATTTTTACTTAATTTTTCCTGTATACCTGCACTCTTCCAAAGAGATAAGGAAGATTTAAAACTTCCTGAAGAATTCTTAAACTGGGAAACTTCAGAAAAATCGGAAAAGTTAGCGAACCAAATTTGGCAGGATTTTTTCAAGGAACAACAGTTAATCGAACTCATTGATGTTGCTATAGAAAACAACCAGGAACTTGCCATATTAGAACAGGAAATCAATATTGCTAATAACGAAGTTTTTGCCCGCCAAGGGGAATACCTACCTAAACTATCTCTTCAAGCTGATGGTGGCGTTGAACAAAAAGAAAGATTCAGCACACCAAATGCCAATTCACCTACACTTTTTGTGCACGGTGGACTAGTAATGAGTTGGGAAATCGATATCTGGAAAAAACTAAGAAATGCTACCAAGTCAGCTTATTTACGTTATTTGGCTGGAATTGAAGGCAAACGATATGTAGTCACCAACTTGGTTGCTGAAATAACAGATACCTATTTTGAACTAATTGCTTTAGACAATCAACTTACTTTAGTTGAAAACTATATTGAAGTTTTATCCAAGGTGAAAGACATTGTAGTTCTTCAAAGAGAAGCAGGACGAACCACATCATTAGCTGTAAAACGTTTTGAAGCAGAAGTTTCAAAAAATTTAGCAAGAAAATATGACATCGTCCAACGAATCGCAATCACAGAAAACCGCTTAAACTTCTTATTAGGAAGATTTCCTGAAAAAATTACAAGAAAATCAGAAGAGTTTTTAGAGATCTCATTACCTGAGATTCAAAAATCAGTACCCATTGATCTTTTAGAAAATCGACCTGATATCAAACAAGCTACGCTCATGCTAGAATCAAGAAAATTGGATGTTGATGTAGCAAGAGCTAGGTTTTATCCTTCACTAATGATTGATGGAAATATTGGATATGAAGCTTTTAATTCAAAACATTTCAAAGGTACTCCAGTATCGTTAGCTTATGGATTAGGTGGTGGAATCATAGCACCACTCATCAACAGAAAAGCAATTGAAGCAAACTATGCAACTGCAAACAATCTTCAAATTCAAGCTTTATACAATTACGAAGTTTCACTTCTGAAAGCTTTTACAGAAGTAACCAATCAAATTGTAAAAATCAAAAATTTAAATCAAAAATTTGAGGCAAAAACCAAACAAGTCTTAAACTTAAAGGAATCTGTTGAAATTTCCAACATTCTTTTCAAAGCCGGCCGCATAGATTACATTGACGTATTATTTACACAACGAGACTTCTTAGAAGCCCAAATCGAAGTGTATGAATTAAAATACAGTTTATTAGAATCTAACGTTGGTTTGTATAAAGCACTTGGTGGTGGATGGCGTGGACAAAAAGAACCAGAAGGCGAAAGAAAATCTGGCAATTTTTAAATTTTTTTAAATCTGTAATCAAAGTTCAAATTAAGCAACAAAAATAGGTTAGTATTTCTTGTAGACAAACAATGATTAGTAACAAATTTAATATAAGTTGTGGTTTTAAAAAATCGAAAAATAATAACAATATTTCTTTTTTTTATAACACAATTTACTATTTGTCAGTGCAATCTGTTCGTTTTACATTCAAACTTACCAGTAGCAAAAAATGGATTTCTGGATTTATCAAATTTTGACCTTGGAAACATTCAAAATGAATTCGCAGTGCTTAATGGCGAATGGATTTTTTTTTGGAATGAATCTAAAAATGAAAAACTTCAATTAAATCTTAATTCCGAATTAGAAACAATTATTGTTCCTGGTTCCTGGAATCAAAAGATTGTGAATGGAGAAAAAATCGGTAGCCTCGGCTATGCAACGTATTTCCTCCAAGTAAAGTTACCAGAAAAATGGAAAAATAAAATTCTAATATTAAGAGCAGACTATCATGCTGGTGCTTATGAAATATTTGTTAACGGCGTTCTTTCGCAATCCGTAGGTAAGTTTGGAACTACAAAGGAAACTTCTAAGAATGTTCACGCGCCTTCAATCGGATATATTTATTCAAATTCAGATATTCTAAACATTGTCATCCATGAATCAAATTTTGAGCACAGGGTAGGTGGAGTTGGTAGACCTTTATATTTAGGATTGCCAAAAACTATAAATTCAATTTCTAATCAAAGGAGAAACTCTGATTTATTTTCAATAAGTGTATTATTTATTATCAGCCTTTATTATATTTTCTATTTTCTAATCAGAAAATCCGATAAATCGAATTTAATTTTTGCACTTCTTTGTTTTTTCTTATTAATAAGAGCTTTTGTTCAAAACGAACAAATACTTAGAGAATATTTTCCAAATGGTGATTATAAGTTATTTCTTCTTATAGAATATAGTGCAATGTATTTTTCTCCAAGTATTGCGCTCCATTTTTTTTCATTCCCAATAACATATCCATTTAAAAATAAATTTTTAGCTATCAGTTATATCATTTCATTTTTATATTTTTTTTATGCCCTTTTTGTAGATACTTTTTCCATTTCTTTAACGGTTTTACAATTTCAATATATAGTACTTCTAATTTGTATATTCACAGTTTCATTAAACATTCTTGCGATTTATAAAAAAGTAAAATATTCGTGGATTTCACTATGCAGTATGTTTATTGCATTAATCACAATTATTATTGATATGATGATTATACAGGAGAAAATTCAAATACCTTTCACTGCGTCCTATGGATTAATTTTTATGATTTTTACTCAAGGAATTATTCTAGCAGTTCGACATTCAGAAGCTTTCAGAATCAACGAAAAACTGACTAATGAATTAACTCTATTCAATGAAAATTTAGAAAACAAAGTTAAGGAGAGAACTGTCGAATTAAATTTAGCAATTGAAAGAATGGAAAAATCTGTTAAAGCTAGAAATGAATTTTTGGCTAACATGAGCCATGAAATTAGAACACCAATGAATATCATTTCAGGTATGGCTCAACTGTTAGATGAGTCAGATTTGAAACCAGAACAAAAAGAATATGTATCAATTTTTAACATTGCCAACAAAACTTTATTAAATGTTTTGAATGATGTTTTAGATTTATCAAAACTAGAACAAGGTTTTTTATCGATTGATATTCATGAATTTAAAATTGATGATTTGTTTAGTGATTTAAATAAAATTTTTCAATTCAAAACAAAGGGTACTTTATTAACTTTCGAAATGCGAATAGATCAAAATGTTCCATTATTCGTTAAGGGTGATTCAAACAGAATTTCCCAGATTTTATTTAATTTATTAAGTAACGCTTTTAAGTTTACGAATAAAGGCAAAGTTATACTTACACTCAGCTTTGAAGACAATAGGCTTTTTGTCTTTTCAGTAAGAGATACTGGTATTGGTATGACAGAAGAAAAGATTAGTAAATTATTTATAAGGTTTTACCAAGCTCATGATACAA
Organism: Leptospira mtsangambouensis; assembly: GCF_004770475.1. Taxonomy (NCBI): domain Bacteria; kingdom Pseudomonadati; phylum Spirochaetota; class Leptospiria; order Leptospirales; family Leptospiraceae; genus Leptospira; species Leptospira mtsangambouensis. The sequence goes on from NZ_RQHK01000017.1 coordinate 408,659, forward strand.
ATCAAATCTTTCAAAGGGGCACTGGTTTAGGACTAGCAATTTCAAAGAAATTAGTTGAACTTATGCATGGAACAATCTCTGTTAATAGTATTTTGGGTGAAGGATCTGAATTTACTTTCAAAATCCCCTTAGAGATTGCAACTTTCAGAAATTTAGAAAATTTGCAATTCCAACAAACGAATAAACAAATGGAAAATCTGAAAGTATTTGTCATTGATGATGTCCAAGAAAATTTACTTATTGTTAAAAAGTTTTTAGAAAAAAATATTTCTGATATTTATCTTTCTACCGGAGGCAATGAAGCTGTTAACATTTATGAAGAAAATCTGTTTGATATAGTCTTAATGGATATCCAAATGCCAAATTTAAGTGGATTTGACCTATTAAAAATTTTCCGAAAGATAGACTCGGATCGATTTAATTTTTGTCCGATAATTGCGTTTACTGCAAATGTTACTTCGGAAGAACAAAGAGAAATAGTCGAAGCAGGTTTTAGTGGATTTCTTTCTAAACCAGTTTCAAAAAAAGATATATTTGATAAGTTTATGGAAGTTTTAAAATAATCTACAAATACAATATTTCTATTCACTCCTGATTTATTTTTGCTCTTTTCTTTTATGATATAATAACGCTTTTTTCAAACAAATGATTAGCTTAGATTTAGAAATTTTTTGACTCACAGAAAAATACAAAGCTCGTTTCCCATCACAATTCCATTCGGGAAATTCAATTGCGATTTCTTTTGCGATTGTGGTTTTGCAATTAAAGTATAGAGCAAATTCAAGTTCATTTACTTTTGCCATTCGAATGGTGGAACCAGACTTTGTTTTTGGAGTTAAAAAACTAGGTTCGCCCCATTTCAAACATTCTGCAATTTCGCCAATCTTTTCATCTGCATGCGAAAGTTCATAAATCCAATTTCGGATTTCCATAAACTTTTCTAACATTGCAGGCGTTAGATTAAAATAATAGGAAGTTATTTCTTCCGAAGGAAGAGGATACTTTAGTTTGGAATTGGCTTTGAAATTTGAATCCGGTTTAATTTTATGTTTAGTGGTTGGCAATTTCATTTTTGATAATTCGGATTTAGAAAATCAAAAGTTTTCCAGTTTTCGAATTGAATATTAGATTCGTTCTAATGCGATAATTTAAAAAATCTAATATTGAAATACAGGGCCGATTTTTTCATCGGTTCCTTTGAATCGGACTTTATCTCCAATTTTCACCGTATTAAAATCTGTCACACCTTCAATCACTGTTGTTAATTTTACGTTTTCTTCCGTTTGTACAATCGCAAGAACATAAGGAGCGCGGGTCGCCATATGACCAAATCCAACATATACAACAGTGAATGAATGGATGGTTCCATTCTCTTTTAGGTCCACTCTTTCCGTGGATTCACTGCCACAGGACGGACAACCACTTAAAACCTCTGCTACTTTAAAGTTACATTGGTTACAAATTGTGCCTGTGAATGAATGTGTTACGCTCATAGTACATTTCTCAAATGATCGTAAAATAAACGCAATACGTAAAAAACACTAACTGAGATAAAATCACTGTTTTTAGATTCAAATAGCAGAATAACAACAATGCCAGTATGTCTGTTATGCGTATTGCGCATAAATCGCCCACTCGATCAAAGTGGCCCAGACTCTGGTATTTTTTGAAAATGTGATGTGTAATAAACGAAACACGTTTAAACCCCGCAGTTACGAGATCCAAACGTGTTTTTTCAAATTCTTAAAGTATTATCTTACTTCAATCTTTCGATGATCGTAGCAATTCCCATACCACCACCGATACAAAGAGTGATGAGGCCGTAACGAAGGTCTCTTCTTTCCAACTCGTCAAGTACGGTTCCAGTTAAAATCGCACCAGTTGCTCCGAGTGGATGTCCAAGAGCAATCGCTCCCCCATTCACATTGATTTTGGATTCATCAATTCCGAGTGTTTTCTTTACGTATAACACTACAGATGCGAAAGCTTCGTTGATTTCCCAAAGGTCAATGTCTTTTACGCTAAGACCAGCTTGTTTCAACGCTTTTTGTGAAGCAGAAACAGGACCAGTTAACATGATCGTTGGATCTTCACCAGTTGCCACTGTTGCAAGAATTTTTGCACGTGGTTTCAAACCGTATTTTTTCAATCCTTCGTCATTAGTCACTAGGATCGCAGCTGCACCGTCAACGATTCCAGAAGAGTTTCCGAGTGTGTGGATGTGGTTAATTTTTGTTACTTCAGGGTAAGAACGAAGAGCAATCGCATCCAATTCTTTTTCACCAATCGTTTTGAATACAGGACCAAGGCTAGAAAGGAAAGCATAGTCTGATTCCAAACGTGGGTTTTCTTCTTCAGTCACAACAGTTCCATCATCCAAAGTAATTGGGATCACAGATTTTTTAAAGTAACCATTTTGAACTGCTGCATGTGCTTTTTGTTGTGAAGATTCAGCAAAACGATCTGCCTCTTCACGAGAAATATCATACTTAGTTGCAATAAGGTCAGCAGAGATCCCTTGTGGAACTAGGTTGTAGTGAGCAGCAATTTTATCGTTACCAACATTAAAATCACGTCCCATCATATCATCACCCATTTTCACACGGCTCATGGATTCAACTCCACCACCAACTCCAATTTCCATTGCTCCAGAAGCAACATGGTTTGCTACGTTGTTAAGGGCTTGTAATCCAGATCCGCAAAAACGGTTTACTGTATAACCAGGAACATCTTTTGGCCAATGAGCCGCCATAACCGCATAACGAGCGATACATGCAGCTTGGTCAGCAACTTGGGATACACAACCCATTACAACTTCTTCAACCGTTTTAGGATCGATTCCGGTACGTGATTGGATGGCTTTTAATGTGGCAGCAGCTAATTCTTGTGGATGGACGGATGCAAGTGTCCCGCGTTTTTTGCCCTTTCCTCTCGGAGTTCGGACAGCATCAATAATATAGGAATTCCCCATGGGTTTACCTCTCTCTGGGTGTTTCTAGGAAAAACGTACAGAGTTCGCCTCACAAGAAAAGTAAAAAAATCATCATTTCGTCATAGTTTTCATGAATTTGTGACGGTAGTAGAGTAATTTTGCTCGAATTTGGCACCCGTAGCCCGAAAACATCGCATCGAGCCTGTCGGCCTTGCTTTCATTTCGTTCTTCGGCGATGCGAATATAGCGAAAATTGGGTTCGATGGCCTCCGCAAATTCTCGTTTGTTCCAATCTACATAACGCCAAGCGCTAAAACTATGGTTCACTCCCACCTTCTCATCGATGGTTCCCAGGAGTTGGAATTTGGATTCGCAAGGGGTTCTAAAAAATATATAACGATTAAAAAAGTAAAGGATCGTTCGGTGAGGATTTGCTTCTAAAACCGAACGAAAATGTTCCCGCATCTCCTCCACAGTATAAAACAAATCAGGACCGGAATTGGTACTGCGAAAGATCACTGGTGAAAATTCATTTGGTGTATATAATTTTGTTAAAATTCGGATATAAGATGGATCATCCAACCGGTAAGGAATCTCGTTAAATGCAAAAGGGAAAGGTTCTCTTTCCGTAAGATGAATTTCTATATAACGTGTATGATCGTATTCCGGGTCATTGATATCGGTTGCCACAATCTTTTTGATATAACGGGAAAGGAACTGGTCTTCATATAAATCACGAACAGTGACTGCACCTTCTTCATAAAGAATGGCACTTCCAAAATCTATAAAACTAGCTCCATCTAACAAACGTCCTATGGATCCATACTCATGGTGTAAAATTCGATTACGAAAAATCGAACGTAAAATCAAATTATGATCATACAAACGTTTGCGACCGGATCGTTGCTCTACAACTGTGTTTTTTGTTTTTTTTACTTTATAGTAGTGAATATGATTGGCGAGGCCAAACCTTAACTTTTCAAAAGCATGATTCTCCAAAACACGTCTTTCGTCTTCTTCGTTTTCGATAATGGTTGTTTCTGCAGAAAGTCTAGAAGGAAAACTGAATGTTACCGTTATCATCCAAAATAATAGACAAAAAATAAATCTAAAACTTTTGGTTACGATGTCTTGGTTTGGAATATTTAGAACAAAAAATCTAAGGATGAATTTTTGAATCAAAGAAGGTAAATTCACAAATGTATTAATTAAATTGAATCAAAAATAAAAAACCCGGATTCGTCATGAAACAACAAAAACCGGGTGATCAAATAGAATTGAAAAAATAAATTTAAATCCTTTGGCCGAGAATCGGTCCGCCAGTTTTTTCCATCATTCTTTCTTTGGTTAAAAATAAATCTTCACGATTGTCTGCTGCCATCTCGCCTGTTCCGTCTAAGTAAATCGCACCCTTAGGACAGGCTTCCTCACATAATCCACAGAAAATACAACGTAGTAAGTTGATTTCAAACTTCTTAGCAAACTTATCTTCAGGGTGAAGGTGTTGACGATCCGTTGGTACTTCTGCTGCTTCAATATGAATGGCATTGGCAGGACAAATCCACATACAACAAAAACAAGCAGTACATCGTTCCCTGCCTTTTTCATCTCGTTTCATGGAATGCATTCCACGAAAGCGAGTCGAATATTGGCGTTTTTTATCAGGATATTCGATGGTTACTTGTTTGTTGAAAAAAGCTACCTTAATGAAATGTTTTAAAGTGATCCAAAGGCCTTTGCCGATGGACCAAAAATAAAACTTCTCATACCAAGAAAACTGATGTTTTTTGGCTACGTTGTTGACATTAACGGTTCCCAACAGATGCCTCCACTTTTTCAGTTAGTTTTTGGATAATCAAATCCACAACACCAGAAGCGTTTAACAATCCCTTAATTGGATTCATCGACTGCTCAAAGTTTTGTTTTAGGCCGTTTTTATTGGTAAAACTACCAGCAGATTCTGCAAAAATTTGAATTGGAGCCGCCAAACTAGCGCTCTTCGCAGCTTCAGTTAAATTAGTGTCAAAAGAAATTACCTTTGATGGATCAATTCCTTCTGGGATTGACTCTTTCAATACGAAAACTAAATCAATGGCACCTGATTTAACTGCATTTACAATTCCCGAAATTCCTGAAGTTGATGTGATCCCCAAATCAACAGCTCCCTTTGTATTAGGGTGGTTGTCTTTTGTGAGTAAAAAATCCACTTGTTCGGTTTCTTTGTTTTGTGCATCTGTCACACGGGATTCCCATTGAATGGATTTCCCACCTAACTCACGTGAAACTAACTCAAATCCTTTTTTTAGTGATTCCAGCGTTTCATTGGATTCATGAGCTCCACCAAGAACAGCAATCGACTTCGCCGCTTTCATACGATCTACTATTTTAGAAATGACTTCTTTGGAAGTTGAAGGATTTCCCGCTTCCAAATAACTATGAAGACGATTCTCATTCATCCAATCCAAATCAAATCTTCCTTTGTCACAAAGGAAAAACATACCTTGGTCATAGTTTTCACGAACCATATAACGATACATTTTATTGTCTCGTACATTCGTTGTTACATTACAACCTGTGGAACATCCATGACATACTGATTTGTGTGATTTATACCACCAAACACGCGACTTAAATAATGTTTTATTATTTAGGAGTGCTCCCACTGGACAAATATCTGCCAAAGCACCTTGGTAGTTGTGATCAATTGGTTCTGATTTTGCCAGGCCAATGATGGAATGATTTCCTCTTTCAAAAAGTCCAAGATTAGACTGACCAACCTTTTCTTCTTCAAATCTAACACAACGATAACAAACAATACAACGATTATGATTGATGATGAGATTGGTTCCAATCTCTTCTTGAGGAATATTTCTTTTATCGAATTCAAACCTTGAATGTCCTGAACCAGAACCAAATGCGTTATCTTGCAAACGACATTCTCCGGCTTTATCACAAACGGGACAGTCTAACGGGTGATTTGCGAGTAAAAATTCCATTGTACCAGCGCGAGCTTCTATCACTCGGTCTGACTTAGTAATGATCCCCATTCCTTCTTTTACAGGAGTATTACAAGCTGCTTGTAAACGAGGAACACCTTCAATTTCAATGAGACACATGCGGCACATACCGACAATGCTGAGTGCTGGGTGGTAACAAAAGTAAGGGATTTCGACTCCTACTTCTTTTGTGGCGTCGATGAGGTTTTTCTTTTCGTCGACTTCGTATTCGACTCCGTCTATCTTTATCTTAACCAAAGAACAGGCCCCCTAGGTTTGATTAGACCTAGGTCTTTGGTTTTTGTCAAACCTTCATTTTGAAATTATATTTACCTCGGAAAGATAGGAGAATGGTTGCAAATCCACTACATGGTTATTGAAGAATTCCGAATCTAAAAACAAGGAACTGGCTCGGATATTGGTCTGTTTGAGAATTTTTGCGATCAGATCATCCAAAATTTGTAAGGATCTGACTTCGTAAAAGAAGGCGTTATCGAGATTGATTCTCAAATTGGTGAAAGACCCTCTTCCTCCTAAAGACAACATAAACCGATCAAAGATTTCCTCAGTGGATTTTTTGCCCGGACAACCCTGAATGTCCAAAACCATTTGTGAAATTGATAGTTCCGTGACATTAACCACCAACGGAAATGCTTTTTTGTCGATGATGTTTTCTGGTTTTAGCTGCAAAACTTGTGCAATTTTTTCGAGTAAGGCTTGGTTTGCAATGGGTTTTAAAAGATAAGCAGTCACGTGACTAAGAGCCGCTCTTCGTACTTGGTCTTTTTCACCAACAGCAGTTAACATGATGACAGGGGTCATCTTTAACATATCTTTGCCTTTCTCCAAAAAACTAATTCCGTCCAAATAGGGCATATTGACATCACTAATGATCAAGTCATAACTATTGTTTCTGATTTTAGTTAGCCCCGACATTCCATCCACAACATGAGTGACGTCAAAGTTATATCTTTCTAAAGTATGTAATAGTAGTTTGGCACTACTTTCATCATCTTCAAGTAATAGGACTTTATAAACTTTTGGTCGATTCATCTGTTTTAGGATTCCTTTATTGTTCTGGAATAGAATCTAAATTTGCATATTTTAAAAACCATTTTGGCTGTAAGGCTCTTTGGTAAAGATAAGCATCCACTAACACAAGATTTACCACAGCTTCCACAATAGGAACAGCTCTTGGTAGTACACAAGCATCATGTCGCCCTTTTGCTTTTAAAATGGTTTCTTCATTTTTATCGTTAATGGTTTTTTGTTCTTTTTTAATGGTCGAAGTTGGTTTAAAAGCGGCACGAAGGATCAAATCCATTCCGTTAGATATTCCACCTTGGATACCACCAGAATTGTTAGTTCTAGTTTTGACTTTTCCAGTTCCCGGCTCTATATAAAATTCATCGTTGTGAACGCTTCCCGTTTGGCGGGTACCAGTAAATCCAGATCCCACTTCAAATCCTTTACATGCCGAAATAGACAAAATTGCCTTTGCCAAATCAGCATCTAACTTATCGTATACGGGATCTCCTAAACCAGGTGGTAAGTTTCTGACGGCAACTTTGACAACTCCACCAACAGAATCTCCTTCATCTCTAAGTTTTCGAATGAGAGTCTCCATTTCGTCATTAGACGATTTTTTTGGACATCTTGTTGGGAAGTTGTCCACGATATCTCTAGAAATAGGATATTCAGATTCACTAATATGAGAATCGATTGGGCCAATCGAATCCACCCAACCTACTGTTGAGATTCCAAGCTCTCTCTCTAAAATCACACGGGCAAGACCTGACGCTGCTACTCTACCAATGGTTTCTCGAACGGAAGACCTTCCACCGCCCACATGCGCTCTATGTCCGTATTTCTCCGAATATGTATAATCTGCATGAGATGGCCGAAACACATGGGCCATTTCATCATAGTCACTTCCAATGGTGTTTTGGTTGTTCACTTTCATGAGAATGGGACTACCAGTTGTTTTACCTTGGAACACTCCTGATTCCACAACCATCCGATCTTTTTCATCCCTTGGAGTGGTAAGATCATTTTGGCCTGGCCTACGGCGTGTTAAATCCTTTTGAATTTCTTCCTCTGGAAATGGTAAGCCGGCAGGAACTCCATCCACGACAACTCCAACAGAAGTTCCGTGAGACTCACCAAATGTTGATACTCTGAAAATTTTTCCCCAACTTGAAGGCATATACGGACAATGAAAATGGAGATTGCATTCTCTCCAATAAAGTTTTTCATGAACTTGGAATGCACACCCTCTTTGAAGGTTCGAAATACAAGGCTCTTTCCATCACTTTTGGAATTCACCTCTTGTTAGTTTTCGCTCTATTCGGTTATAACCTAAAAAGGGACATAGATTCGCCATTTTTAAAATGGAAAAAGGGAAGTAGCGTATCCACCATAGATTTACAATTTTCCACAGGGATCGGAAATACCTCATCTTCCTCTTCCAAAAATCCTTCAAAAGAAGAAGGAACAAAAACAATTGAAGATGAAATTTCAGAATTCCAAAACTGCCTCAGTTATCCGGCACTAGCCTTAGAACAAAAATTAGAAGATGTTTGTGTGTATCGATTGACCATCAAAGAAGATGGTTCTTTGGAAAAAATTGCAGTGGTCACCCCATGTAGGTATGGTGTCTTTGATTTACAGGTGCGTCGGCAACTCGCCGATTGGCAGTTCCAACATTCCAAAGGTAAAGAATTTGTTCTACCCATTAGGTTCCGTTTAGATGTCCGAGACTAATCCCCCCATAGAAGAAAGTGCTTGGTACATTGTGTATACAAAACCCAGAGCAGAAAAAAAACTAAGCGAACTTTTAAAAAAATACCACCTGGAGAACTATCTCCCCATCCGCAAGGAACGAAAAAAATGGACGGATCGATTTAAGTGGATCCAAGTCCCTGTTCTACCTTCTTATATTTTTGTTAAAATTGTCTTCTGGCGGGATAAAAATAAAGTCCTCCAATTACCGGGTTCCCACCATTTTGTATTTCATAAAGGCCAACCAGCAACGGTGACCCAAGACGATTTGGATCAATTAGAAACTGGCCTTCAAAAATACGCAGATACATTGAAAGTAAGCCCTGAATCAGTTTTGGGAAAAGGTAAAACCGTCCGGATCATCAATGGAGCTCTGATTGGTAAAACAATGGAAATTTTAAAAGTTAAAAATAAAACCTTAGTGGTTCTTAGGATTCCAGGAATTGATGCTGCTGTTACGTATGAAATCAAAGTGGATGATTTGGCCTGGGAGGAATTAATCGTATGAAAGAAAAAGATACTATCTCAATCGTAAAACAAGCACTAGATGATGAAATATCATCTCTCGTTCACTTTCGTGACCAATTGGATCCATCCGTCAAAGATTGTATTGATCTGATTTTAAAATCCACAGGCAAAGTAATTGTCACTGGTGTTGGGAAATCAGGCGATATTGCCAAAAAAATTTCCCATACACTTTCTTCCACGGGAACCTCTGCTTACTTTTTACATCCAACAGATGCTTCGCATGGGGATTCGGGAATTGTTGGACCAGATGACGTGGTTCTTGCCATTGGCAAAAGTGGAGAATCGGAAGAATTGAATTATATTTTGCCTACACTCCGTAAAATTGGAGCAAAGATAGTAGGAATCACTGCCAACCCAAAATCAAAATTAGCCTCCCTTTCCGATGTGGTCATCATCACACCAGTTCTAAAAGAAGCCTGTCCTTTGGACTTGGCACCTACTTCAAGTACCACAATTGCCTTAGTCCTTGGGGATGCCATTGCCGTGGCACTCATGGAATTAAAGAATTTCCAAGCCAATGATTTTGCCTTGTACCATCCAGCAGGAAGATTAGGAAAACGCCTTTCCTTGCATCTATCAGATGTAATGCGAAAAGGGGATAAAAATGCTTCGATCCCGGTCGATGCCAATCTAGAAACTATTCTCAAAGAAATCACTGAAAAAGGAATTGGTGCCACCGGTGTTGTAGACTCAAATTCCAAATTAATTGGTTTGATTACAGATTTTGACATCCGAAAGTTTTTGACTAAAAATACTCTTTCACCCACTGTCACTGCAAAGGAAATGATGAATGCAAATCCTAGTAGTTTCCGACCAGAAGAAAAAGCATATGATGTTTTAATCAAAATGGAAAGCCGGGAACGACCAATATCCGTTGCACCCGTTGTGGACGAAAAAGGTTTATTTGTGGGAATGATCTCCCTACACGATTTATTACAAAAAGGACTTTAAATCATTATGCCAGATTCATATAAAATTGTAGCTTCTGTTGGTGAAGATGACCTTCGCCATTTACAAAAAAAAGATGTAAAGGACGTTGATATCATCGAAGTCCGATTGGATCTTTTTTCCAGAAACTATATTCAAAAAGAAATGAAAAAAAAGCTAAAAGCTTTAGGTCTTCCAGTTCTTTTTACTTATAGAAGGGCAGAAGATAGCAGTGTACGTTCCTATGTAAAACTTTTCCATGAAGATGTTGAAGGGATATTAAAAGATTTTAATGATAATGCCAACTATCTTGATATCGAGCTCAATCGCGAAGACACCATTTTTCGGAATTACGAAACTTTAAACTATAGAATCATTTATTCTTATCATTCTTTTAAAAAGTCCATCCTTGCAAATGAAATGACCAATTTCATTCATAAAGCAAAACCAGTGAAAAAGAAAAACCCCATCTTCAAGTTTGCAATCACACCTGAAGATATAGAAGAAACTGCAGATTTTTTAAACGATATCAAACTATTATCAAAATCAAATACAATGATAGGAATTTGTATGGGTGAACTAGGGCTTATCTCTCGAGTTTTTGGAGATAAATTCCACTCTTCTTTCACCTATATGACATTAGGTGAACCAAAGGCACCTGGTCAAATTTCAGTGGAAACCTTTAAAAAACTTAGGGCAGATTTGTTTAAAAGTCCAGGCTCAGGAAAAGAATCTAAAGAAGATTAGAAAATGATAACCTCGGGGATTCATTCCGAGGATTTATAATTTTGTGTTATTTGAGTTATAAAAGATTTCTTTTAAGATTATGGTTGGATTTGAGAAGTTACAGTTCCCGCTTTTGTTTGGATAAATTCTTTAAAAGAACTATCTTTCCAAATATCTTTAAAATCCTTTTCTAAAGAATCCGAAGTCCAATACTCTGGTTTCAAATCTGCAGCTAACTTAAATTGTTCTTTGGTTTTAGAAATATCCCCTTTTTTAGAATAACATCTAGCCAGAAGATAATATCCGGAAGAAGACCCCGATACTTTTTGTAAAATCGAAATGGCTAAGTCCAATTTGCCTGAATAAAAATAATTTCGCCCACGATAGAATAAAAATTCCCGGGACTCGGACCGAGTCGGATCTTTTTCCAAAACGGAAAAATAAGATTCTGCTTTGTCAAATGCATTGGTTTCCGTATACCGTCTCGCCAGTTTGATAAAACCCATTTGGTATTTTTCAGGGGTTTGTTTTAAATCCGGAAATTTGGAATCAATGAATTCCGCATATTTTGCAAAACTAGTTTCAAACTTTTTGGTTCTTTTACCAGCTTCAAACATACAAACAAAACGAAACATATGGGATTCTATTTGATTTGGGTTTAGAGAAAGTGCTTTGTCAGAATAAGAAATACAATTTTCCCAATCTGATTTTTGTTCATACAACCTTCCCAAAGCCAAAAGAGGAGGATCTTTTTGTAATTGTTTGTAAGCTTGTTGGAAGGAAGTTTCTGCTTTATCTAGTTCAGCTAATTTTTGAAATGCGATACCTTCATTCAAATAAACATAATACAAAAATACATTAGTGTCTTTTGAAAATGGATTTTTTTTCGCACGTTCAAATGATTCAATTGCAGACTTGGGATCATCCTGTCTTAGTTTGACAATCCCCAATTTATAATGGTATCTAGACCTAGATGGATTTTTTTCGATCAGGATCTTAAGATTGGCTTCTGCTTTGTCGTATTTTTTTTCTTCAAACAATGACAACACATAATCCCAACGTACATCTTCTAAATTTGGTTGGTTTGCCAAGAGTTGTTCATAGTGTTCGCTAGGTTTTGTTGCTTCCGAGTCATCAGAAACATCTTCATGTTTTTTAACCGAATCTTTTTTGGCTTCTGATGGTTTTTGTTCTGTAGGTTTGGTTTCTACTTTTGTTGGATGTGAATACGATTGTGAAGAAGGATTCCCTTTGTTTCCTACAGCTCGATTGTAGATCTTTTGAACCTCTTCGTTTTTTGGATCATATTTCAAATAACGAGAAGAGTATGTTGCTGATAAATTCCAGTCTTGGTGGTAATTAAAAAAAAGTGCAAGTTTCAAAAGGACCGTTTTTCTTTGGTCTTTGTCCAAATCCAAATCTGCGGCTCTTCTAAAGTTTTGAATCGATTTTGGGTAATCTTTTTTATATTCATAGATATAACCCAAATACATATAAGCTTCACCGTCTTGCGGGTGTGAGTCGGCGTGTTTTGTAAATTTTTTAATCGCTTCGCCATAAGCTTTTTTTGAAAAAGCCTTTTTTCCTTCCTTCATCGCGTCACTGTCAATGGCGAAGAGTGTAGGTTGAAAGATTACAAAGATAAAAACTAAGGAAAGATATTTCCGCACGGATTCCAAACTAGTTGGAACCCATGGGAATGAAAGGGATTTTTGGAAAAAAGTTAGACCTTCGTTCTTTCTTCTTTTTGCGAAGCCAAATTTCTTGAGGCTCTGAGAACGATACTCATGGTCGTTATTTGTGGGTTCACCGAAAGTCCTGTAGGATAAACTGAGGCATCCATGACAAATATGTTTTTATGACCATAAATTTCCAAATTTAAATCAACTGCACCCTTTTCTGGATCGTTTGCGGACTGGATGGACCCGTGCGGGTGCGCCGAACCGACGGTTAGATCCCCTGGTTTTGTGCTTTCTTTCAAAATCCAATCAAAGTTGTCGTTTCCTGTTACCTTGTAAGGTTCTGTGAATCTGGTAAAAGGAAAAATCAATTCTTTGGCACCAGCTGCCACAGTTACTTCTGCAAGAGCTTTCAGACCACGTAACATATTGAGGCCGTCTGTTGGTGTTAGCTCAAAATAAACTTTTCGTCTTCCCAAACTATACTTCACACTTGCATTGGCTTCCCCATCTGCGCCATCTCGAACAAGGACAATCCCAGCATTGTAATTCGTAAAATCTTTCATTACATCAAACTGTTGTTTGCCGTAAAAAGGAACGAGTGAAGATGCCAATGTGGGACGGTAAGGAGCTGCTTCCAACCAATATCCGTAACCAGTTCCATTTTGGTTGTGACCATCTTTGATCACAATGGATTGTGGCGGACCGTGGAACATTTTGATTTCTGAGTCAAATTTCCCAAAGATGGTAGATGTGGGATGGACTTTTAAATTTCGGCCTACCCAACCATTTCCAATCCCACTCCTTTGTAAAAGAGCAGGGCCTTCGATCGCGCCAGCACTGACAATCACAACCGGTGCTTTGATTTCCATGATTTGAATGACTTCTTTGGGAGCCGCTTCGTACGCATCAGGTGTAAACTCTGCAATTACAGTTTTAATTTTGCCTTCTTTGATTTTAGCTGCACGCATGTTCGAAACAACAATGGCACCAGCTTCAATGGCATCCGGAATCCAAGTTAAAAATGCAGATTGTTTTGCATTGATCGGGCAACCCAAACCACAACGGCCAAGTCCAATACAACCACGATTGTTATTACGAAGTACCTGCGGAGTGAGACCTACTTTTTTTCCACCCACACGTAACACATTATTATTCGCATTGACTAAGTTATCTGGTACTTCATGTACTCCCAATCTCTCGTGAACTTCCGAAACATAAGGATCCATTTCATCTCTGGAGTATCCTTGCCATCCAAAACGTTCACTCCATTCATTGGTTACATAGTCAGGTGGATACAATGAGGTTTGCCAATTGACAGTTGTAGACCCTCCAATGGACTTACCTTGTAAAATCGATAAAGTTTGTTCTTCTGTAACAATGAATCCTGCATCCCGATACAGTCTTGCTTGGGAAATGAATTCATCAGAATTGAATTGGGCAGGTGTGAAATAACTTCCCTCCTCAATTAAAACAACTTTCCATCCGTTTTTTGCAAGTTCACTCGCTGCAACAGCACCACCGGCCCCAGAGCCAATGACCACAACATCTGCAGTCAGTTCCCATTTTCCATTTTGGATTTGGTTTTCTTGGATGATATTTGTATGATTTTTTGGAGTAATGATTTTTTGGTTAAAAGTTGGAATTCCCATTGATTGTCCGCCTTAATGGATATAACCGACAAATTTTTGGTATTCTTTGTCAGAACTTAAAAGGAAAAATGAAATTTGTCTAAGGATCGCATAAACCCCACGTTTGAGACCGAGGGAGGAATGTTTCCATTCTTGTAATCGTTTGATCCTTTCTTCCATAGGAAGTTTCACAATCGGAGTAAAAGAAAAGTCAAGAGCCATTGCCGCTAAAATGGAAGATGGAACACTAGCTAACAACTGTATAACGCTTTCTGTCTCAATGGGATAAGGATGTCCGTATACATAATTATCCAAAGCAAGACCCAAATCAAAATTCGGAATGGGGTTGTCGCTTAGGAAGACTTCTTGCAAGCTACGAAAACTATGGTATTGTTCTGGAGAAATTCCACGAAGAGTGGGTGTGTTCACTCCAGGTCCACAATTCACTCCATGAATCGAAACTGCGGTTAGGGCAAAACATTTGAGAGAAAATTTTAAGAAACGATTTCGCGATAGAATAAAGGGTGTATACGGCTCCAAGTCTCTTTTCCTTGCTTTGATTTTGAACCCATTGTGTCAGAATCTTGTAAAATTATCACTCATTTTCCTTATTTCCACCGGATGTATTGGTATTTTTCGAAAGGCACCGGACTATCCATCCATTCAAATCAAAGGTTTAGTGTCCTATAACGAACTTGAGTCGACAAGGAATGTAAAATGGAACTTACTTTCTAAAGTTAGAGACCCTAAATCGATTACTGCCATTGTCTTACACAATTCTGGAAAACGAAAGTTACCTGAATTACTAAGACTTTCTGTTGAAAATCAATTTATGTTTCACATTTATGTGGACTCTGATGGAAACATATATGGTGACCCTAACTTTTTAAACCATGAATGGTCAGCGGCTCCAGGAATTGATTTAGAATCCATACATCTAGTCTACGAAGGGACACAAGAAACTCTTTATAATAACCGAAAACAACGTGGAGTTTTGAATCAGATCATTTCTTATCTGACAGATGAATTAAACATCCCCAAATCCAATTACGATGTTATATCAAAAAAAGGAGTTTTCACTCATAATCAAACCAAACGAAGGTTTGGTGGATTTGTGGATTTTTCTCCTTGCGGAAGTGAACTTGCACTCAAACAAATCCTTTCTGAAATCGATGGTGAATTTTTTGAAGAAGATGATTGGAAAGATCGTTTTGTCACAGGTTGGGTCTTAAAAAAAGAAAACAAAGAAATACTAAAAGAAACTTTTAAACCCACCAATGGACGAGGAATCACCAAAGCAGAAAAAATCAACATTGCCAGTTTAGAAAAAGATGAAAAGGGATTTCCTCCGGAAGATTACCGTGTTAAGTACATTTTTCGTGGAAAAATCAAACCGAGTTGTGTTGTTTTACATTACACTGCTATTTCTGAATATTTTAAATCCTTACGTACTTTAGAAGCAAGAAACCTAACCGCATCCATAATGGTGGACAACAATGGTAAAGCTTATCAATTAGTCGATGTTTTGGAAGACAGAGCGGCTGCGGCAACCGGGACAAATGACAATTGCATTCAAATCGAAATTGTTGCAAAAGATACGGATGAACTATTCAAACAACCAGACCAAATCAAAACTGTAAAGGATCTTGTCATCCAATTGACTACCAAATACAAAATTCCCCTTTCAAATGAAAAATTAGAAGATTTAACGGGAGTTTTTAGCCATACACAAGCCAAGAAAAAATGGGGTGGTTCCATTTTCCTAAACGCAAAAGACTTTGATCCAGGCGAAGAGTATATGGAAATGATTTTAAATTCGGTTGGTGGCAAATACTATAGTGAACCAGAATGGAAAAATCGAAAGTCTATTGATTGGGCCATTTTATTTCGTAACTTTCAACCTTAACGAGACGGAGCTTCTATGAAACAAATCCTACAAACACTTTTTATACTTTCAATCGTTTTGATTTTAGATTGCCGTCTCAAAAAACCGGTCTACCACCTAACACAATCTGAGGCAGAAACTAGATTTGAAATCATCGAAAATATCAAATACGAATTGGATGTCCATCTAACCCCAAAAGATAGTTTTGAAGGAAAGGTCAAAATCCATTTTTTTGGAAAAAAACTCCGAGACCTTCGATTGGACTATTACCAAGGAAAAATCAAAAGTATCGTTTTGAACGAAGAAGATCTTACCAACCTTCCTTACGAAAACGGCCATATCCAATTGCCAGCAAACAATCTGATGATTGGTAACAACACACTCACTGTTGAATTTGAAACTCCTTATGCAAAAACGGGAAACGGCTTACATAAATTCACAGACCCAGATGATAAAGAAGTGTATTTGTATTCTCAGTTCGAAGCTTTCCATGCGAACAAAATGTTCCCTTGTTTTGACCAACCCGATTTAAAAGCAACATTCAAACTAAATGCGACAGTTCCGAAAAATTGGAAGGTTATTTCCACAACCCTTCCGAATGGGCAAACCAAAGGAACCAACCTAGATGAAATTTCGTTTTCATTCCCTGAATCGGCCAAAATTTCAACTTATGTTTTTTCCCTCCATGCAGGCCCTTACCAAGTATGGGAAGATAACTTTGAATCCATTCCTCTTAGGCTATTTGTTAGAAAGTCATTAGCCAAGTATGTAGATCCAAAAGATTGGTTTACCTTTACCAAAGAAGGATTTGCTTTTTTTAATTCTTATTTTGGAATCCCATATCCGTTTTTAAAATATGATCAGATCATTGTTCCAGAGTTTAATTTTGGAGCTATGGAAAATGTAGGAGCCGTTACTTTTTCCGAACGTTTTGTATCTCGTGCGCCAATGACAAGATCCCAAAGAGAAAATCTCTCAGATGTAGTTTTACATGAAATGGCCCATATGTGGTTTGGAAATTTGGTCACAATGCGTTGGTGGAACGGATTATGGTTGAATGAAAGTTTTGCAACTTATATGGCGAGTTTAGCCCAAGCCAAAAATTCCGAATTCAAAGAAACCTGGATTAGTTTTTTTGAAAAAATGAAACAATGGGCTTATGATGAAGACAGTTTTGTCACAAACCATCCTGTAGAAGCAAAAGTTTCAGACACAGAAGAGGCTTTCACACAATTTGATGGAATCACTTATGGAAAGGGTGCATCTGTTCTCAAACAACTAGTTTATTTTATTGGAGAGGATTCTTTCCAACGAGGGGTCCAAAATTACTTAAGAAAGTATTCTTATTCAAATTCTACACTCACTGACTTTTTAAAGGAGTTAGAATTTGCCAGTGGTTTCCCAATGAAGAAATGGTCCAAAGATTGGTTAGAAACCAAAGGAACTAACCAAGTGGAACTAACCACCATTTGTGCTGAGAACCAATTCTATTGGAAAATTGTACAATCAGCTCCAGGTTTAGAAAATAAACTCCGTGACCACAAAACCATTTTAGGGCTTTATTTTTTTGATAAACCAAACAAACAACTTTCCTTTGAAGAAGTTCCTGTGGTGTATTCAGGCCGTTCCACAAACGCAATTTTTCCAGTAAAAACCTGTCCCAATTATACTTTTATCAATGCGGAAGATCATGATTTTTCCATTTGGAAATGGACAGAATCAAACAAAGAAAGTTTAGAATACGTTTTAGAATTTGACACAGACCCATTGAGAAAACTCATCTTGTGGACTGATTACTTTAGGCAAGTGCAATTAGCTAATATTACATTTGATGAATTTAAAGACACAGCGATTCGTTTGTATTCCTCTGAAACTGATATCAAAATCAAACGTTGGATTTTATCTAGAGTGGCAGGTGATAACGGTTCAACCTATTTCACTAGTCGTTTTTGGTTTCCAGAGGAAAAACGAATTCGTGATTTGAACGCCTTACAAACATTCATTTGGGATGAACTTCTAAAAGCAAAATCGGGAAGTGATGAACAAAGATATTTGTTTGTATCGCTTGTTGATTCAACTTATACGACCAATGCAAAAAAAAGATTGTACGACTTTTTGGAAAACAAACTCTCTGTTAGCGGTTTAAAAATCGACCAAGACTTACGATGGAATCTTATTGTAAAGCTGAGTTCTCTAGAAACTGAAAGAACTCAAATCCAAAATATCATTGATCGTGAGAAAAAAATAGATCCTTCAAGCAGAGGAGTAAATTCAAGTTTGGCGGCAGAAGGGGCAGAACCCAATCGTTCTGTAAAAGAAAAATGGATCCAAATTTTACTCAATCCTAAGTCGAGTCAGTATTCCTCCTCTACTCTTCGAGTGGTTTCCTATTCTCTTTTTCCAGAACATCAAAAAGAGATTCAATTAACATTCTTAGATACTTATTTGGATGCTTTGGACAAGTTTAACAACGGAGAAGATGAAAACTATTTGGATGCTTTTGCAAAAAGTTTGGCACCTGATTTTTGTACGGACGAAACACTACTCATCCTTAAAAAGTTTACTGGAAACCATCCCCGTCTCCCGGCTACGGTCAAAAAAACTCTTTTAAAACAAATTGATTCAGAAAAAAAATGTATCGAAATGAAAAACAAACATAAAGATCTAATCGCCAACTAAGGTATTTCATTGAATCGAACTTTCCATTTTTCTATTCCATTTCTGATTCTTTTCAGTTTGTTTTTGGGGAACTGTGCTTCCCCAGGGTTTGGACCACGAGGGTTTTTATATACCAAAACAAAAATTGGAATTTTTGGAACCGGAGAATTTTCTAAACGAAGAGCTACATCTTGCGTACACTCTGTACTCGGGCTAATTTCTTTTGGAGATGCTTCTTTAGAGTTTTTGAAATCTAGATCCAAAATTCAAAATGTTACAGAAACCAATTGGACTACCTTTGCCATTTTGGGAATGTATGCGAACCTTTGTGTAGAGATTTCCGGTAACGAATGAAGTTAAGTTCCAAATCAAAAAAGAAAACATTCGCAGCAGCAATCCTCTCGATTTTATTCGCTCTTTGGACTAGTCATTGTGCCAATTTAGGACAACCCCAAGGACTAGGTCCTACAGGTCTTCTCTATGCATCTTATTCCTTAGGTTTATCAGAACGGAACTTACCTAAACTTCCTTTAAAAAAAGGAAAGTCTTGTGTGAAACGATATGGATTCTTTTTTACAAGTGGAAATGCAAGTATTGGTTCTGCAGCTAACACTTCTGGAATTCTGGAGATCTATCGAATCGAGAAAGAGGCAACTAATTACCTCTCTCTTTATTCTTCACTCTGTACTATAGTTTGGGGAATTTAAGGTTTTGGGCGAACAACTGAATCCAATACATCTGGATAATCAGAAATAATTCCATCCACGCCACAGGAAACAAGTCGTTTCATTTCCTTTTCAGTATTCACTGTCCAGGGAATCACAAACATTCCTTTGGCATGCGACTCTTTTACAAACTTTGGTGTGACATACAAAAAATAAGGGGAAATGATATCAGCTTGTTTGTCTTTTGCAGCAGACAAAATTGTTTCTCTATATCCATTTCCAAATCCAATTGTCATTAAAAAACCTTGGAAGTATGTAGGAACAAACAAAGCACTGGTTTTAATTTTTGCATTTTTTGTTTTAGAAAAATTTAAAGTACGAAGGTCAAAAGATTGTATGGTGGAGCGATCCACTACTTTATACTTTTCAATGATTTGAATCAGTTTTTCTGTATGTTCTTTCACTAAACTATCTGGTGCAGAACCATCATCAGGAAATTTGGTTTCGATATTAAATTCATAAACCTCTTTTGATTTTTTTTCAGCAAGTATTACCTTTTCAAAAAATTCTTCTAAGGAAAGCAGTTTGGTTCCAGGAACCGGAATTTGTTTCGGAAAGTTTGGATTTTTTTTGGAACCACAATCGTAAGATTGTAATTCAGCCAACGTTAATTCATACAGAGAAGTTTTTTTTATCTCAGTTCCATTGGCATTTTGACAAATAATCGGATTAGTATCGGAATCATGATGAATGACAACGCGTTTGTCTTTGGTAAGAACGGTATCCAATTCCAAAGTGACCATCTTGTATTTGATTGCCTCTTCAAAAGCAGGCCATGTATTTTCTGGCTTGAGTCCTCTTGCACCTCGGTGCCCTTGTAAATCAATTGTTTTGCGCAAACGACTCGGTGTATCCACTGAGGCACAGTTGCTCAAAATAAAAGTGACCATACTTATCAAGATTAAACTAATTTTAAATTTTTGGATTTTGCTCATCAATGGTTTCCTTCCTGGAGAATACTATCTTATGATATTATTGCATCATAGAAGAAAATTTCTTCAAATTTGTATAAAAAACTGAATTTAGAAAAGGTCAGGTTATTACACATTTTCGATGGGACAAAGCTAGAAAAAGGTGGAAAAAACGAGCACACCACCTAGGCTAACCTCGATGGCGGACTCTAGAAAGGAAATTTAGCGTAACTTGAGCCTAATGGTTCTTTCCTTCTGTAAGTCAACCGAATCCATTCGAATCTTATTCTTCTAAACCGTTCAAAACGTTTTTGGAGTCATTTCAGACCGTTAATAACGGTAATTTTGATTTTTTTTTAAAAACATGGAAAAAGTTAATCATTTCAGAAACTACAGAGAAAAACGAAAACTGACACGAGTTGAATTATCAGAAAAATTGAATATTCCTCGTTCCGCATTAGAACTTTTAGAATCCGATGATTGGATCCGGTCCAAGTTTGATTATGTCGTTTTAGTTGCTAAAGAACTTGGCCTCTCTCTGATTGATCTCATCAAACAAGAATTCGATTATGATTTAGAAAAAGAATTTTTTAATGAAGAAGAATTCGAAGAGATCGTAGCTCGTTATGCCAACGCAAGGGTCACATTAATTTTATCCGAACTCAAACTATTCTGCCGAAATGCCAAAGTTCGTTTGGATGATTTTGATATCACAGAACTTTCCTTTTCGATGGGAAACCTACACAAACTCATCACTCTAAATCAAAAATTAGAAAGAAATGAATTAACTTCCAAAGAAGCACTCGCTGAATTTCCACCTAAATGGGGAAAATTCAGCAATCGAATCAAATAGAATTCATAAATTCTTATGTTCTAAATCACTTCATTTGTGAAAAACAACTTGTAGCTTAGACTACAAGTTCGTCTTCTCCCGCACGAGCCACAACGATCTCGCCCGCTTCTTCCAGTTTACGGATGATGTTTACAATCTTTTGCTGCGCATCTTCCACGTCTTTCAAACGAACTGGACCCATAAAGTCCATATCCTCGCGGAGTAAGTTAGCAGCACGTTTTGACATGTTTTTAAAGATTTTATCTTGTACTTCAGAATCTACAGATTTTAACGCTTTCGCCAAATCGGTGTTATCGACTTCGCGCATTACCTTTTGGATCGCACGGTCATCAAGTAAAACAATATCTTCGAATACGAACATCCGTTTTTTGATCTCTTCGGCAAGTTCTGGATCTTCTTCTTCCAGGGCTTCGATGATGGTTTTCTCTGTTCCCCGGTCTACCAAGTTCAAAATTTCTACTACAGAATCAATACCCCCAGCAGAGGTATAATCCTCAGAAGCAAGAGTGGAGAGTTTACGTTCTAACACCCGTTCTACTTCGCGGAGTACGTCTGGTGATACACGGTCCATGGTTGCGATTCGTTTTGCCACTTCCGCTTGGATCTGGTGTGGCAAGTTCGAAAGGATATTGGATGCTTTTTGCGGATCCAAATAAGAAAGAATGAGGGCGATGGTCTGCGGATGTTCCCCCTGGATAAAGTTGAGGAGGTGGGCAGGGTCCGTTCTACGAATGAAGTCAAAGGGCCTTACTTGTAAGGACGATGTCAACCGGTTGATGATATCGATGGCTTTCTGGTTTCCGAGAGCTTTTTCGAGTAGTCCACGTGCAAAGTCAATACCACCATTGGTGATAAACTCTTGGGCCATCATGAGTTCATTGAACTCTACGAGCACCTTCTCTTTATCTTCTGGAGTGATCTTATCTAAACGAGCAATTTCGAACGTAATTTGTTCGATCTCGTCTTCTCGGAGGTGTTTGAAGATTTCGGAGGCCACTTCGTTTCCAACCGCAACCAAAAAGATGGCGGCCTTTTGTCTTCCTGTAAGCGATGGCTTCTTATTGATCATACTTCTTCCCGAAATCCGTACTACTTAGTTTATCGGCCGGGTCTAGAAAAAACAATGAGATTTATTCTGAGAGAAATTTCCCCTCTTATGCCAATTCTTACTTCACTTTGGATACCAGGGGAATTTTTTTATGTTGACCGGTCTATTATTTTTAAAACCACTGGGATTGTGGGCAAAAAAGGTTTAGAAACCAAACAAAAAATGATCGAAGTCATGTCGGGACTTTTGGAAGAAACAGGGTATGAAGCAACGGGACTTACGGAACTTGGGAAGGAAACGGGAACACCCAAAGGTTCTCTCTATTTTCATTTCCCAGGTGGAAAAGATGAACTCACAAGCCTTGCCCTGCTGCATTCTGGGAACCAATTGAATTTGTTTTTCCAATCAGTTCTTAACAATTCAGATTCTCCAACCCAAGCCATCAAACAAGTGTTTCATGCTTTAGAAACCCGTATTATCTCCAGTGATTATAAAAAAGGCTGCCCCATTGCCACAACTGCAATGGAAACTTCCGGCTCCGTTCCGACAGTTTCAAATGTCTGTGCAGAAGTTTATTCTCTCTGGTTAAAAACATTTGAGAATTATTTAATCGAGGAAGGTTATACAAGTCGATTGGCTAAAAATCTTTCCCTTTCTCTGCTTTCGTTATGGGAAGGTGCTTTGTTATTGGCAAAACTACAAAAATCACCAGAGCCATTGCGAGTGGCCGCAAAAACTGCTGAATTACTTTTCAAACAAAACTAATTTTATTAAAGGCAAGCAAAATGAAACTTATGTCCAAAACCAAAGTATTGTTAACGCTAAGTTTAATCTCCATCAGTATATTTTTTCTATACTTTCTTGGATATCCAAAAGAATCGATTCCATCCTACTCTCCTGAGGAGAATACAAATTCTGCAAACATTCCAAAACCAAATGGAAAATCAAATTTGGTATTTTCAATCCTCAAAACGGGAGAAGCTACAACTTTAGAAGGATTTGTGATTGAAGGTGGGTCTATATTCAAAACTGTCACAGTCGCCCACTCTGCTTTTTACATCCAACATCCCAAAGGAAATTTTTTGTTTGATACCGGACTCGGAACCAAAGTCAAAGAACAGTTCCAAGTATTTCCGTTATATCTAAAACTTTTAATGGATTACAAACCTTTCCAAACTGCCTACGAACAATTGGAATCCAATGGAATGACACCTACATCCATTCAGGATGTATTCTTTTCCCATCTCCACTGGGATCATGCGAGTGGTTTAAAAGATTTTCCATGGGCAAAAATACATAGTTTACCTGAGGAACTAAATGATCCTAAAATTGAATTAGGTTATATTCCATCTCAATTTGATGGAGATTCAATCAAATGGAGTCATTTAAAGTTTTCAGATAAACCTTACGCAACTTATGCGAAAAGTATCGACTGGTATGGAGATGGGACGGTTGTTTTTGTTCCCATGAAAGGACATAGTGAAGGTTCTGTAGGTTTATTTTTACATACTGCCAATGGAGAAGTGTTCTTTCTTACTGGTGATATTGTTTGGCGCAAAGAAGGTTTTACAGAATCAAAACACAAACCACGAGGTGCTAGATGGATTGTGGATTTTGATACAGCCAGTCTCGGAGAAGAAATCGCAAGGGTTCATCATTTAATTCAAAACAATCCAAAACTACAAATCATCCCAGCACATGATCATGATGTACAATCTGCAATTGGATTTTATCCAGTGGTAGTCGGAAAATAATTACTTTATCAATTGATAGACCAAATGAAATGAATCGGAAAACTCTAGAGAATTTGTATCACTGAATATGAAAACCCTACTTTTTGATTTTTTTCTTTGGTTTCTTTCCTTATCGAGTTTCCTTTTTTATTTCTTTTAGTCTGAGGTTTTATTGGGAGTCACTAGTTTGAGTTGATTCCCAATATAGTTTTTATAACTTTCATTTTTTCCGCAATCGACCAAATCAGATTCCTTCTGGATTCTCAATTTGTGATTGTTTCTCTTGGAAAAGTAATGATTTGATTCCGGCTATCGACCGTTCCATCTGTTCGATTTCTTTCCGCAAACTGCCACGATTCTCTTGGATTTCTTCATGGTACAAATGAGCTTTCCCTAGTAATTGGTGGTAGTCGAGAGAAAGTTGGTGGAGAGCCGAGTCCCAGGTTTTCGGTTGGATCCGTCTTTTGTTCCAATAGAGTTTTTTTCCAAAAAGATACAAAATCTGGAAAAGTCCAAACGCATGTACGGGAACAAGAATGTAGAGCGATGCAAAGATTACCTTTCCATAGGAAACTTCTTTTGAAAACAATCCCCAAAAATAGATCCAAAGTGCAGAAAGTAACAAAATTGCAATGGTAAGGTTTGCCTTTGGAGTTTTGGGAGAAACTGAATTGAAAATGGAAAGGAGGATGACAGAAAAGATCAGTAGAAGGAGAACTTCCCAAGGGACTAAAGTAAAAAACAAATCCCAAAACTTTTGAAAATTCTCCCAACTGGTTTTGATCTGGTTGATGGTAGTTTGGATTTCAAGAATTTGGTTTTGGATTTTTTGAAAGAAGTCTGTGATCGCCGACATGTTGCAAATACTAACCAAAATCAAAAATCGTGCAAGTGGTTTCTTTACCAAATTTTTGGCACCTAAAACCTCTAGAAACTTACTCATACTCTATTCCATCATAGCCATCCCCTTTTTCATTTACCATGAATCTCATTTGCCTTGGCATTACATTTTTGTCCTTTGCCTAATTTCACTGATCGTCGGACTTTTTATTACTTACGGAAGTTTATACGTGATTCAGCGATATTGGGCTGATACGTTTCACCCTTTAATTGAGTTAGGTGTCGTTGTATTATTTATTTTTTCTCTATGGCTTGCTGAAGTTTTGGTTTTTGAAGCCGGTACTGTATTTTTATTTTTATTAGTAGCTGTTGCTTTTCTCATTCGTGTGTTACGTCTCGAAGAATATGCACGATTATTGGTGGCAGCATGCCTCATCGCAAGCAATGCACTCATTGCCTTCAAAGCATTACAAGGTGCGGAAGTTTTATCCGCTTATCTACTTTTTAAGAACAAATACCAAATTGAAGAAAAAGATCTAAATGATTGGGTCGTCACAGAAAACAATCAATATTGGAATGAGGAACTTCAGTTTGGATTTACTCTACCCCAAGGTTTTTATTTTTTTAAACCAGAAGACTTATCAATGGAAAATAAAACGGGAGCTGGGCAAATTGCAGGTCTTCTTGCTTTCAGTGATCAAGATGCGGAAAGATATCCTTTTGTAAGAATTTTTTACTTTCCTGACTACTTAGGTTTCCAAGAAAACCAAGCCATTGCCGAATTCTCTGAATTCCTCAAAATACAAGTGAGCAAAGGGGATATTGAAGACATCCAAGAAATCCAACAAAAAGAATTAGAACCTTCGATTGTCACTTCCAAGTTTTGGACTTTTTTTGATCTCTTAAGACCTCGTTATGCGAAAACAGGTTTCATCCTAGTGGAAACATCAAATCATGATAAACTATTGTTTCACATTACAGAAAATTTAGAAAAAGGTGAAATTCACGAACAAGGCATTCGTGAATTTTTATCATCAATGCGATTCGGAAATCGACTGCAAAGCAATTAAAGAAAGTGGATCCACTAAGGTATCATTTACCTTAGCGCCCAAATGAAGATGAGGGCCCGTAGACATCCCTGTGGATCCAACAGTTCCAATTTCTTGTCCCTGCTTCACAACATCTCCAACCTTCACCTTAATTTCATCTTGGTGCATATAAAATGAAAATATTTTATTCCCATGATCAACGATTGTGAAGTTTCCTTCATAATACGTTTTTCTAGCAAGTACAACAATCCCATCTTGGATCGCAAAAATTGGTGTCCCGGTTTTTCCACGGAAGTCTACACCACCATGAGGTCTGCCTTGTTTGTTATTATAATCTCGCCTAACATAAAATTTACTGGTAATGAATATTTTATCCAAAGGATTTTTGAAATTATTTATAAATTGTAATTGGCTTTGTTTGGCAAATGCTGCTTCTTTTGCAGTTTTACATTCTTGAATGAAATCTAAAGTTTCTTTCGGCAGTTCTTTCGTAACAAATTTTTCATCTACTTTGATCTGCTGATTTTTTTTGATCACTTGGAATTTGGTAGGTTCTAAAATGATTTGGTACTGTTTTTGCCCACGTTTGACAAAAAAGATTTTTGATACAATTTCCAAGGTCATTGCGCCGGCAGGAGTGTCAGGAGAGACCGGTAAAAAAGCAATCATACTCTTTTCTTTTTTGGTAAGGATCACATCCTTTCCCAACCAACTAACCTTATACGATTCGTTGATCCACTTTTTATCTTTAGGAGTCAAACGAAGGAAGATAACTTCTCCTCTTCCAAATCGTCTCGCTTCCATTAGCAGTGAAAAATTTTTTTCTTCTTTTTTTACAAAGTAATTTGTAGGAACTGCACGAGTGGCTGGTTTTTTTTTGACCTCGCGAGATTCAGCTGGAACAGCACGTACAAATGATAAAATTAGAACTAATAAAGACAAAAAACGTATCATCATTTACAATTTCGGCTATTTTGTTTGAGCAGATTCGTTAAATTTTTTAACGAATTCCACAAAATCAAGGGCAGGCAGCGGTTTGCTATAAAGGTATCCTTGGATCATATGACAGCCTAAATCATGGAGTAAATCCCTTTGTGCAGGATTTTCAACTCCTTCCGCAATCACTTCCATCCCCAAGGAATGTGCCATATTGATAATGGCCTTACAGATGGCTCGGTCGTCTTCATTGAGTTCCAAATCGATTACAAAAGACCTATCAATTTTTAAAACATCTGCATTGATTTTTTTAAGATAACTTAAAGAGCTATAACCAGTTCCAAAATCATCAATTGAAACTTTAATCCCAAGTCCGGATAAATATTCAAATGCTTCTATGCTTTTTTCAGGATTTTCCATGATAGAACTTTCTGTTAATTCTAACTCGATTTCTTCTGGATTAATATCGTATTGTAGGATGGTTGATTGTACACGATGAGACCAATTAGCGCGCGCTAGTTGTTTTCCACTGACGTTGATGCTGACAGGAAAGGCAGGAAGATTTTGTTTTTTCCATTCTTTTTTTAATTGGCAGGCTTCTTCTAATACCCAATCTCCAATCCTTTCGATAATGCCTGAATCTTCTGCGACAGGAATAAATTCTACAGGAGGAACCCATCCTCGCTCTGGATGTTTCCAACGAATGAGTGCCTCTGCTCCACAAACTTGGTTTGTCAGAGTGGAAATTTTCGGTTGGAAAAAAAGTACTAACTCTTCGTTTTGAATGGCCTTTCGCAAAGAATTTTCAATGTACAAACGTTTTTCTGAGCGAAGAATGAGTTCGTTTGTGTAGAATTTATAATTATTTCGGCCCAATTCTTTGGCTTTGTACATTGCCATATCAGAATTTTTTAAAAGTTCAGAAGAAGAAATTCCATCATTGGGGGAAAGTGCAATTCCCATACTGATCGTTGTAAATAAATCCCGACCCATAATATGGAATGGTTGGCTGAGAATATCTAAAATCTTTTGTGCAAATTCAGCGGCCGCACTTTTATTGGGAACATCAACCTTTAAAATGGCAAATTCATCGCCACCAAATCGTGCAACAGTATCAACTTCAGTCATCACTCGTTTGAGTCTTGCACCGACCATTTGCAAAAGAATATCCCCTTTTGTATGACCCAAACTGTCGTTGATAAACTTAAAATTGTCGATGTCGAAAAAATAGAAAGCCAGTAAAGTTTCTGTAGATTTATGATTTTTTAAAGCTTGGTTTGCATGATCAATGAATAATGTACGATTTGAAAGGCCAGTAAGTGCGTCATAATAAGCTAAGTAAGTAATCCTTTCTTCGGATAATTTTCGTTCGGTGATATCAACACCAAAACTAATGATTCTTTTTTGGTCCGTCTCTGTATCATCAATAGGGATGTATTTTCTTAAAAGATATGTGACCTTATCGTTACTATCCTGAATGAGTTCTTCAAATTGAACAATTTCGTTTTCTTTAGCTGCAATTTCTAAATACTTTTTTCGTTTTTCATGAAAGTCATTTGGTAAATCCAATCGTGCAGCCAGTTCTTCATCTGTTTTTTTGAAGATCCATTTCCGAATGTCTTTGTTGGATAAAAACACGGGATTTGTATATTCATATTGAAAATTTGAATTCAACACAGCAATATCAGAATCAAGATTGTCTAGAATGAATTCATAAAAAGCTTTTTGATTTTTAACTTGTTCTTGTGAGCGTTTTCGTTCCGTGATATCGCGAAACGTTGCCCAAATTGCCATTTTACCATTCACAGGAAACAATCGGAACGAAGATTCTGTAGGAATCAAATGCCCTGATTTTGTTTTTAAAGCAGTACTTTCTATCAAATTCCCTTGAAACTCTTCATCTTCATCCACCTCCACAGGAGGCATAAAGAAAGAAAATTCTTTCCCAACGATTTCTTCCAAGGGATATTCCAAAACGACAACTGCTTGTTTGTTTGCATTGATGATCTGTTTCGTGCCTGGATCAATTTGCATTAGAATGTCCAAGGACTCTTCAAAAACATTCTGAAGGACAATTACCTTTTCTCTAATTTTGTCATAAGCAATCGATCGATTCATATCTTCTATCAATCGCTCCGCAAAATTTAGTACTAAATCTAAGATACTCACTGTATACGATGGTTCGGATAAATGTAAAAACGTTGGATGTGCTGCTCTTGCTAATTCAGAAGGGGATAAAGGTGCAATGGAAAGTAAGATGTAAGGTGATTCGGGAAATTGTTCAAAAATAAATTTTTGTTTTTCTAAAACTGTAGCGTCGTTCCAAAAAAGAAAAACAGCCGATTCTTGAATTGTGCCTGGTTTGATATCTAAAATCGAATGAAAGCTATGTACATTGCAGGTTTCAATGTTTGTTATGTCGCGTAGTATGCGATTATAAAAATCATGATCAAACTCTTCTATATAGATGGTAATTTGTTTGAGTGACATGACCTTGGCATAGTAGACGAAAAATCGTTTTCCTTACAATTGATTTTTTTGATAGTTGATTTCGATCCTTCAGATCCATCCAATCAATTAGAATGAAAGTAAAAAGACCAGAGTCGCTCCTGAACCAGGACATCTGTCACCATTTTGTCAGAGTTCGAAAAAAAAGGGAAAACTATAAAATGAATTTGATTCTCATTTCCAATGCACAAGTTTGGATAAAAAAGACCGAGGTTCTATGAAATCCCTTCAAAATAAAACAAAATTACTACTCGTTTTGAGCTTGGTAGCAGGACTTACCTTTCAGTGTGAGAAAAAGAAAGAGGACGACAACACAGCAACTCTCGTTGCACTTGCGGGACTCACAACTTCTGCTGGTGATTGCTCTGTTTCTGCTTCCGGAAAAGCAACCATCAACACTTGGACCACAGATGTGACTGGAACCACTGCAGGAACCATTTCTAAATTAGGTTCTGTTCCAATTGTAGGGCATACTACAGCGGCAATCAAACTAACTTCAGATGGCAGTACAACTCTTGGTGTCAATGGAAGTGCATTTATCATTGTTTACAAAGCATCTGCTTGCCCTTTGACAACTTCCAATGTTGCAGCAACTCCAGCTAACTTTTCAATTGCAACGGCAACTGATTCCAATAGTGAATTCCCAAGTTCCTATAAAATCACGAACCAAACTGCAGCAATCACTTTCAATGGTACGCAAGGTGCTGGTGATTATTATGTATTTATCTATGCGATTCCAAGAAATGGACAATCTGCAGCGGTGAACTATACTTTCGCTCCATAACCGTGATTCGATTCCTTAGCATTGGTTGTATTCTATTATTAACTAGTTTCTGCGCAAGGCAAGAGAGTGCCTTGACAGACCAGGAGCTTTTTGTAAATCAATTGGTCACAAATTTGATCAATGCAGGGAATCCCAATGCTTTGGATAAAATTGTATTTTCCCGTGCCAACGGTGACGGGAGTTATACAACAAGGTTCAACGCAACTAATTTAGATTTTTATATTTACTTTCAATTTGAAGGGAACAAACAAATCCCATTTTCAGAAAAAGATAACCTAACTTGGGATATCGCATTTAACAGATACAAAGCTGCTACAAATTCGGGCGAAACCAATCGTTTCGGACTTGGTGGGGCTTGCACAAGTAATACCACAAATTTTGCAGTTGCAAGTTCTAATTCAGCAAGTAGCCAAGGTTGTAATAGTTTCACGGTGGATGTGGCTACCACTACACAAGGTATTGGTGGAGCTGGAGCTATTTATGTGGGTAACGCAATCGTCACTGAATGGTATTATTATACGATTGGAAATTTAACTCCAAAACCTGATATCTTTCTCATCCGTTCTGGAACAGGCCTTGCGACTTACGCAATTCATATCGAAAATTATTATAGTGATGCAGGAACTTCTGGTTATCCGACCATCCGATGGAAAAAACTTCCCTAATGTATTTTTTTAATCCGTTTCTATTGCCAATCCTTTGCCTATTTTTATTATTCATTGGCGAGGTCCATTCTCAAACACGTCCACGCGAAAACGGAAAAAATTCAAAAACCGTGGAAAAAACACCTAACACAACGACGGTGCCCGCACCAACAGAAACAACTCCTACAGATCCAAACCAAACAACACAAAATCCAGCTCCCGTTACCGAAGAAGGAAACAAGGAAGAAACTCCAACGGAAGAAGCTGACCGTTTCAAAGATTTGGACAATAAAAATGGAATTGTGGTAACAGGATCACGCGGAGAACGAAGACTCAAAGATTCTGCCGTGGCTACAGAAGTTATTTCTAGAAAACGAATTGAACAAACTGGTGCGCGTAACTTAGGTGAGGTGCTAGATACTCAAACGGGAATCAATGTAACGCCGTTTTTTGGTGGGTCACAGGTCCAAATGTTGGGCCTTGATTCCAAGTATGTATTGTTTCTTGTAGATGGACAACGGATAGCAGGTCGATTGAACAATACAATTGACCTCACTCGATTCAAAGTTCAAAATATCGAAAGAGTTGAAATTGTAAAAGGCAGTTCCTCTTCTTTGTATGGTGCCGATGCCATTGGCGGTGTCATCAATATCATTACCAAACAAGCAGAAAAACCAGAACACTACCAATTCCGAACTACTTATGGAAACGGAAGACAAACAAACTTTGGAACCCAAGGTGAAAAAAACTTAATCGCTGATGTCGGATTTAAAAATGAATTTGTGGCTTCCAATTTTTTTGGAGGATTCAACCAATCGGCCGCTTATGATTTAGATCCAAAAACTCCAGCCACAACTGGAAACGCATTTCAAGATAACAACGTCGGTGGGAATATGACCTTCAATCCTGATGGAAAATTCAAGGTCAAAACTGGAATCAATTATCTAAACCGTAATCAGGCAGGTGTTGATTCCAGAAGCAATGGTGGCGTTTTTGATAGAACCAATCTCACGAACGACTTTCTTGCGTTAGGTGCCATTGAGTATGCTTATGGAAAACGAAATATGGTTTCCTTACGTGGAAATTTCTCTCGATGGGAAAACCACTATAAATTAGACCAAAGAAATTCGAACGAACTAGACGTAAAAGAACTCACAAATGAATTCTCATCACAAGGTGTCGCCCAAATTGATCATGAAATAAACAATGATCATATGATCACTGCTGGGGTAGAATCTTACTCAGAAGAATTACAATCAGACAGATTACAAAGAAGAAATGCATTCCGAACTAGAAGAGCTGCCTTCATTCAAGATGAATGGGTGGTTTGGCGACAAGGTTTTGTTTGGCGACTGGTTCCAGGGGTTCGCCATGATGTGGATTCCCAATTTGGTGGACAAACAACTCCGAAAATTGCAACCAAAGTAGATATCACAAGCAATCTAGTGTTCCGAGCCAGTTACGGAAAAGGATTCCGGCCTCCTTCGTTCCGAGAACTTTATTTACGTTTCGAAAATCCAGGTGTGGGTTATGTAGTTGATGGAAATGACAAACTGAGACCTGAAAGATCTACAACTGTAAATGCTGATATTGAATATACGCCTTTTAAATTTTGGACCTTGTCGCTCAGTGTCTTTCGCAATGACATTACCGATCTTATCCAATATAGTTTTGGAACAAGAACCAGTGAATTTGCTAACTTCCAACTAAAAAATATCCAACGTGCCTATACAAGAGGGGTGGAAGCTGGATCTCGGGTTCGATTTCTCAAATACTTTGCATTGGAACTGGGTTACAACCAAACCGACACGAGGGACCTAACAACGGATAGACCCTTAGAAGGAAGGGCGTTACACCAAGGAACAATGAACTTTTTTGTAAATGCTCCTGGTGGTTGGGAATTTGCCCTCCGTGCCAAACGTTTGGACAAAAGGCCTTTTTATAGCACTACCAATGAATTCACTGCCGGTTCTAGCACCGCCCTCATTGACCAACAAACCAAAAGTGTTGAAGAAAATAACAAAGTTGTCTATGGGAAACCGTTTACATTACTGAACGTACGGATGGAGAAAAAATTCTTCGATGGAAGGATGTCCCTGTTTTTAGGAGTAGACAACGTCCTGGACCAATACGAGCTTACTTACAATCCTATTCGGCCCAGGTTTTACTATGGTGGACTCCAAGCCACTTTTTGAACTCAATTCGTATAAAGCAGTTTTTATTGTTTTTGTTCT
The DNA here is from genome assembly GCF_004770475.1 of Leptospira mtsangambouensis. NCBI lineage: Bacteria > Pseudomonadati > Spirochaetota > Leptospiria > Leptospirales > Leptospiraceae > Leptospira > Leptospira mtsangambouensis. Next base: position 441,667 of record NZ_RQHK01000017.1, read on the forward strand.
TTATTGGTTATCGGGGTATCCTTTGTACTCCGACGAATCAAAGTTAAATGCAAAACAATCTAAAATTTTAAAAGAATCTTATTCTTATTTAGAGACTCTCGAACCTAAACGAATCAAAATCGATAAATCTACTTACAATCATCTTACACAATTCGAATCTATTTTTAAATTTGGATTCTCAGGAAAAAAACTTTCTCGTTGGATCCAATCAAGGATCAAAAAATATTCTTATGGATCTACAGGTGACTATGTTGCCATGTACCATGACGGTGATGTTTTGCTTGGCCGTAGTTTCTTTAATTTAAATCGATTGGATCGAGTTCTTGTATTATTACATGAAGCAAGACATGCTGATGGAAAAAACTATAGTCATGTGGTTTGCCCAGAAAATTTCCAATTTTTGAACCCTCGTGATTGGAAGATTCATCCTGCGGGAAAAAAAGGCTGTGATTCAGTCTCTGATGGTGGTTATGGAATCACTGCTGCATTTTTATTTGAATTAGGTGCTTATGGTTATCTGAACCAAACAGAAGCGGCACATCGTTATAATTCCGAAATATCTCGGGTGTTACGCGATTAGTACAAACAAGCTTGTTTTAATTCAGAATCTTCAGCAATTTTTGCCTTTAATCTAGATAAAATGATTTTGGACCGGACACTCGATTCAGAGTCTTTTGAATGATCAAAAATAAATGTATGTTTTTCTTTCATTAACTTCCCCAACTCATTACTATGAGTTGGACAACCTAACAAAGATGCGATGGCCTGGATTCTTTCTCCATTTCCACGAGTAGTTTCTATTTCCAAAGGAACTTCATTATAAGTAATAAAAACTTCTTGGGCACGGTCAGCCCTTACAATTCCATCAGTTGTACAATTGGATGTACCGGAAGTAATTCCAAATGTTTGCGACGACAGACTCCCATTCGTTGTGGCAGCGAGCACTTGCCCAATATCATTTTTCCAAACTGGAACCATGGACCCAAGTCCACAACCAGCCATCCCGTACGGTTCTGAGAAAAGGCGCACAGGTGCTGAAATCAGCAAAACAAGTATACTAACAATTGCAAGTTGGACTTTAAAAATGGAATGGAAACTTCGGGTGAACATAGGACCCTCCGTAATTAAATTGAAAATAAAGAATCTGAATTGCGATCTACTTGTGGCAACCGATGGCCCTGGGCTAATATCTCCCCAGACATGGAAAGAACTGCCCAAGATTTTTCCTCTTTCGCTTTAGTCTGTAGAGATTGGATCATCGTATTTGTGAATGATTCCAATTTATGATGAAGAACGGTATTTGGAAATGAAGATGGTTTCTTTTCTTGTGCTTCAGTCGATCTCATGCAGTTTGTTTTCCCGGTTGTCTTTAGGATCGGCGAGGGGGCCGGAATGACTAAAGTTTAAAAACTCCAAAAAAGGAGTCAAGAAGAGACATAATTCCGGGGAGGAAAAATGAAAACTCTAACTTCTCCTTTTCCCGAACCATCGGAATGCCAAACTTGACCAAAAACCACCTGTTACGAGGACGACCTTGCTTACCCCTCAAATCAATCTTTTTAAAAAATCCAATCCCATCCTAGCCCAAGTCATTGCCAACACACGTTTGACCCCCGAACCAGGAAAAGGAAAACGACCGGCAAAGGAAGGAGATTCTGCCGTACACCGAATCACCATTGCCGTCGATCACAATACTTATCCCTATATGATTGGGCAAAGTGCAGGGATCATTCCGCCAGGAGTGGATCCAGAAAAACAAGCGAAAGGCTCGGCTGATCCTTCGTATACCATCCGTTTGTATTCCATCGCCTCACCATCGTTCAGTTTTGGACAGACAAAGGACAATATTGAATTCGTTGTCAAAAGGGACAATGTGTACGATGAAAATGGAAATCTCCTCCACAAAGGAGTATGTTCCAATTACCTTTGTGATTTGAAACCAGGCGATACAGTGACAATGACTGGACCTGCAGGGAAAAAATTCTTACTTCCCCAAACTGACTTTTCTGGTGATATTTTCTTTTTTGCAACAGGAACGGGAATCAGTCCTTTTTTTGGAATGGTAGAAGAACTCCTCGTTCAGAAGTTAATTTCCTTCCAAGGAAATGTTTGGTTGGTTTACGGAGCACCTTATTCTGACGAAATTGTACTTCGTGACTATTTTGAAGATATGGTAAAAAACCATCCTAACTTTCATTTTGTAACAGCAATTAGCCGGGAAGAGAAAAATTCTTTCGATGGTGGGAAAATGTACATCACTCACCGGGCAAAAGAAAACGCAGAAGCCATTAAAAATGCTGTCAATGGAAACGGTAAGTTTTATATTTGTGGCGGTCCGAAGGGAATGGAAAAAGGAGTGATACAAGAGATCATGTCAGCTTGCGCAACTGGTCTTTCGTATGATGAATTTAAAAAAGACCTGGAAGAAAAAGAACAACTTTTTGTAGAGACGTACTAAAATGGCAAAAACAGGAATCATTCGAGACATTGACAAAGGACGGGGAGAAGTCATCCGCGTAGAAATCTCCGAATACAAAGGCCAAACTTTTTTTAACATTCGAGTTTGGTATACAGATCCCAATGGAGAATTAAAACCTACTCAAAAAGGTATCGCCATTGCTCCGGCACTTGTTGGTGATTTGAAAGAGGCAATCGAAGAAGCAGAACGTTGGTTGGCATAAACTAACTAGGTCTTTTATCGCCTTCATTTGCATAAATGATCCTCTGTAAAATTTCTTTAGCAGAGGAAAGACTTTCTGCGACACGGATGTGGTTGTACAACCGAGTGATTTCGAAAATCTTTTTTACCGAATCATGAATGTTGGCAACCACAAGTTCACCACCTCGCCTTCTGAGCCAACCCACAATCTGAATCACCATTCCAATGGCTGATGAGTCAATATGAGATGTATTGGCAAAATCAAAAACGACATAGCGAAACCCTTCTGACATTTTTTGCTCTAATAGAAGTTTGATTTCAGGGCATTTGTATAAATCAATATCACCAGTTGTACGATATTCAAAAATTTCATCATGCAGGATGACATCCTTTAGATCCAATTTTTCTGGTCCCTTCATCATGATCTGTGAATTCATAAATAAATGTTTGTTTAAATCATCTGACTTGGTAGTGATTTTTGTTTCCAAAATTTGAAGACGGCCAAGGACTGAACCAAGTGCATTGGGAGCAAAGTGTAAGTTATTTTTAATATCTTGAATGAGGCCAAATAACAAAGCTTTGGCGTCTTCTACATGGCCTCGTTTGATAAAATCGGTAATTTCTTTGATCCCTGTTGTTGCATTTGCGATCAATATCTCAACCAAAACATCTGGATCTTGTTTGCCCTTGTTATTTCCTTTGGGAAACTGAAAGTTTTCTTTTACAGATTCTAAAGCATTTTGTTGTAACAAATTATAATAAGATACGGTTACTTCACAAAAAGGAGATTCGGTTTGGTTTACCCGATCATCAATTTCCAAACGTAACACTAAGTTACGAATATCATCAGCTCTCAGATCACCTATTTGGAGATTGATTTTTTGTCTTGATATAGTTTTGGAATCACCAAGAAACTCATCAAATTCTTCCATTATCTGGTGAGATGTTTCTGACAAAACTTGTTTCAATCGAACACCAGGAGCCAGTTGTAATTCGACATCAATGGCTTGTGCATACAAAGCCCCTATATCTCCAAATTCATCAAAGAAAATATCAGAAGCTTTTTCTGGGTTGTCGATATAATGAAAATTTCCACCACCAGCTTTCGCAATTGCAACTAAGATCTCTTCATTAAAATCGTTTCCAACGCCTATGGTTGTGGTGGAGATTCCCATAGCCAAATGGTCTTCTGCAATTTTTACCAATGCTTCTTTTTCTTTGATTCCAGAAGTGGGATTGCCATCAGTGAGTAATAACACTCGTTTGTAAGCATTTGGAATTTTTGATTGGGTTAGGCTTTTTAATGCAGACAACCACCCACCACTCAAGTTTGTAGAAGTAGCGACTTGGACGTTTCTAATTTTATCCGTAACAGAAACTTTTTCTGTTAGCTGAGTGACTGGTTGGATGATTTGTACATCTGCAGAATAGGCAATGATAGCAACAGCATCATGCCTTGTGAGCCAATTGACAAGAGCGCAAGAAGCATCAATAACTGCTTCCATTTTTTCTCCCTTCATGGACCAACTTTTATCAATGGTTAATCCAATGACCAAAGGTTTGCGTTCGTCAATCTTTGGATTGGCCGGAGTCCGAAACCTTAGTAAAAGATGGTTCTCTTGTACCTCTTTTTCGTGGATCAAAGGGAATTCCAATTTAGCATCTACAAACATGACCATAAAAAGCAAATTCTGAATAAATGTTTTCGCAAGAACAATTTACTTTATTCTGACATAGAAGGAATCATCACAATGTTTGGAAAAATTCACGAAGTCTATTCTTCCATTTCTGGCGAAGGAATTTCACAAGGAATCCCTACAGTCTTCATTCGTTTTGCTGGATGCTCCTTACGTTGTGGCAAAACAGAATCAAGAACGTTATGGTGTGACACAGCTTATGCATTGGGACCAAATCAAGGTTCAGAAAAAAGTTTAGATTCCATTTGGGCCGAGTTAGAAAATTTAGATCCCCATCACGGATACCAAGTTTTGCTTACTGGTGGTGAACCCTTAGAAGGAAAAAATCGGGATCTTTCTCTCTCCATCGCAAACAAAATTTACCAATATAGAACCAATGCTGGTTTGCCCTACCCTGCTTCCCGAGTGGAAACCAATGGAAGTGAACGAATCACAGAAGATCCTTTTTTTATTTTCACAATGGACTACAAACTTCCTGGATCGGGGATGGAAGACAGGATGGATGAGGAAAATTTCCAGATTCTAGAAAAGAGACATAATTCACTTGACGAAATCAAGTTCGTTGTGCGAGATAGAATCGACTTTGAAAGAAGTATCGAAGTCATTCGCGAAAAAAAAATACACACAAATATATTGTATTCGCCCGTCCACGGTGAAGTGGATGCCAAAGAACTGGTCGAATGGATTAAAGTAGACAACCCACCTAAGTGTCGTTTGTCGCTTCAAATTCACAAAGTGCTTTGGGGAAATCAGAAAGGAGTTTGATGGAAGTCCCTACTCAATTAAGTTTAGATTTTGAAACAACGGTTGAACCAAAACAAACAAACGAGTATGGGTTTCTCATCGACGAACCTGAGTTAGGTCTTGCAAAAGTAACAAAAGAATCTCCTACTTCTGTGGAACTATTCTTTGAATCCAAAGAAATTTTTCGAACAGTCAACAAATCAAACAAAAACTTACAGTTTTTAAACCAATACCCTGATTCTCTCCGTGTTTGGGAAGAATTTCCTAAAGCAATGGACTTAGCATTAGATGCAAGCCAACTCAAACTCACTTATAATTTTAATAAATTATCCTCTCTCTCTAATTCTAGAACTCGTTTGCTCCCTCATCAAATTGAATCTACCTTCATTGTAGCCAATAGTTTAAAACCAAGATTTGTTCTAGCGGATGAAGTGGGGCTTGGGAAAACGATTGAAGCGGGACTTGCAGTTAAAGAACTGATGTTTCGTCGTGGCCTCAAACGTGTGCTTGTGGTGGCACCGTCCCCTCTCCTTGTCCAATGGCAACAAGAGATGAAAAACAAATTCAATGAAGAGTTCGCCATTGTTCGCAGAAGAAATTTTGTTACCAATGGACCCGATCATTGGAGAAACTTTAACAAAATCATTACCTCCATCGATTTTATCAAAAATCCAAGGTATGCAGAAGAAATCCTAGGAACAAAATGGGACATTGTTGTTTTTGATGAGGCACATAGGCTTCGTCGAGATTATTCCAAAATCACTCGCGGGTATTTGTTTGCTGAAAAAATTGCAAGAAAAACAGAATGCCTCCTCCTTCTCACAGCCACTCCATTTCGCGGAAAATTAGAAGAACTATTTTATCTATTACACTTAGTGGACCCCAATATCCTTGGGCCTTACCATACATTCGTAAATGACTATGTGGTTGGTCAAAAAGGGGACTTAAAGGAAAAAATCTCCAAAGTTCTCCTCCGCCGTCGGAAAGTAGAAGTAGGTGGATTTACAAAACGTTTTGCAAAGACAGTTCGGATCGATCTCTCTCCCATTGAACGAGCGTTTTATGATGAGACCACTGAGTATGTAAAACGAGAATACAATATGGCCATGGGTACCAAAAATCGTGCCATTGGTTTTGTGATGGTTGTATTCCAAAAGTTATTGGACTCTTCTGTCATTGCCCTTCTTTCTGCCTTACAAAAAAGAAAGTTTATGTTGGAATCCAAATTCCATTACATGAAAGAACATGAAACCACTTTAGATGATTGGGATTTAGATGAAACAGAAGGTGTCGAAGACTTCATCACCGAATTAGAAGATGAAGAAATGTCTAGTTTCCAAAGGATCAAACGAGAGTTATTCACTCTCAATCGCCTCATCCATTTGGGAAAACAAATCAAAGAAGATAAAAAAACTCAAAAACTAAAAGAAACTCTCTATCGGCTTAAAAAAGAAGGTCATAAAAAATTTATCATCTTCACACAATTTAGAACTACACAAGATCATTTACAATCAGTCCTAGAACCAGACTTCAAAGTTTCTCCATTCCACGGTTCTTTGAGTATGGATGAAAAAGAAGTCGCTATTCAAAAATTTAAAGAAGACTATGAGATCTTAATTTGTACAGAAGCTGGCGGGGAAGGTCGTAACCTACAATTTGCTAACATACTTTTTAACTATGACTTACCTTGGAGCCCACTCAAGATCGAACAACGAATTGGAAGGATCCATCGTTTTGGTCAAAAAGACAATGTTTATATCTTTAACTTTGCTTCTAAAGATACGGTTGCTGAAAGAATTTTAGAAGTACTGACAAACAAAATTCGTTTGTTTGAAGAATCCATTGGGGCTTCTGACGATCTTCTTGGTACGATTGAAGAGGAACTTGATTTTAACTCAAGCCTTATGAAATTCGTAACCGGGACAAAAACAAAAGAAGAATTAGAAACTGAATTTGACCTTCGCATCCAAGTCGCCCAAAAAGGATTTGAAAAACTCAACGCCCTTGTGACTCCAAAAGTTTTAGATTTTAATTTAAAAGATTATTACGACCATACATTAGAAGAAAGAGAATGGAATAACAGCCATCTCGAAGAAGTAGTCGCACAAGGTTCAAAATTTTTCCAATCTCACTTACCAGGAACTCTAACTGCCGTTGGGAAAGGATCCTACGAATACAAAAACACCGAAGGAAAAATCAAAAAAGCTACTTTTGATTCCGATTTAGCACTCACCAATGATTCTCTCGAATTTATGGCATTTGGTCACCCCTTTGTCGAAAAAGTAACGGAATTACTCACACAAAGTGATGTTGGGCGTAAAAAGAAATACCTACTCTCAAGTGCCTTAGGTCAAAAAATCCTTTTTGTTTTCCAAGTTGAATTTGATTTTTCTCTAAAACGAAAGGATCTCTTTTTCGTTGAATTTGATTTAAAGAAAAAAAGAACTTCAGTACTAACGGAAAAACCTACGGAATGGGCAGAAGCCAAAACATATGTTCCTGAAAAAGAATTAGCACTTTCAAAACTAGAAGAAGCATTTATTCATTGTTATCCAGTTGTAGAAACTGAAGCTGAAACTAAAAAAGAAATCCTTAGAAAGGAAACCTTATCTATTTTTCAAAAAGAAGAATACAAAGTAGAACTTTCTCATCAAAAAACCATCCGTCAGTTAGAAGAAAAATTGATGCGCCAAGAAGCAGCTTATAAATGGGACAATCGTCCTGAAAAGAAAGCAGTCCTTCATAAAACAATGAAAGAAATCCAACGAGCAAAAGACGAATACACTGTCGAAATTCGAAAAATCAAAAATGGTGCAAAAATTTTCCATAAAATTCGACTTTTCCAAACTTACATAAGCATTTAATTTCATTTACATAGAATTTCCAAAAGATAAAATTTGGGAATGTCATTTCCCAAAATTCCCTTTTGGATCCAGATTCTCGTCTCTTTAATGTTAGGTTTATTTTTCGGAATCATTTTGAATCCGGAATCTGGGTTTGTATCTGCCCTTAGTTTAAAACCTTACCTACCGTGGATGAAACTACCTGGAGATATTTTTTTAAACCTATTACAAATGATTATGATTCCACTTGTAATTGTTTCAATTGCACTTGGAGTCTCTAGTTTAAGAAACCTAAAAGATCTTTGGAATTTAGGAAGTAAAACCTTATTATATTTTATTTTTACAACAGTAGTTTCTGTAAGCATTGGAATTTCCCTCACCCTCGTTTTCAAACCAGGAAATCACATCCAGAACCAAACAATATCTTCAAACCAAAGTAGTCCTCCAACAAATTTGGATGCAAAACAAGAATCCATACCGGAGATCATTGCCAATATCGTACCAAAAAATTTAGTAAACGTTTGGTCCAAACAACAAATGTTATCTGTTGTTTTTTTCGGAATGATTTTAGGAATTTTTTTTCTGACTTCCCGTGACTCTGGAGCAGCCTTAAAAGCATTTTGTCATTCTCTTGAAAGTTTTTGTCTTTGGGTGGTTAAAGTGACAATGAACTTAGCACCCTTAGCTGTTTTGGGACTTATGAGTTATGCCATGGTCCAAATTGGTTTTTCACTTGTGACAGGCTTAGTTTCTTATATAGGAACCGTTCTCCTCGGACTTCTTTGTGTTTTATTTTTTTATGGGATCTTGGTGTTTCTTTTTACGAGGAAAAATCCGTTACGTTTTCTGAACCAAGTTCGTGAAATCCCCTTACTTGGTTTTTCTACTTCTAGTTCCAGCTCCGTCCTTCCTTATTCCTTAAAGGTGGCAAAAGAAAAATTAAAATTAAAAGAAACAGTCGCTGACTTTGTTCTACCCCTCGGTGCTACGATTAATATGGATGGAACTGCTTTGTACCAAGCCGTAGCCACAGTATTCCTCAGCCAAGTATATCAAGTTGATTTGACTGGTTTAGACTTATTTTTGTTAGTTGGTACAGTAACAGCAGCTTCAATTGGAACAGCCGCTACACCGGGAGTTGGACTTGTTATCCTCGCATCCATACTTTATACCTTCCAAATCCCGATCGAAGGGATCACTATTCTTTTTGGAGTTGACCGGTTTTTAGATATGTGTAGAACTTCAGTAAATCTGACCGGCGATCTATCTTGCGCATTTATCATGGACCATATCTGGAAGGAAACAAAACCAAATGAAAAAACTTAAATACACACTTTTGTTAGGAATGTCCGCATTCCTCATTCATTGTGATACAAAAAAGGATTACTTCGAAGATATCGGTGCAAATCTTTTATGTACTACATATGCCATTTGCAATGGAGAAACTCCTGCAAAAACGGGAATCATTGGTGATAGTTGGACAGACATTCTTCTCGGATTCCCAATGGTGGAAACTCTTAGACCACAATTGGAAAATCGATACCATTATAAATTTGCAGGTGCCACCTTGGGTGGAAAAACCTTACAAGGTGTCGTTAGCCAAGGACTTCAATTTCAGGTCATTGATCAAGGTGGGGCTGATATGAAAGTAGTCCTTCTTTCTTTGGGTGGAAATGATATTCAAGCAAACCTTTCTGAATATATTGGAAAGATCGACACAGTACAAGCACAACGTTTTGCAACAATCAAAGCAAATCTCAAACAGTTAATCATTACTGGAAATGCTTATAAAATTGCTCGATTTGGTGGAGCGCCAATAAAATGGATCATTCATGGTTACGATTATCCCAACCCATATATGCCACCTGTGATTGCTGGTTCGGAAGAAGGTTGTAAATCAAAGTTTGATAAAATTGGATTAAATGTTCCTGATGCTGCCGTCTTTACTTCAACCCAGGTGGATGCGTTCAACAATCTTCTAGTGGAAATAACTCGCGAGGAACCTTCATTAATCTATGTAGATTTGCGAAGTACGTTGGGAGGAAGACCAAACTCTCGTGCAGAACTAATGTTGGATTGCATCCATGCAAATAACTTAGGTTATACGCTACTTGCTGATAAGCTGGCAAGAATTATCTACCCAATCACTAATGTAGGATTGTAATATGAAAAATAAAATCATCACTCTCTTTTTTCTTTTTGTAACTTCATCATTGTTTTCACAACCAGCAAACAGTGGATTTGCGCACCCACTTCAAATTGAACCTGTTGCTGTTTATACAAAACTCAGAGGAAATCTCAGTTATTGGGACAAAGACTTCAATCAAGTCAAAGAAATTAACAAAAACCTAAACATCGAAGGGGAGTATAAATTCACAGAATCCTTTTCAGTGGTTACCTCAATCGGTAGAAACCAATATTCGCAAACTGACACTGCAAAGGAAATCACTTGGGATCGTTGGAACGCTGGAATCAAATATGGTAAAATATTTGAAAACGGTTCTTCCCAATTTTTGATTGGAGCGGGATTGAGACTATATGATAAAAAAAGAAATACCGAATTTAGAGAAAGAGAAAATCCAGATTTCTATTTAATCCGACCAAACTTTGGATTGGGTTATAAATATGGCATTTTTCAAATTATGTCAGAGTTTCGTTTTCAAACAGAAACAAATAGACATGGAAAAGAATCTAGTTTGGAAGAATTCAAACGTTATTACCAAGTTGGAATTGCGCCATCTTTTGCCATTGCAGACTCGGTGCGAATTTTTACGGAACTTGAATATAGAGAACCTTTGGACAAAATCGCTGATAAAAACCTAAGATACTTTAATCTTTATCCAGGGATCTCAATGAATACAGAAAGTTTTGGAACTTTTAGTTTTTCGGTTTTATTGGGTGTTCTTCCAAAAGCAGACAATGCTATGGATCGGGGAATTCGTTTTTCCTATTTCTACTTCTTCGATACAAGCCAGTAGTATGAAACGTTTTTTGTTTTTCCCAATGGTTTTCCTCATACTGCAATGTTTGAGTATTCAAATTGGAAATCCTTCGATGACTTTATTCAAAAACAAAGGCCAAGAAGGATGGTACTCTACGGGAAAAGTACCATCACCAACCGATACGTTTGTTGAATCCTGTACAACAAATTACTTCGGTTTGGTGAGCATTGGAAATGCAAGTTTGGATTATATCCCTCGTCAATCGCGCCCAAAAGAAATCCATAGTTTAGATCATTATTATAAAAATCAGTATTTCTTTTTCCAAGAACTTTGTTTGCACATCGTAGGCCGATGAAACAGAATATTGACTCACTCAATGAATTCGCAAAAAAAATAAAAAGCGGATTAATCTACGAAGAAATAGAAACCAAATTAAAAGAATTCCATTCCAAAAAGAACAATGCTACCAATAAGTCATTGGATGCCCTTACAGATAAGATTCGAAAGAAAGAAGAACAAATTGAAAAACTATATGATGATATCATCCTCTTACAAAACAAACTCTCAAAAATTCTGGACCAAGAACTTAAAAAATAAATCCACCGAAGAAAGGATCTTTGTTCTGATCCTCATCCTATGTTCTTTTTTTTCACTCACCTGCGCAAGTTCAGGATTTGGAACCCAAGGCCTCTTATATGAAGACCAAAGGATCGGGATGATGGAGACCGGCCTCTCCGGATCAAAAGAAGGAATCGCTTGTGCAAAATCCTACCTCGGGCTTCTGGCTCTCGGTGATGCGTCTGTTGAAACCTCCCAAAAGAATGGAAATATGAGAGAAATTACGTCTATTGAGCTAGAAAGTTATAATTTCTTGGGGATTTACGCAAAACTATGCACAATAACCAAGGGAAATTAGTCGAAACTAAATCTAGAACCAATGAGTATGTGGAAGAAAATTCAAATTTCAATCCTGTTTGTTTTTTCCTCCCTGACTTGTCTCCCTGAGCCACAGCCATCTCTATTGGGAGTTTTGGTGCTTCCATTGGTCACACAGACCTCAGCCAACTTTACCATTGAATCAACAAATCCCAGCAATGGAGCTACAGGTATTTCCTTAAATCCTACAATCACCATTGTGATGACCCAAGCCATTGAATCCACCTCACTCAATACCAATATTAGTTGTTCTCCATCTTGTCCAAGTCTTAGTGGAGGAGCTTCCAACAGAACCATAACCCTTACCCCGGCAAGTGCCCTAATCACGGGTACAACGTATACCATCACACTAAACCAAAACATCCAATCTATCTTTGGATTAACTCTCGGCACAAACACCAGTTTTAGTTTTACCACCCTATAAAAAAAGCCGACGTTTCCGCCGGCTCTTTTTGTTTCCATTAAAGGAAAATAAATCTGGTAGATGCTTCCAAAGGAATTCTCCACCAGACTTTTTGTGATCTCGAAAGATTTCTTTATTTAAAGAAATTTAAGATGATCCCACCTTTTGTTACAAAAAACTCAGCAAACACAAGTGAGGTGATCGCCATTAGTTTAATCAAAATGTTGATCGCAGGTCCAGAAGTATCTTTGAACGGATCTCCTACTGTATCACCCACAACCGCAGCTTTGTGTTTTTCAGAACCTTTTCCACCAGCAGTTTTTTCGATGTATTTTTTAGCGTTGTCCCAGGCTCCACCAGAGTTAGCAGAAGAAATTGCAAGAACCACACCAGAAACGAGTGCACCAGCAAGTAGACCAGCAAGCGACTTCACACCAAACAAATACCCAACAACAATCGGGCTAAGAAGAACAAGAAGACCTGGAGGGATCATTTCACGAAGCGCAGCAGAAGTAGAAATGTCTACACACTTAGCATACTCTGGTTTTGCTTTTCCTTCCATAAGACCAGGGATCTCTTTGAATTGGCGACGAACTTCTTTTACCATATCAAGAGCCGCTTTTCCTACCGACTTCATTGTCATTGCAGAAAAGATAAAAGGAAGCATCGCACCGAAAAGAAGACCACCAAACACCAAAGGATCAAGAAGTTCGATAGAAGTTAAATCAATCGCACCTTCACCCATTTCTTTAGAAGCATTTTGTGTTCTTGTGATAAAAGCTGCAAATAGAGCAAGGGAAGTAAGAGCAGCAGAACCGATCGCAAAACCTTTTCCTACGGCCGCAGTGGTATTTCCCGCTGCATCCAAGTTGTCCGTTCTATCACGAACTTCTTTTCCAAGTTCTGCCATCTCAGCAATTCCACCCGCGTTATCAGAAACAGGGCCGTAAGCATCAATCGTTAGACCAATCGCAATGGTAGAAATCATACCGATAGCAGCGATCGCAATTCCATACATACCCGCAAGGATATTGGAAACAACAATCACGATCACTAGTAGAATCACAGGAACTACAGTGGATTTGTAACCAAGTGCCAAACCGTAAATGATGTTTGTGGCAGCACCAGTATCACAAGCATCTGCTACTTCACGCACTGGTTTGTAAGAGTGAGAAGTGTAAATCTCAGTGATCCAACCAATGAACATACCAGCAAACAAACCTAATGCGACTGATGTAAAAACATTCCACTTAGTGATGGTTTTGTCTCCGATTTGGAAACTATCGATCATAAAGATGTCTGTTACAAAATAAAGTGCAATGGCTACGATGAATGTAGAAATCCAAAGTTGGAGTTTGAGAGCTTTTTCTACGTTTCCACCTTCTTTCACTCGAGCAAAGAAAGTAGTTAATAGGGAAGCCGGGATTCCAATCGCAGAAATCAAAAGTGGATAGAGTAGAGCAGAGTTATTGTCAGCAAGAGCGGATGCTGTTGCACCAATCACAAGAGCCGCACAAGTGGCTTCCGCAGCCGAACCAAAAAGGTCAGCACCCATACCAGCGATATCACCGACGTTGTCCCCTACGTTATCAGCAATGGTTGCTGGGTTACGAGGATCATCCTCTGGAATTCCTTTTTCTACCTTACCTACAAGGTCAGCACCAACGTCAGCGGCTTTGGTATAAATACCACCACCCACACGACCAAAGAGTGCAACAGAAGATCCACCCAGACCAAAACCAGCAAGTGATTCCATAAGGATGTGTTTGGCAACACCTACGTTTGTTCCTGTGAAAAGAAGGAAAAGTCCGATCATTCCAAGAACAGCAAGACCAATGAGTCCGAAACCCATAACGGCTCCAGAGTCATATGCCACTCGGAAGGCACGAGATAGAGAAGTTTTTGCGGCTTCTGCGGTGCGAACGTTACCAGCAGTCGCAATTTTCATTCCAATAAAACCAGAAAGGCAAGAAATGAGGGCACCAGAAACGAAAGCAACGGCTGTATAAATTCCTTCGTTGAACTCGGTTTTTGGGTTATCCAAAAGTAAATAGATGAGAACCGTCATGAAACTGATAAATAGCAAAATGACTCGGTATTCTCTGAGAAGGAAGGCCATAGCCCCTTCTGCGATTGCTGCGGAGATTTCTTTCAATTTAGCGGTTTCTTTTTCGCTACCACCGCCTGCGCCCACTTGGATGCGAACCACCCGAGCTGCGTAGAATATCGCCGTGACAATGGAAACTAGTGCCATGACGATGATGATTAACTCTACATTCATGAGATCCTCTTTGAGATTGTTTATTTGAATTTCTAAGATTATTTAGAAGATGACCGATGAGAATCCATAGATGATACTTCGGTCTAGGAGAATATGGCAATTTGGTGTTCTGGTAACAAGTCTATTTCTGGTTTCCAGTCCAAATTTAGCAGAACCAGAGGTTCTAAACCCTGTTAAAGTTTTTTATGGATACGAAGATCTTTTGCGGATGGCAGAAGACAAAATTGTCCAAGAAACCCCTGCCAAAGCCTTCGATTTTCTTATCAAGGCCAAAGAATTAAATCCAGATCCAGACTTTCGCTACTATAATTTAGCCGCACGTGCCCATATGAAACTTGGGCAAGTCTTCGACGGAATTCATGCCTATGAAGAATCCATTAAAAAGAAAAAAGACCAATTGGACTTGGTTTTGTATGTCGCCGATTTTTACGAAAAAGAAAGAAAACAAAAAGAGGCTTTGTTCTATACAAAATTGTATTTAGAACAAAAACCCAATGCAAAGTACAGATTGTATACTGCAGCCATTCTATCTAGACAACTTGGTTTGGAATCGGACTACGAATCCTATATGCAATTTTTAGAATCAGACAAAACTTTTGTTTCTGAAAAAGATGCCTTACAAGCGAGTCTTTTGAAAAATATTAAAAACAAAAAATGGAAAGAAGCAGATGATTTGAGTTTGCGGTATTTGGTTTATTTTCCCAGGGAAGAGACAATGTACGAAACCTTGATCCTTGCCAGAAGAGGAAGAGAATCCGAACTTTTAGAACAAGCTTACCAATGGACCACGACCATTTTTTTGAATGAAACAAGATACTTCACTCGCTACGGAGTGTTTCTCCAAGAAAAACAAAGATACCTAGAAGCCTTGTCTTTATTTCGCAGAGGATTTTACAATTTACTGAAATTTTATCCAGATTCGGATGCTGGAGAGATTTTATTTCTCATTCGTCAAAGTTATGCAAATCTTGGAAAAGATAGAGACACCCTTGCCATCGATTCTTTGGTGAAAGATTTTAAAAACCAAAACAAACTCACGGCTACCGAATTAGAAAACCACCAAAACACGTATCGTAAAAATAGAGAGTATTTGTTATTTTGTATCCATTGGTTTTCCAAACGAGATACAACCAAAGCAAAAGAGTATCGTCAAAAATTAAAAGACCGTGATATGGAATTTGAAGAAACGGAATTCCTGCGGGTGATGGGAGTTTTTTCTGCCCTCCCGCAGGATCTTTAAACAAGCAAGACCCAGCTCTTAAAAGAAGTTGTGATTTTAAAACCATCTTCTTCCTAGTTAGTTTTCAACGAAGGAAGAAGAACTGAAAGTACCAAAAATCTAATTTTAACTATGGAATTTCTTTTTATCATCAATTAACGATTGTACTACGGATGGATCAGCTAGAGTGCTGATATCTCCCAAAGTATCAAATTCGTTATTGGCAATTTTTCTTAAAATTCGGCGCATGATTTTTCCTGACCTGGTTTTCGGAAGTCCCGGAGCCCAGTGGATGACTTCTGGTCTTGCAATTTTACCAATCACTTTTTCCACCATAGCGATCAGTTCTTTTTTTAAGGCATCGTTGGTGTTCACACCATGTTTCACAGTCACATAGGCATAAATTCCTTGGCCTTTGATATCATGTGGAAATCCTACCACCGCTGCTTCGGCAACTGATTTATGTTCAACGAGAGCACTCTCCACCTCGGCTGATCCAATGCGGTGTCCCGAAACATTGAGAACATCATCGACTCGTCCTGTGATCCGAAAGTATCCATCTTTGTCTTTGTTGGCACCATCACCTGTGAAGTAATAACCTTTGAATTGTGAAAAGTAGGTATCAAAGAATCGTTTTGGATCTCCATACACCCCGCGCATCATGGAAGGCCAAGGTTTGGCGATACATAGGTTTCCAGAGATTTCTCCTTTGTCTTTGATCTCCACACCTTCATTGTCCACAAGGATTGGTAGGATTCCATAAAATGGCCAACTCGCCGAACCTGGTTTTTGTGGGATCGCACCAGGAACACCAGAGATCATAATGGATCCGGTTTCTGTTTGCCACCAAGTATCGACAATCGGACATTTTGATTTTCCAATATTGGTATGATACCACTCCCAAGCTTCTGGATTGATGGGCTCACCCACAGAACCAAGAAGACGTAAAGATGCCAAAGATCTTTTTTTGATAGGTTCAATTCCTTCTCGCATAAGAGCTCGGATGGCAGTCGGTGCTGTATAAAATACAGTGACTTTGTATTTATCGATCACATCCCAAAACCTACCGGCATCTGGATAACTAGGAACCCCTTCAAACATGAGAGAGGTGGCACCATTTGATAATGGTCCATAAAGAATATAACTGTGTCCTGTGATCCAACCAATGTCTGCCGTACACCAATAGGTATCTGTTTCCTTATAATCAAAGATGGTGGCAAAGGTGAGATTGGCACCAAGTAGATACCCGGCCGTTGTATGGAGGACTCCTTTTGGTTTTCCCGTCGAACCAGAAGTATAAAGAATAAAAAGCGGATCTTCGGAATCCATCGGCACAGGAGTGCATTCTTTTTTGATATCGGATTCTTTCATTAGGTAGTGATACCAGTGGTCTCGACCCTCTTTCCAATTTAGGTTTCCTTCATCCCCTGTTCGCTTAACAACAATTACATCTTTTACCTTGTATTTACTTTCTTCTAAGGCAACATCGACATTTTTTTTGAGTTCGACTGGTTTTCCACTGCGATACCCGCCATCTGCCGTGATCACTAGTGTTGGTTTACAATCTTCAATTCGACCAAGAAGTGCTTCTGGAGAAAATCCACCAAAGACAACAGAATGCACTGCTCCAATGCGAGTACAAGCCAGTGTCGCAATGGCAAGCTCTGGAATCATAGGAAGGTAAATGAGAACCCGGTCTCCTTTTTTTACATGGAATTTTTTTAGAACATTTGCAAAGTAATTCACCTCGCGATGGAGGTCATGGTATGTAAGGACTCTCGATTCATCAGGGTTGTCTCCTTCCCAAATGAGAGCGGCTTTATTTTTTAGAGAAGAATCTAAATGTCTATCTAAACAGTTATAGGAAACATTGAGTTTCCCACCGACAAACCATTCCACTTTGGCCTTAGCGAAATCGTGTTTGAGAACCTTGGTCCATTTTTTAAACCAAGTTAGGCGCTTTGCTTGTTCGGCCCAAAATTTTTCCGGTTTTTCAATGGATTCTTTGTATTTTGTTTTGTATTCTTTTAAACTAACGTTCGCTAACTTTGCGAAGTCTTTGGACGGTGCCACGATTCTTTCTTTCGGCATAGATTCCCTCTAGAGAAAGAATGCTGAACTTTTTTTTAAAAAAGTCCAGCATGAATCTGAAAATTTGAATTTAAAAATTGAACTTAATGGGAACCGGTTCGGATCAAATCCAAAAACTCACTCCTAGTGGTGGGATCTGTTTTGAATAGACCAAGTAGGCTAGATGTAAAGAGTTCTGAGTTTTGTTTTTCCACTCCACGCATCATCATACATAAATGTTTAGCTTTGATGACAACACCCACGCCGAGTGGGTCCAAAGTTTCTTGGATGGCTTGGGCGATTTGGTCTGTGAGACGTTCCTGTACTTGGAGACGACGGGCAAACACATCGACAATCCTTGGAATTTTACTGATTCCTATGATTTTTTTATTCGGAATGTAAGCTACATGGGCTCTTCCATAAAACGGAAGTAAGTGGTGTTCGCATAAAGAATACATCTCGATATCTCTTACCAAAACCATACCGGTTGTGCTTTCTTCAAAGATCGCTCCATTCACAATATGATTCAAATCAGCCTTATACCCACTGGTCAAAAAGTCATAAGCCTTTTTCACACGGTTGGGCGTTTTCACAAGACCCTCTCTTGAAGGATCTTCACCAATTTGTTTTAGGATTTCTTCGATTAAGTTTTCCATCCGATTCCTTTTGTCTGATCGTTCCGCCTATCCTACATCCCAAATTATGAATGCAGAATATATACTACTAATTTGACTAGACTTGACTTCGAAGGAAAAGATACATTTCCTTTTTTTAAATTAATTCTAAAGGACATAATCAATAACGAATGCGGCTAAAAATTGGATACGATGCACGGATGATCGAAAACTCAGGGATTGGGATTCGGATCCAACATATTTTGAAGTTTTGGCCCATTTCCAATGAGATTGCCGATCTGTTTATCTTTGGTGATCCTAGGATTCTAAAAAAATACAATCTTCCTCGGCACGCAAGTATCATTGAATACAAAACAAGTATCTATTCTCCAAAAGAATTTTTAGGTCACCCGAGAATGGCCGAGATGGATCTTCTGGACATACCTCATTTTAACATTCCCTTTCCATACATTCATAAATGCATTGTTACCATTCACGATCTGATTCCTTATCATTTTAAGGCCGCACATAGCTCTCTCGTCAAACGAGTGTATATGCAAATTGTTTTTCGTTGGATCAAATGGTTTGCTCGCAAAATCATCACTGTTTCGGAATACACGAAAGAAGATTTAGTAAAAAGTTTTGGATATTCGAAAGAAAAAATTTCTGTAGTCTACAATGGAATTGATTTGAAAAAATTTTCCAAACAACCATCTACGAAACTTTCACAATTTCTTAAAAAAAACAAACTTCCCAAATCTTATTTGTTTACTGTGGGAATTGGAAAAACTCATAAAAATTTTCCATTTTTATTATCCAATTTAGAATCTCTTTGGGAAAAAAAGAAACTTTCATTACCGTTAGTTGTGGGTGGCCTTAAGGAAGAAATCCCAGAAGAATTTTTAGAAATCCAAAAGAGATATCCCGATCAGATTTATTTTTTATCTCATCTGCCTTATGCAGAACTTCCTCTGGCGTACCAAGGTGCAAAAGTATTTCTCTATCCTTCTTTGTTTGAAGGGTTTGGATTCCCCGTTTTGGAAGCACAAAGTGTTGGCACTCCCGTCTTTTCATCCAACGCCAGCGTTTTACCAGAAGTTTTAGGAAATGGTTACGAATCCTTTGATCCCAAAGATTCCCATTCCTTCCAAACCAAACTACTCGCATTACTGAAAGATTCAAAACGACTGAATGCACTCAAAAGTTTAGGGGAAAAAAATGCGGCTAGGTTCCAGTGGAAGTTGGCCATCCAAAACTTGGAACGGGTGTACGAACCAATCCTCAAAGAAAAAAAGGCTAAAACCTGATTCACATTTACTGAATTTCCGCGAAATTTTTGCACCCATTGGGTCAAAAAAATTCTTGTCGTACCGTTTGCCAGCTTAGAGACTGATTCTCAGAACCATGATCAAGTGTCACTGTGCAGAAGTTTTCTTTGAATCTATCTTAAATGTTGTCAAAGATACAAACCGCCCTATACTAGAAGTCGCCCGCGAGATGGGAGCGGCTGATACTTGTACGGCCTGTGTTCCGGATATGTTAGCCTTCATCGAGCAGGAATTGGAAGGTCAACTTGCAGGAAATACAAGTCATTGATTCCGACTTAATCGGAACTCTCGTTAAAAAAGCCCAAAACGCAGAAAGAAAACGTACTAATTTTAACTTCCACGAACAAAAGGAAGTGTACCAACGATTCTTAAACGTTCTTTCAAAAGATACATACATTCCACCTCACAGACATTTGTCGGATCCAAAACCCGAAACCTTCATCATCCTCGAAGGAGAAATTGGTTTTTTGATTTTTGATGAAAACGGCGAAGTAAAAGAAAATCATAAACTTTCAGCCACTGGTCCAAAACGGGGGATTGATTTACAACCCGGTGTTTGGCATAGTTTGGTTTGTTTGTCGGAAACAGCAGTTTGTTTTGAAGGAAAGTCTGGTCCTTATGATCCCACAGTTGATAAAGAATTTCATCCAAAGTATCCACTAGAAGGTGATCCAAAGTTTACAGAAACCATCAGATCCTTTGAATCTTTATTTTTATGAAGCGGATTTTTGTTCAGATTCAGTTATACCTACTTTTGATTATGGTTTCATTTTTATTTTTCTGTAAATCGCTACCTTCGATTGTTCCGGTTAAAGAACACAAACTACAATCTATCTCATCTGATGGAATCTTACGTTCCTTTCGCTATTACATTCCCAAACAAATAAATGAAAACAAATTGCCAGTGGTATTTCTATTACATGGTGGCGGTGGAACTGGGGAAGGGATGATTTATCTCACTCGAATGTCTGAAAAAGCAGAGGAATATGGATTCATTGCAGTGTATCCAGATGGTTATGCAAACCGATGGAATGATGGAAGAAAAATTCCTCATTCCATCACAGACAAAAGAAATACAAAAGATGTAGATTTCTTTCGAGATATGATTCGTCACTTGGATTCTGAACATTCCATTGATTACAATCGAATTCATGCAGTGGGAATTTCCAATGGTGGCTTTATGACTCAACGTTTGTTATGCGAAGCACCTGATTTGTTTAGCTCAGGTTATTCTGTGGCAGCAGTGACATCCAGGGGATTAAAAGAAATTTGTGAACCTCCTCCACAAAAATCAATAGGTTTCATTATGGGAATGTCCGATGATGTAGTTCCCTACCAAGGAGGAACCGTTTCCATCCCTGCTGATCCCAATAACCAATCGCAAAGAATTGCCGCAGGCGATGTTCTTTCCTATTTAGAATCATTAGAATATTGGACATCAAGTTTCTCCTGCAAAGAGGAAACAAAATCCAAAAAAAGACATATGAACAAATTTTGGAAAAGAGACATCCAATACACAAAATTCACGGATTGTTCGTCTGACCAAATTGTAGAAGGTTATTTGATTCCTGGTGGCGGTCATATTTGGCCAAACGGTTTTTATTACCAAAATGAAAAACAATACGGATACTTAAGTAAGGACTTGGATACAAGAGAGATTGTGTTACAATTCTTTCGGACGACGTATAAAAAAGAGAAGTTGGTAAATAACAATGCACCATTCGGAAATTAGAAATTCATCCACTTTATTTACCACCTTAGAAACTGGAACAGGAGAACCTGTTCTTTTCCTACATGGATTTCCAGATAACCATAAAACTTTTGCACCCATTATGGAAGTGATTGGTAAAAAGGGTTTCCAATGCATTGCTCCTGTTATGCGAGGCTATGAACCGTCGACAATTTCTCATGCACATAAATTACATGTGGTCGATTTAGTTGATGATATTTTAGGATGGATGGAGGATAGACTTTGGGACCGAGTACATCTCGTAGGCCACAATTGGGGTGCAGTCATTGCCTATGCTGCAGGGATGTATTATCCGAATCGTATCAAATCCATCACAAGTCTAGGAGTCCCTTTACTTCGAACCTACCAAGATTCCTTTCTTTGGGCACCCCAACAAACAATTCATTCCTGGTACGTTTTACTATTCCAAATTCCTTTTTTAGCAGAACTTACAATTCGAACCAATGATTTTGCTTTAGTTGATTTTTTATGGAAAGATTGGTCACCCGGATATACTCCAAACCAAGACCATTTAGCTGAGATTAAAGCAAATTTCCAAAATCCGGGAATTTTATCTTCTGCACTTTCTTACTATAGAAACTTAAATGATCTTTTCACTGAATCCGGTCGGGAAAGTATTTTAGGAATTTTGGATTCAAAAATTACAGTACCCACACAAATTCTCTATGGACTAAGCGATGGATGTTTTCATAAAAATTTATTCGAACACTTGCTCGACGAATCAGACTTTCCATGTGGGTTTCGTAAAATTGGTTTCGATCACGCAGGACATTTCTTACATTGGGAAAAAAGAGATGAAGTGACTAAATTGATTTTAGAATGGTTACAAAAAAATAAATAAGAATCCATTCACTTTCTTTCGTCAAACGTTCTTTAAGGAGATTGAATATGTTTCAAAATATGGGTCTTTATGACAGAATCATTCGAGTGGTCGTTGGCTTGGTATTAGGTGGTCTTTATTTAGGTGGGGTCGTAGAAGGAACAACAGCAATCGTTTTGTTTGCAATCGGCCTTGTAATGATCGCAACTTCTGCTATCGGATTTTGCCCAGCTTATCTTCCTTTTAAAATCACAACAAAAGAAAAATAACAGAAATTGGATTCATCCAACTCACAAATTTAGGTTTGTGAGTTGTTGGTTATTTTTTTAAACTTACCAGAACTTCATAATGTTGGGTTCTTGGAAAAAAATCAAACAACCCCACATATTGCAATTGATAACCTATCTTTTCTAGTTTTGTAATGTCTCTTTTCAGTGTGCTTGGATTACAGCTAGAATATACAATTTGTTTTGGTGCAAATAAAGAAGCGGATTCCACAATTCCGTCGGAAAGTCCAGCTCTCGGTGGATTCACAATCCATATCGGAAACTTTGCAGCATGTTTCGGTAAATGTTTTTGATACAAATCACAGACTTCATATTCAAACTGCAATGCATTGTTTGTTTTCGCATTTTCCTTTGCATAACGAATACTTTTTTCATGAGATTCCATCCCATACAGAGAGGCAATTTTTTCCCGTATTGATATTCCAATAGTGCCACAACCGCAGAAAAGCTCTAAAATTTGTGCAGAATCTGGTAATAAGGATTTGATTTTTTCTAACCAAGGTTCTAAAAGAAACCTGTTGATTTGAAAGAATCCACGTTCGGGAACTTTTAGTTTTGTATTAAAAAAAACAATTTCAGTCTGGTCTCTTTCATAATTGACAACGGATTTGGAAGAAAGTCTAAGTTGGATCGATTTTTGTTTTGATACTGACTTTTTAATCCCTTGGGGAATTTCAGCCCATAACAGTCGTTTATCGACAGTTTTACAAACAAATTGAGATTCATTGATGACTCGGTGGCTATTTTTTGCAAAATACCCAATTTCTTTTCCATTGGATTGCCACTGCACATTGTTTCGGTATTGATTTTCTGGCCCGATCACCACTTCGAGTTTCCCTTTCCATTCGGGAAACATTGCTTCTAAAAGTGATGTTTTGATTTGGATCTCATCCTGATAGGAAATATGGCGATAACTGCAACCTCCACATTCCATAAAAACCGAACAATCTGATGTGATCCTCGTTTCAGCCGGTTCAATCACTTCCGAAACAGTTCCAAACCATTCTTTGTTTCCAGTCTTATAAAGACTTATGTCTACCAATTCTCCCGGGATTCCACCCTCAACAAAGACAGCATGACCCTCGTGGTGCGCTAAACAGAAACCACCATTTACCCACTTTTCTAGTTTTATTCGCAACTTTTCCATTCTCTAGAACCATTCATTGAATATTCATTTGACACTGCACTCGCATTTAACATAACGGATAGGTACTCTTGGAGAAGTGGCTGAGTGGTCTAAAGCAGCGGTCTTGAAAACCGTCGTGGTAATCCCACCGTGGGTTCGAATCCTACCTTCTCCGAGTCGCTGGAGACGTGCCTGAGTGGCCGAAAGGAGCGGTTTGCTAAACCGTCGTACGAGCAATCGTACCCAGGGTTCGAATCCCTGCGTCTCCGTTGATACCGCCATGAATACCGCCCAAATCAAAGAAAAAATCCAGACACTCAAGGCCTACTTACTGACAGATGAAGCGGCAAAAATTTTAGCAGTTCTACCTCTGTATTTTTCTTGGGTTCCCGTATTCACTTGGAAACGAAATGTTCCGGAATTTGTGACTGTTTGTTTGTATTCTGCAGTTAATACTTGTTTGTTCTTACTGATCCTTCTCTTCGCACAAGTTGTATCCGTTTTGCCCTTCGTAGGTCTATATTTGGCTGCAACCATTCACTTACTTTCTGTACTACTTTATCTAGGAATTTCTGGATTTTTGATTTACTCCATCCGCTTAAAAAAAAGCATAGAGATACCCGTTCTTTTGGACTGGGTAAAAATGCTTCAAGCATTCATTGCGCCCATAGCTCAACTGGATAGAGTATCTGACTACGGATCAGAAGGTTAGAGGTTCAAATCCTCTTGGGCGCGCGTGGAAGCATTCGAATCGTTTCTTGGCCGCTACACAGAAGCCATTTCTAACCACCCAGAAGAAATTCCCTCTTATTCAGAAATCATCACACGAAATGGAAAAGTAATTTCTGCAGCCTTTAATTCCGTCGAACAAACATTAAATCCTACAAAACACAGCGAAATTTTAGCAATCGAAGAGGCTCTTTCGAAAACGGAAGGTCGATATCTTACCGATCATATTTTGATTACGGCTCTCGAACCTTGTTTACTTTGTGCTGGTGCCATTTTGAGGGTAAAAATTCCAGAAGTGGTTTATTTTGTTCCGGCAAAACCAGGGGAAGGAATTTCTTCTTATACAACCGAATCTATTTATTTATTGAATCATTTTCCGAAGTGTACCCTCATCCCAAGGTCCCACATAAAATTTGAATTTCTGAGTTTTTTCAAAGAGAAAAGGTAGAATTCTTTTGACCGTTTCATTTTATGGAAGCCAGTAGAAACCATTGGAGAGATGTCAGAGTGGTCTATTGTGCATGCTTGGAAAGCATGTGTGCCAAAAGCACCCCGGGTTCGAATCCCGGTCTCTCCGCCAGGTTCTACACCGATTTCCTTCCATCCTAAGTTCGATTTCCACTCTGAATTGAACTAATGGAAAATCTCTCCTGGTCCTTACATTAGCCTTTTCAAATCTGTTCCCCCAATTTCAGAAGAAAATATCCATACCCTTCATAAATATTTCATTGCCTCAAACATACGAACTTCCAAGATCAAAGTGATTCACCAATTTTTATCTCCTATCCTTTGAAACACGGACTTCCATGAGCGAAAACCACCAAGTACTCTTTCGAAAATACAGACCCCAATTCTTTCGCGATGTAATTTACCAAGACCTTGCTGTTGGTTCCTTACAAAACGCATTCAAATCAAAGAAGATTGGTCATGCTTATATTTTCATTGGCCCTCGTGGTGTTGGTAAAACAACCATCGCAAGAATTTTGGCCAAACGTCTCAACTGCGAACGCCCAGATGGGGTTGAGCCTTGTAACGATTGTACTTCTTGTTTAGAAATCACAAAAGGAAATTCGAATGACGTATTTGAAATTGATGCCGCTTCCAATAGCGGGGTGGATAATATCCGAGAGTTACGCGAGAATGTAAAATTCAATGCGATGGGTGGGAAGTATCGCGTTTATATTTTGGATGAGGTGCATATGCTGAGTGGAGCGGCTTTTAATGCTCTTCTCAAAACTTTAGAAGAACCGCCAGCCCATGTTGTTTTTATTTTAGCAACTACCGAATACCATAAAATTCCAGAAACCATCCTTTCGCGTTGCCAAGACTTTCATTTTAGAAAAGTTCCTGTTACTGTTTTACAAAACTACATCGAAACTCTCTGTGAAAAAGAAAACCTAAAGTATGATTCCGAAGGATTGTTCTGGATTGCTAAAAAAGGGGACGGTTCTGTTCGAGATACACTTTCCTTTATGGAACAAGCTGTTATTTTCACCGATGGCAATCTAACAGGCGTCAAACTAAGAAAGATGATTGGGTATCATGGAATTGATACCTTTACTGATTTTTTAAACCAATTATTAGATTCTTCCCAAAGTGCACAAATTTTTGAAACACTGGAAAATCTTTTCCAAGCAGGCATTGATCTAGGAAAGTTTGTATGGGACTTTATCGAATTTTTAAATTCTCTATTACTGATTAAAGACAACTTAGCAGATCGAGAATCCATCAATATCCCTCAAGAAGACTTACAAAAATTAAAACAAAACTATAGAGAATTGGACCGTGAAGTTTTGGTTTTACTCGCTGAAAGAATTTTTGCCGTACATGAAAAATTGAATCTGATGAAACTCCGAAGTTCTTACGAGATGAAAGTTTATTTAGAAATTCAATTTCGAAAATTGATCTTGGATCGAGAGAAACCAAGTGTATCAGGACTTTTAGCAAAAATATCTGAGCTCACCAAACTGGTTCAAGGTGACATTTCTCATATTCCAGACAATTTAGAGTCTGCAAAAAAAGTGGTTACCGCAGCGACTACTACTGTTACGCAAAAACAAAATACTGTAGCGAACATGCAACAAGCACAAACAATTTCGGAAAAACCAATAGAGAATCGGGAACCGGAAATAAAACAACCATCGCAGCCAAAACCAAATTTCGATGTAGAGACAAAACAAACTTCGGAACCAAAGTCAATCCCTCCGAAACCAGCAGCCGCGACGCCGTCCAACCCAGAGGATATGGAAAAACTTTTGAAAGAAAAGTTCTCCGGGATGGAAGTTGATCCCAACCAATTTAAGAATTTATAAGTCCAAAGGTACGTATGGGAATTTTTGAGCAAATGAAACAAATGCGAGAAGCTTTCTCGCAACTCGGCAATATCAAAGAAAAACAAGAAGAACTTTCGAAACGTCTAGCACAGATTCGAGTCACTGCCTCTGCAGGTGCCGGTATGGTAGAAGTGACTGCTTCTGCGGACGGTATACTCACTAACCTCAATATCAATCCCATCATGTTCAATGCTGATGATAAAAAAATGTTAGAAGATTTGATCCTCTCTGCCACAAACGAAGTGCAAAGAAAAGCAAAAGAAACCATGGCTCATGAAATGAAAAATGTTCTCGGCTTCAATCCTAGTGACTTTGAAGGTGTTTTCAACCAAATGCAAAAAGATGGAGGGTTTCCTCCTGTCTGATCCACAATTCCAAAAACTAATCCAATCTTTCTCTAGCCTTCCCGGAATAGGAAAAAAAAGTGCTACAAGAATCGGATTTCATATTTTACGAATGGATCCTTCAACTTTTCGTGCTTGGTTGTCTAATATCGAAGAAGCGAAAACCAAACTACGATTTTGTGATGAATGCGGCGGACTGACAGAAGACCCTGTTTGTTCTATTTGTTTGTCTGATAGAAGAGACAACGGAATACTCTGCGTCGTCGAACAACCAGAAGACATTTTCTTTATTGAAAATACAAAAGAATATGTTGGTAAGTACCATGTACTCAATGGTGCCATTTCTCCTTTAGATGGAATTGGACCTGACCAATTACGGATTCGCCAGCTAATACAAAGATTAGAGGATGGAGAAGTAAAAGAGGTATTAATCGCAACCAACCCAACACTCGAAGGTGATGCGACAGCCTCTTATCTATCGACTGTGATCAAACCAATGGACATTAAAATCACAAGGATTGCTCATGGGATCACTATTGGTGGCACTTTGGAATATTCTGATCAATACACTTTGGGAAAAGCGATTAAATCAAGATTAACACTTTAAACTGAACTTGATTTCTCTAAGATATATTCTTATTTTTTTTCAAAACATTTAGGATAAATTTTAGCTAAACAAACCGAAGTAGATTCGGACAAAAAAATTAAAACCTATGTTCGAATACGATAAATCCTTCTCTTAGGATTCGTCCATATTTTGAATCAAGCAAAACAAATAAGGCATCTCCAGCTACAAAATATCCAGATCTAAAAATGATTTGGAAATCAGATGTAACGTTATAACGAATGTTAAAATTATATTCCATCCCCATATAAGTGGATGTTCTATATCCATTGAGTTCACTAAACTCCCGATTGATCCGAATCTCCGGTGATTTTGTCGCCCAAAGTTGATAGTAACCTAAAGTAAATTGGTAAGGACCGAAGGCGATTATATTAGAATAAAATCCATATTCATTCAAACCAGAAAAACTGGAACCATTGAACAATGCATAACCACCGGTAAAGTCGGTTGCTATATTTGAAATAGAAAACCCTGGTGCTAAAGTACGATATCCATTGCCTTTTAAATTGGCTTCGTGGCCTTTTTCGTCATAACCTGGTCTACCAGTAGTGCCAAGTGCAATTAAGTTAAAGTTAAGCGATTCACTCCAGCGATATGTAAATTGAAAATCATACATACCACCTTTAATAAAATATCTTTGCGTTGTATTATAAATTGTAACATCATTTGAATCGGTAACGGCTCGTAATTTTTTTACAGTTCCCGTATTCAATATTCCATGAACGATAAAGGAAAACTTTTGAAAATTGAATTCGTTATGCATTCCATACCATGCAAGTCTTGCTGTTTCATTATCAGACTTATCATTATCATCTAAGAAGTAAGCATACACTTCATTACGGATATTTCGAAAGTATTCAAATTTCAATCGATTGTAATAGATATTCGAACTTTGGTAATTTTTGTCCGCAAATCCATTTTTATCAACGTCCATAAAGCTTTGGTCGCGTGCTCGCAAAATTCCACCTTCCAAAGACAAACGTAAGAATTGGAAATTTTTAAGGATACTCACTCCTGTTCCAGTGGAAAATAAAACCCTACCTTGTGCAGAGCTAAAAAGTTGTTGGCCTACTTTGATAAAAAGTCCCGATTCAGGGATTCGAAAATTTAAATATAGAAAGTTTGTTTGGACATTCACCGCAGCGGTTCGACCTCTTTCTCCACCAGACCCTGGTCCTACCAGACCTGGGTCAAAACCATCTGGACCAGTTGCCCTTAAACCTTTCCCTCCAAATGGAATATCACCAACTTGCATCCCCCAAACTCCCTCTACATATTTGTTGGCAGAGAAACTCATATTGTATAAAAAACGTGAATCGTAATAACTAACGTCTTCTTTTCTAGGAGTGATTTGACTTGGTAAACCTTGTTGTCTCCTCTCTAAATCAGATTGAATGGTTTGTTGTTCTGATTGGAGACGTTCTGTATTTTCCTTTTCTAAATTGGTAATTGGAGTGACTGGTGTTTTTCTTTCTAATAAGACATCTCTTCCAACATTTGTTGCACGAACACGAAAAGATCCATTAAAATTCATAAAAGTTCTTTGTGATTCTTCCTCTTGTGCAATCAAAACACTGCAAGGTATCAAAAGAAAAATTAGATAAAATAAAAATAAATTTCGTAATGACATTCGTTGTTATTCTTTTTTAACCCATTGGTTGGATTTAAAATATTTGTTTATCAATCCTTGAATTTTGCCGGTTCGCTTCAGTTCTTTGATAAAAAAATTTAAGTTATAAAGAAATTCTACATCTCGTCTGGCTGTAGCCATACTGATATGGTCCTCTTGCACAACTCCGAGAATAGGCAAATAGTTCGCACGAAGTGAAGAGTCCTTTTGTAATAGTGCTTGGATATAAAAGGAATCCGCTACGAAAGCATTCACATTATTTTTTTTTAATTCATTTAGTGCAGCTTCATTTGTGAAATAAGAAAAGATTTGTGCTTTAGGAAATGCATCTCGTAAAAATTGATGATTGGAACTATTTGCAAGGACCGAATAGGAAATTCCTGTAATATTCGTTAGGTCATTCAAATTACGAAACAATTGGACTGTGACTATCTGACCTTCTGGCTCAGGTGGAAGTGCCGTGCGATTCACCAAAGCAGCCGGTGTCGAAATTAAATAAGGATCTGTAAAATATACATCTCTAAAACGATTGATGGAAGATGAAATTCCAGCCATTGCAATTTGTGTATCACCTTTCTCTAACATTCTAGCATGTTGATCAAAAGTGCGAAGAGGAATAATTTTTAAATCAACATCTAAAAATTTTGCATACTCTTGGGCAAGTTCCACATCTAATCCGGGAAAATTCGGATTGGGATTTTCAATATAAAATGGATCATAAAATTCATTTACTGAAACAGTCAGTGTTTTGGTTTTTTTAATTTTTTCCAAAACCTGACTCGGCTCACCTGAAATAGAAGCGGTGAAAAAAAATGCCCAAAGGGATACAAACCCAATGTATTGGATCCTTAGAAGAGGTGACATCCCCATTACCTTTTCTTCGGAAATGGAAACGGCAAGGAAAAATTAAGGATCGATTAGGACAAATTCGGTTCGACGATTTTTTCTAGAGGAGGCCTCATCCGTGCCTTGGAGCATTGGCTGGGTTGGTCCTTTCCCTTCTGTTAAAATTCGTTTTGGATCAACACCTTTAGAGACTAAATATTGTTTAACGGAATCTGCCCTTTCTTTTGAAAGTGTCATATTATCTTCAAAAGTTCCTGTTAGATCTGTGTGGCCAATAACCTTCATTTTTTTATCTGAATTTTCATGGAGATAGTCAACAATAGCATCCAAAGGCACGGAAGATTCAGGTCTCAAAATGGACGAAGCTCTTTCAAAGTAAACCGAATCCAAAGAGATTTTTTTCGTTTCTTCCAATTTCTTTTGCACTATGTTTTCTTGCTTCGGAACTGATGCAGTAAAAAGATCAAACGACCTTCCTTCCACTCGGCGACAAAACAAAAATGTTTTTTTTACCTGTTGGAATACAATGTAAGCTTCATCTTCAACTGAGTTGATAGGAGCACCTAAATTCTCGACATCCTTAAACGAATCCCCATCTATCTTTGCCATGTACAAATCGAACCCACCATTTCCCCCTGGACGATTTGATGAAAAGAAAAGAATACTGCCGTCGTCATTAAAAGCGACCGCAATTGTCGCATAATTATCATTAATTGGTGATGGTAGAAGTTTTGGAGTAGACCATTTCTCTCCTATATATTGGCTAAAATATACTTTTGCCAAATTTGGTTTTCCAAATGGATATCTGGTAAAAAGTAAAGTGTCACCGAGTAAATGTGGATTTTCTTCTATTTCTTCTGTGTTGATAGGAGCGGGCAATGCTACAGGACTACTCCAACTTTTTCCATCCCAATTGGAAACATACAAATCTCTGGATATACCCACTTTCCCATCAGGTAACACCACTTCTACGGAACCATCTCGATTGGATGACAAAAGTAGAGTTTTTCCATCCCGAGAGATAAATGGGCTTTGGTCATCAAATGGAGAATTCAAAACATCCACTTCCTCTGGAAAATCCCAAGTCCCATCTTTTTTTCGTTCCGATTTAAAAATTTCCGTATAACCACGATTAGAACGTTTGGAATAGAAATACAAAGTTTTGGCATCAGGAGTCATCGTTGGGCCAAATTCTTGGAATTCAGTATTGATCGGTCCTTGGATAGGAGCTACCACGAGACTTGCTTCGCTAGGTTGCACTTGAGCAACCATCGGTAGGGAGAAAAAAAGACAAAAGGATAGAATGGTGATAAAATTGGAAAATCTAAAATTCAATAGAGATTTAAAAATCACAGGCATTCCTTGGAATATATTTTTGGAAATAAACGAATCACGCATATTACCCGGATGGTTGCTGGTATGGGGAAAAAAGTAAGGAAGGAGATATCCGCTATTCGCATAACCACCATTTATCATCTTTTCTACGTGGGACGCATATTCCCCCGAACAAAGCGAGTATCTGCATTGCGTATAAACACCCCGCTTTACAAATACAGATTGAAGTAAGTTTGATTTTTTATTCTTGAACGGCTGGGATAGAAGCGAATAGGGCATTTGACACCTCGGTCATCTGCCCTAAATTTCTAACGAATGTATGGTTTCAATACATCCGGAATTTGGAAGGTTCCATCCGCCGATTGGTAGTTTTCGATCACTGCAGCGAGTGTTCGACCGATCGCAAGACCGGAACCATTCAGAGTATGGACGAGCAGGTTTTTTCCTTCCTTTGACTTGTATCGAATTTTTCCCCGTCTTGCTTGATAGTCTTTGAAGTTAGAAACAGAGGAAATCTCCATAAAACGACCAAGTCCAGGCATCCAAACTTCAATATCATAGGTTTTGGAAGAGGCACTAGACATATCCTTACTACAAAGTAACATCACACGGTAGGGAAGTTTCAATTTTTGCAAAATAGATTCAGCATCTTGGAGCATTTTTTCATGTTCGTTTTGCGAATTTTCCGGTTCTACAAACTTCACAAGTTCCACTTTTTGGAATTGGTGTACTCGCACAAGACCACGTGTATCTCGCCCATAAGACCCTGCCTCTCTCCGAAAACAAGATGTATGTGCACAAACAGAGATTGGTAATTCTTTTTCTGAAATAATTTCATCCCGGTAATAATTGGTGAGTGGGACTTCCGCAGTGGGAATCAAATTGAGTCCGTCTTTTTCGAGCCTGTAAAAATCCTCAGCAAACTTAGGAAGTTGTCCTGTGGCAGTCATCGACTCATCGTTTACAAGGACGGGAACCCACATCTCTTCGTATCCATTTTCAGAAGTATGGGTATCAAGCATGAGATTCATAAGCGC
This sequence comes from Leptospira mtsangambouensis, assembly GCF_004770475.1. Lineage (NCBI taxonomy): Bacteria > Pseudomonadati > Spirochaetota > Leptospiria > Leptospirales > Leptospiraceae > Leptospira > Leptospira mtsangambouensis. Next base: position 474,265 of record NZ_RQHK01000017.1, read on the forward strand.
TCTTTCTAATTTGGCACCAAGTCCACGGTAGGTATAAAACCTCGCACCGGAAAGTTTAACTCCACGCTCAAAGTCAAAAATTCCCAAAACCTCTCCGATATCAAAATGGGTTTTAGCTTCAAAGGAAAGTTTAGGAACTTCTCCCCACTGTCGGACAAGTACATTATCTGCTTCTGATTTTCCTTCTGGAACAGATGGATCTAGTAAGTTTGGAAGCCCTAAATTCAAATCATGCAAAGATTCTTCCTGTTTAGTCAGTTCTTCTTCAATTGCTTTGATCTGATCACCAACTCCTTTCATCGAAGCTGAAATTTCTGTGATATCTTTTCCTTGTGATTTTTGAATTCCAATTTCTTTAGAAACTCGATTTCTCTCAGCACGAAGGTCTTCCACTTCTAGTTTTAGCTTTCTTTGTTTTTCAGAGATAGATTTAATTTTTGCTTCAATGTCTGTGGAGGCAACACCTCGTTTTTGTAAGGTGGAAAGTAACTCTTCAGGGTTTTGAACAATACGGTTGATATCAAGCATGGTGATAAGCCTTTCTTTGTGTGAATTTTAATGAATTTTGATAAATGCGATCTGCTACTTCTGCATTGGTTTCTGTTCGAAGTGAAAACATCTTCTCAAGAACAAATGGTAAATGGGAAGAATCATTTCGTTTGCCTCTATGTGGCATGGGTGATAAAAAGGGAGCATCTGTTTCAATGAGAATGGTTTCCAGTGGAATTTTACGTGCAGCTTCTTGGATATCTGTCGCTGACTTAAACGTAACGATCCCCGAAAAGGAAACGTAATAACCTAAATCAACAAATTGTTTCGCTGCTTCATAATCATAAGTAAAACAATGAATCACACCAAAAGCTTTTGATTTATATTCTTTCAATGCTTCATAAGTATCTTCAAATGCATCGCGAGAATGGATCACTACAGGTAATTTATATTCAGAAGAAAATTCTAAAAATTTACGTAACACTTCATTCTGTGCAAGTCGTGTGCTAGCATCATGATAGAGATCGACACCAATCTCACCGATCGCCGAAAATTTTGGATCTTCCATTCGGGATTTTGCTAAATCTAAAATTTGATCTGCATTAGGGAATTCATGAATTTCCGTAGGATGACAACCAATCGAATAAAAAATCTCTAAATCATCTTTTGAATGTGTTTCTGAAATACGAACCGCTTCGATTGAACTTGGTAGATCAATCCCAATTTGGACCATACGGTCTACACCAGCCGTTCGGGATTTCGCCAGTGTTTCTTCAATCTCTTGGCCTTGTTCTCGAATTATGTCTAAGTGGCAATGAGTGTCTATGGTCGAATATCCCATAAATAGCAAGATTTGTAATTTCCACTGGATGAAAATGAAAATTCAATCGAAAGATATAGTGGGTACGATAAGTTTTGTTTAAATAGTCGAAGGTCTAAAAGAGAACGTGGAAGTAAAACAAAGACTACATCTAATTTTTTACCGATTACGGTATAAAGTCCAGGAATGGAAGCTTAAGTTATCCCAACGTTACGAGGACCTAGACAAAAAAGGTCGTGAACGTCTGACAATTATGGTCATTCCTCACACCGATCGTAGAACCATTAACTTTGTTATATCTTACAAAGCGATTTCCATCTTCATCGGAATCATGGTAGTGCTTCTTGTGATCAGCGCTGTGAATGTTTTATCACATAGTGGATCCATCCACCAGCTCACAGAACTCAATTTAACAAACAAAGACTTTATCAGACAATCTTCCAAGATGAAAGAAGAGGTTAACTCTCTTCACGAAACCATCCAATACTACTACGAAAGAATTTCTAACCTCTATATCAAACTCGGCGGAGATCCTTCTCGAGTTTCCAAAGGGATGGGTGGACAAGCAGGACAATTTCTCGCATTACAAGGAACACCTCAATCCGACATCACGGACGAATCCTTTCGCATCAAAGAAGACATTCATAATTTAAAATTATCCTCTGAACTTTCTGAAGAGATCATCAAACTCATCAAAAAAAGAAAGAGTATCATTCGTAACACTCCATCCATTTGGCCAACAAAAGGTTATGTATTATTTCCTTTTGGAAAATATATTTCACCTGTCACTGGAAAAGAAGAACTCAACAGAGGACTAGACATTGGATCCTTTCCTGGTGCAGAAGTCATTGCAACTGCTCCTGGAATTGTTTTTGATACAGGATACTCTCCAGCCACAGGTTACTACGTAAAATTATCACATCGTTTTGGTTGGAAAACCATCTACTCCAACCTTGATAGAATTCGCGTTAAGAAAAATGAAAAACTCTCCAAGGGTGACATCTTAGGTTATGTTGGAAAATCACCAGAAAATCCGATTTACCATCTTCATTATGAAGTACATGTTGGTACCCAAGCGTTGAATCCGTTTTCGTTTCTCAACCAAATTCAAGAATAATGTCCAATCCATCTACAGAAGAAGAATTTTTAGTTAATAGCATCATTGGGGAAGGCGCCGAGTTCGTTGGCGAATTTAAGTTCCCAGGCCTCATTCGTATCGATGGAAAATTTCGTGGAGTCCTCGAAACTACCGGAAAGGTACTTATAGGAAAATCCGGAATCGTCGATACAGATATCAAAGCAAGAGTGGTGGTTGCCGGAGGAGAAATCCGCGGAAACATCTATGCAACAGAACGAGTTACATTACTTTCTAGCTGTCGATTGGAAGGAGACATTGTCACTCCACGCCTCATCGTAGAAGAAGGTGTAGTGTTTCACGGAAAATGCACAATTAATCCCACTCGTCATTAGGCGGGTTTATGATCATTCAAAACAACAACCCTAAGTCTGTCTCCACTCAGACAAAAAAAGGGTCCAAAGAAAAACTCTCTGGTTCTTTTGGACCAGTTGATGAATCCAAACAAAGTTTTTTAGATATTTTAGAATCCATTGTTCCTTCTGGAAAAGAAGAAACCAGAGAACTTAACGAACTCTGGAAGGATTTACCTGATTTGGAAAAGGAACTCATCAAAGATCCCAACCACAGAAACCTTGAATCCTACAAAAAACATATCAAACAAATCGCAGAACTTATCCTTAAAAAAAACTACAAGGTCATGCAAGCGCCCCAACGAGGACGAAATGACCAAAAAGACGTACGTTATGTAAAGGTTGTGGATGAAAAATTGGATCTCCTTGCCAAAACCATGTTTTCTCCCAACAACAGCGCTTTCGTGATTTTGAAACAATTAGATGAAATTAGGGGTCTATTGATTGATCTAAAAGGATAAATCATTGCATACTCCAGACCGCGCTAAGTCAAAAAATCTCCGTGTCCTCTCTAAAACCTTTTCCTATTTAAAACCTTACAGATTCCAAATGACCCTTTCCTCACTGGCTCTGCTTTTTACGGCCGGAGTGACTTTGGGGCTCGGACAGGGTTTACGCCATTTGGTGGATGCAGGGTTTTCTGCTAGATCCAAACAAGAATTAGGTTACTCACTTGCCTTTATCATTTTAGTCGGAATCTTCCTTGCGATCGGAACTTACATTCGTCATTACGCAGTTTCATGGATTGGAGAACGAGTGGCCTCAGACATTCGAAGGGATGTGTTCAAACATATCATCTTCATCCATCCCAGTTTTTTTGAACTCAATTCTCCCGGTGAAATCCAATCGCGAATCACAACCGACACAACGCTCATCCAAACAGTAATCGGATCCTCCGCATCCATTGCCCTTAGAAATGTTTTGATGTTTGTCGGTGGAATTATTTTTCTTTTTATCACCAATGCGAAACTCACGATGATTGTTCTCTTCAGTGTACCTTTCATTGTGTTTCCTATTTTGTTCTTTGGAAAAAAAGTAAGGAATTTATCCCGCACCACTCAGGACAAAATTGCAAGCATTGGAACTTACGTCAGTGAATCCCTTCTCAATATAAAAATCCTACAATCCTTCCACCACCAAGAAGAAGACATTGAAAAGTTTTCATACACTGTCGAGGGAGCCTTCGATGTGGCTGTTGCTCGCATCAAACAAAGAGCTCTTCTGATTGCGGCAGTCATTCTTTTCATCCTTACTGGAATCAGCGTCATGTTATGGATTGGTGGAACAGATGTACTCGAAGGAAAAATTACCGGTGGGGAACTCATCGCATTTTCTTTTTATGCAATCATGGTAGCCAATAGTGTTGGTGCCGTTTCTGAAGTTCTTGGAGATTTACAAAGGGCTGCTGGTGCCACCGAACGATTGATGGAACTTCTTTTATCCGAATCAGAAATCAAAGATCCAGAATATCCAAAACCAATCGCAGACGTTTTACATCCAACGGAAGGGAATGGATCTTTATCTCTCAACGGGACCTCAAAACAGAAGGGATTAAAAATCAATTTGGATCATTTGGAATTTTCATATCCATCTCGTCCGGAACACAAAGCCATCCGAGGAATTCATTTAGAAATTCCTGCCAACAAAACTACAGCTCTTGTTGGTCCCTCTGGTGGTGGAAAGAGTACACTCTTTGAACTCATCCTCAGATTCTATGATCCCACTGCTGGAAAAATTCTTATCGAAGGTGTCGACCTTAGAGAATTGGCATTAAAAGATTTAAGATCTCTCATTGGCTTTGTTCCGCAACAACCCATTCTCTTTAGCGGAACTTTACGAGAGAACATTGCCTACGGAAAACCAAATGCAAGTTTCGAAGAAATCGAAAAGGCTGCGGCCAGTGCTTATGTTACGGAATTTTTAAACCAACTTCCGAATGGGTATGATACCAACTTAGGACATTTAGGAACAAGACTCTCCGGCGGACAAAAACAAAGGATCGCAATTGCAAGAGCCATCCTTCGGAACCCAAGAATTCTTTTATTGGATGAAGCCACTTCGGCTCTTGATTCAGAATCAGAACAAATGATTCAGCAGGCTTTAGATTTTTTAGTGAAAGAAAGAACAACCATTATGATAGCTCACAGACTTTCCACAGTCGTAAAATCGGATCAGATTGTGGTAATTAAAGAAGGGGAGATTGAGTCCGTCGGAACCCATGACGAACTCATTCGAAAAAGTGAATTGTATGAGCGACTAGCGAAACTACAGTTTCACACCGAGCTGCTCTAAAATTCTTTCCATATCATTTAGGTTGGCGTAAGAAAAAACAATTTTCCCTTTTCCATTCGTTTCATTGTGGGCCACTTCCACTTTGGAACTGTATTTGTTTCTGAGTTTGGATTCTAATTTTACAATACTCGCATCTCGTTTGTCAGGACCCATAGAGGCCGACTTCGATTTTTTATCTGGGTGTAAAAGATTAGAAACAAAATTTTCTACCTCTCGAACATTCCAACCTTCAGCGATTACTTTCTGGCCCACTTCCAATTGTTTTTTAGGATCAGGGATAGAGAGAAGAGGGCGGGCCTGTCCTTCCGAAAGTTTTCCTTCCTTCACTAAGTCTTGTAATAATTTAGGAAGGGAGAGAAGACGAATTAAGTTAGAAATGGTAGCTCTGTTTTTTCCAACACGAGTCGCAAGATCAGTTACCTTTAATCCTCGTTTGTCGATAATGGCTTGATAGGCCAAAGCCTCATCCATAGGATTTAGATTTTCTCTTTGGATATTTTCAATAAGGGCAAGTTCCATCATATCCGCTTCGGAAAGATCACGAACAATCGCAGGGATTTTAGCAAAGCCTGCAAGTTTGCACGCACGTAATCTTCTTTCTCCCGCCACCAAAAGAAATCCTGAACCCGAAGGATTCTTTTGCACAACGATGGGTTGGATCACTCCATGTTCCGTGATGGTATTGGATAACTCTTGGATGGAAGCATCAGAGAATTGTTTTCTTGGTTGGTGTGGGTTTGGTAAAATTTCTGTGACTTTAATTTCCCTTAGGCCCGTTTGTTCCTCTTTAGAAATCTCAACATTGTTTTCATTTACAGGAATTAAATTCCCAAGTCCTCTTCCTAAAACTTTACCTTTGCCGAGTGCCATAACCTTATGCCTTCCCTACAATTTCTTCCGCTAAACTTTTATAACTTTTTGCACCCACACCATCTGGATCATAATAGTTGATTGGTTTTCCAAAAGAAGGTGCTTCTGATAATTTTACATTTCTTGGAATGACAGTTTCATATACTTTCTCTTTGAAATAGTTTCGAACATCTTCCGCAACTTGGTTTGCTAAGTTAGTTCGTTTGTCATACATCGTGAGAAGTACTCCTTCGAGTGCGAGTGATGGATTCCATTGCGACTGCACGAGAGAAATAATTCGCATGAGCTGCGACAATCCTTCCAATGCAAAGTATTCTGTTTGCAAAGTGATCATCACTGACTGAGAAGCACAGAGGGCATTGATAGTAAGAACACCGAGTGAAGGAGGACAATCGATTAGAATATAATCATAAGATTCTTTCACAGATGCTAAAGCATCTTTCAATTTGAATTCCTTTCTTTCCATTCCGAGGAAATCCACTTCCAAACCGGAGAGGTTGATGTTGGAAGGAATGATATCCAAATTGTTTACGAATGTTTTTTGAACCGCTTCTCTTGCAGAGAGTTCCCCAATCAAAACTTCATAAGTTGTTTTTTGTAAAGACTGCACTTCCAACCCAAGACCTGAGCCTGAGTTTCCTTGCGGATCGATATCAAGGAGCAAAACTTTTTTTCCCAAATCAACAAGATTGGATGCCAAGTTTATCGCTGTTGTCGTTTTACCGACTCCACCTTTTTGATTACTGATAGAAACAATTTTACCCATTCTTGCTTTTCGTCTCCTTTACGATTTCTTTCCAGTCGCGGGGGAATCCCTTTTTCGGAAGGGAATTCTTTTGTAGTATTTTTATATGTCTCTTTCCCACAAACTCTAATTCAGGAATGGGGATTTCTTTTTTCATAAAGAAACCATTATTGCTAAGAACCTCTGTCTCCTTTTCCAAATCTTGATAGGGTTGTGCAAGGAAGGGACATAAGATTCCTTTTTGTTTTACCATTCGTGTTGTGACTTCAGCAATGTAGGGATAAGGAACCATCGCTCTTGAAGTGACTACATCAAAATTGGAACTAATCTCTTCTGTCCGTGCGTAGATAAAGTCCACTCGCTTTTTGACTTTGGAAAGGCTTCCAGTTTCAATTTCTGTTTCAAGAAGTGCGAGCTTTCGTTTTTGAGAATCCACGAGAAAAACATGCGGTGCTTTTTTTAAGAGAGCAAAAAGAAAACCGGGAAGACCTGGCCCAGTGCCAACATCGGCCACATTTGTTTCACGTGAAACAAATCCGGTAACTTTCAATTTCCAAACAAAGACCAGGGATTCGATAATATGTCTCTCTAGAATTTTCTCTGAATCATTTCGAGAAAAGAATCCTCCTTTCTCGTTGTCTCGTTTTAGAAACTCATAAAAGTTTTTCACTAATTCCCAATCGAACTCTGGTTCCAACTTAGGAAACAGGTCAGGGATGATGGATTGGATTTCTTCTTGGATGGTTTTTTCTGACATAATCGTATTATCGTTTTAAATGAATTCGCCGATGTCTCCTGTAGGAGAACTCTTTTCCATGATTCGAATCATTAGTTTTTTAATCATCCTTTCCTTTCCTATTTTAGGTTACACTCCGGGTAAGTGGTCCCACAAAGATGCCTACTTGTTCAAAAAAGTTAAAAAAGTTCCAAACAAAGAAATTGTCCGTAACGGCGAAGGACAGGTTGTTTATGTTGCTGAATACGAATACAACAGTGATGGAAAATTAATCACCGAAACATATTCGGATAAAGAAGGGAAAGGTGACGGCAAAACATCTTTCCGTTACACCGATGGTTTACTTTCTAGCGAAGAAGTTTATGACAACGGTGGTCATCTCGTCGAACGAAAGGATTTTCAATTCAAAGGTCGTTCTTTGAAAAAGATGAACGTGAAAGACGGAGAAGGGAGACTACTGATTGTTTATTCGATTGAGAGTGACGGCGAAGGAAATGTTTTTGCTGCTGAAGGTAAAAACTTAGAAACCAAAGACAATGAATCTTTCCGATTTCAAATCGATCCTAAACGTCCGAATGTTCAAATTCAATATCTCACCGATGACAAAAAGAAAGGACTTGGTGAAATTCATTTCAAGTTTGATGCTAAAGGAAACTTAGTGGAAAGAGAATTCTTCCAAGGTGAGACCCGACGTGTGCATAAATTAAAATACATGGCCGATGGAAGTTTAGAGTCCCACTCGTTTCACGTGAAACAAGGGGACAACTGGATTCTCGAAAAGACCCATGTGCTTGTCTACGAATAGATAGATTTTCAAAAAGATTGTAGGGATCGGTCTAGTAATCGAATGTTCAAATTCGGTAATTTGAAAACAAAGAATGTTGAGTATTGAACTTAAAAGACTCTCAAGGTAAAATAGCGAAAGGTTTATCTGAATTCAAAGTTTGATTTCTGATAGTTAAAAGTTCGCATCATTAGTCTTTCAAAAATCTGCCTCTGAAATTCTGTAATGCACCTCAAAAGAGTTTTAAATTGCGAAAATCGATTCGAAGAAATCTAAACACAAAAAAAAGCCAAGAAGGAATATCCCTCTTGGCTTTTTGATTTTAAGGAAAGTTCGTCGTTTGTTTTTTAGTTATCGTCTGTCCACCAAATGATAGAGGAGAAGATCCACATCAGAAGGATCTACTCCTGAAATATGGAGAGCATTTTCTAAATTCATCGGTCTGTGTTTTTCTAACTTCACCACAGCTTCTGTCTTCAAACCTTTCACACTTGCGTAATCAAAATCATTCGGAATCTGAAAGTTTAAAAACTTCTTACGGTATTCAATCGTCTCCAACTCTCGTTTCAGATATCCCTCGTATTTGACTTCCATTTCCAAAACTGCTTTTTCATCTTCATTTAAGTTTTCTAGTTCTGGTAGAAAGGTTTCGATGTCTTCAATTTTGATATCAGATCGTTTCAGAAACGAAGCAACCGTGTGGCCAAACTTATAATTCTCAATCTTCTTCTCTTCCAAAACTTTTGTGAGTTCCTCTGTTGGCTTCATCGATGTCACAAACATTTGCGTTTTGATTTTATCGATCCGAGCATACCGATCTTTCATATCTGTATAAAGAGACTCGTCCACAAGTCCCATCTCATATCCATACTGCATCAGTCTTTGGTCCGCATTGTCTTGGCGAAGGAGTAGGCGATATTCGGCGCGGCTTGTGAACATTCGGTAAGGATCTTCGACACCTTTGTAAACCAAATCATCCACAAGCACACCGATGTAAGACTCACTTCGTTTGAAAAGAATTGGTTCTTCTTTTCTTACAGAACGAATCACATTATAAGCAGCAACAAGTCCTTGGGCCGCCGCTTCTTCGTAACCTGTGGTTCCGTTGATTTGACCTGCATGATAAAGACCTTTTACTTTTTTGGTTTCAAGTGTGGGATTTAGTTCTGTTGGATCTACAAAATCATATTCGATGGCATAACCAGGACGCATGAGTTCCACTTCTTCTAAACCTTTGATGCTTCGAAGAAACTTCCATTGTACTTCCTCAGGCAAACTTGTGGAAACTCCATTGAGATACATCTCGTTGGTTTCGTATCCTTCCGGTTCGATAAAAATTTGGTGGCGATCTCTTTCCGCAAACCGAACCACCTTATCTTCAATCGAAGGACAATACCTTGGGCCAACACTTTTGATCTGACCCGAATACATCGGTGAGTATTCTAAGTTTTGTTTGATGAGTTCATGAGTGGTGTCATTGGTATAAGTGATGTAACAAGGAATTTGTTTGCGATCAATCTTACTAGTTGAAAAAGAAAAGGGGCGCGGGTTCTCATCTCCGTCTTGAATTTCAAGTCCCTCAAGGTTGATGGAATTTTTATGAACACGAGCGGGAGTTCCTGTCTTTAATCTTCCGAGTCGCAATTCAAAACGAGCGAGTGTATGAGAAAGTCCTTTGGTTGTAGGTTCCCCAATACGACCCGATTCTTTTTGGTAAGTTCCAATATGAATCACACTGGATAAAAAAGTTCCTGTAGTTAAGATCACATGGTTTGCATAAAAAGTAAAACCACGGCCAGTGATGACACCAGTCACTTGGTTTCCTTCCACAAGCAAATCCTCAACTGTGTCTTGTCGGATCGAGAGTGTTTGTAACTTTTCCAACTGGTGTTTGATCATGAGCTGGTATTGTTTTTTCTCAGCTTGTGCACGGGGAGCCCAAACGGAAGGACCTTTCGATGTGTTTAACATCTTAAATTGAATTCCAGTTTGATCAATCACCCGACCCATCAGTCCACCGAGTGCATCCACTTCACGAACCATATGTCCTTTGGCAATTCCACCGATCGCAGGATTACAACTCATCTGCCCGATGGTATCCAAGTTCATTGTGATGAGTAAAGTTTTGAGTCCCGCTTTCGCAGAAATATAAGCAGCTTCTGTTCCGGCATGTCCGGCTCCAACAACGATACAATCAAATTGGTTAGGATAAAAGGATGGATTCATATTATGTCTTCTTAGTGATTCAGTTCTAATAAAAAAACGAGGGAGAGAGATTAGACAATCTACTCCTTAGAACGATATCAAAATCATCGGCCTAAGCTTCGAGAGAAAAAAAGATAAAATTCATTTTCTAATTTTGAAACTCCAGAAGATTGGAAGGATAGGAATCTCAATGGCTCAGAATTCATTCCCTTATACATACTTCGAAGGAAAAATCGTTCCTTCCGCTGATGCGAAAGTCAGTGTCCAAACCCATGCCTTACAATATGGAACTGCCGTCTTCGGTGGAATCCGTGGATACTACAACGAAGCGAAAAAAAATCTTTATGTCTTCCGATTGCCAGAACATTGCAAACGACTTGTGAACTCCACAAAGATCATGCAGCTGCAAATCCAAATCACACCGGAAGAAATCCAATCCATCATCTTGGATCTCCTTCGAAAAAATGAAGCTAAACAAAATGTATACTTAAGACCTTTCATTTACACTTCTGCCTTACAACTTTCTCCTCGTTTCCATGATGTGAAAGCAGACATCACCATCTATGCATTGAAGTTGGATGATTACCTCGATACACAAAACGGACTAACCACTATGGTTTCTTCGTGGCAAAGATTTTCTGATAACCAAATTCCCACTCTTTCCAAAGTGAGTGGTGGGTATGTGAACTCAGCTCTTGCAAAATCAGAAGCTGTACAAAATGGAATGGATGAAGCTATCTTTTTAGATGCGAGAGGATTTGTATCAGAAGGTTCTGCAGAAAATCTTTTTATTGTTCGTGATGGAGTCATTCATACGCCAACCATTCCTTCTTCTATTTTAGAAGGGATCACTCGTCGTAGTATCATTCAAATTGCAAAAGACTTAGGTTACCAAGTAATCGAAAGAGACATTGCTCGTTCGGAACTTTATATTGCTGATGAATTATTTTTTTCAGGCACAGGTGTACAAGTGGCTTGGGTGAAAGAAGTGGATCGTCGTGTGATTGGAAATGGAAACATCGGACCCATCACTAAAAAAATCCAATCGATCTTTTTTGAAGCGGTTCGAGGAGAGCAATCGAACTATATGAGCTGGCTCACTCCGGTATACTAAAGACCAATGGCTGATGCTTTGTTTTCATTCGACCAAGTGTCAGGCCAAGATGTTGCACTGACTTATCTAAAATCTTTTTTAAAAGATAGGTCACGAATTCCTGGATCTATTATTTTTTACGGACCCGATGGAGTGGGGAAGTGGACGGCAGCAGAACGATTTGCAAGGCAACTTCTTTGTTTAGAAGGAACCTCTTGTGGTGTTTGTGATTCTTGCAGACAATTTATGAAAGGAGTCCATCCCGACTTCATTCAATTTCCCAGAAGAAAAAACATAGCCATTGGAAAAGAAAAAGATCCAGAAGATTTCACCATTCGTTGGTTGTTATCAGCTAGGATTCCTTTCAAACCACATACTTCCGAATATCGTGTTGTATTATTTCCTGAAGCAAATCGAATTAACAATGAAGCAGAAACAACTCTTCTGAAAACTTTAGAAGAACCTCCTCCTCACACAAAGTTCATTCTCATTGTAAACGATTTAAAAAACTTAAAACCAACCATTGTTTCCCGTTCGGTTTGTGTTCCCTTCAATTATCTCACACAAGATGAAATCAAAAAAATTCGTAGAGATGAAATGACCGAATCCAAACTCTACTATGGTGGATCGCTCAATCCTTTTGAAATCTCTGATGAATTTTTGGAAGAGTGGCATGAGAATGTAAGAGAACATTGTCACGATTCGATTTTACTTTTTAAATTGGAAAACTGGGTAAGAGACCAACTTGGAGAATTTCGTTCTAACAAAGAAGGACTTACTGGAATTGATTTTTTAGAGATGATTTGTTTGTTACTTCTTTATGAATACAGACAAAAAAACTTTGAAGCCAATGTAGGAAGGATCGAAGCCATCCTAGACTTCAAAATGAAACTTCATTATGAAATCCCTGCTTTAGAGTATGTTCTTTTATCACAACTTTTTTTAAGACTTGCGACTTAATCAAAAAAATCTTTTAAGCTCGATAAAAAATAGTTCGAAATAAAGAACACCTAACAAGAATTATAAGAACAATTTCTGTCAAACCAAATAAGGGACATAATTTTTTTATCCGGTTCGACTATTTTTTCTAGTTTGGATCGTTTTCCGATTTTTCATTTGAATTCTACCTACTTGCTAAAAGTATAGTACCCGATTTCACATTTAGGGCGGGGAAACTTGGACAGACGTTGGGAAGAAATTTTAGAAGAAATATCGAAACAGATACCTCCCAAGTACTTTTCCAATTTCATTGCACCACTCAAATTCGAAAAATGGGACAACCAAGTGGTTCACTTGACGGCACCCTCCACGGGAATCAAACGCCACGTGGAAACAAAGTATACAACTTTCATTGAAGACGCCGTTTATCAAGTAGTAGGTGATCGTTTTCGTGTTTCTATTTTAGCGGAATCTGAAACTTCTACACAAATTTTAAAAGAAGTCATCCAATCCAAGTTTGATGAGTCTGACTCAGACCTAAATCCGGAATTCATTTTTAGCAATTATATCACTTCTGATTCCAATCGCATTGCTTACACAGCCGCAAAAAGTGTGGCAGAACAACCGGGAAAATACAATCCACTCTATATCTTTGGGCCTGTGGGTGTGGGTAAAACGCATCTCTTACATGCGATCGGAAATGAGATCAAAAAAAAGGATCCTTGGAAAACCGTTAGGTATGTAAACAGTACCTCTTTTTTAAACGAATTTATTTTTACAGTTCGTCAGAACAATCGTGAGTCACTGGAATCTTTCAAAATTCGATACCAATCTTATAATGTTTTACTCTTTGATGACATTCAGTTTTTGAATGGTGGGGCTGAAAAAACTCAAGAGGAGTTTTTTGCCCTTTTCAATTTTCTTTATGATAGGAAACGCCAAATTGTCATCGCTTCTGATAGACCGAGTTACGAACTTCCGTTACACGAAAGGTTAAAATCTCGATTTGTGCATGGCCTCCAAGCAGATGTCAAATCCCATGATTTAGCACTTCGGGTTGAACTTTTACGGACCAATTTTTCTGAATTCAATATTCCTGCGAGTGACAAACTCCTTCATTGGCTTGCAGAACGACTGGAAGGGGATTCACGGGCACTCATTGGAATCGTAAACGATTTAGTTTTGTACAAAAAGGCTTATGAATACTTTTTGCTTACGGAAGAGAAAATTCAGGAGATCGCGGAAGCTCGTTTTCTGACGAATAAAAAGCGAATTGGGTTCAGTCCTGACATGGTCATTGATCTTGTCTGTGAACGAACCAACACTGCGCGCAAGGATTTACTAGGAAAGAGTCGAAAAGCGGATTTTATCCCACCAAGACATCTTTGTATGCTCCTCCTCCATGATGTCCTCCATGTTCCGAAGGCACAAATTGGAAGAATTTTTTCGACTACACATTCGACCGTCATCCACGGGATTGATAAATTCAAAGAGCGAATGAAAACAGAATCCCAATGGGAAGACCTGTTTCATAGCATCAAACATAAGATAAGTTTCCAATAACCTGTGACTAATCCGACCATTACCTGTCGATAAACTGTCGATAGGACATAGTCAGTCCTTATTGTCCCTTAAATTTTTCATGACTTGTTCAAAGTGACATAAATATTGACAGTTGCAAAAAGGAAAAAACCTGACATAATTCAATAAAAATTGATGTTTCCAGGCTTTATCGACATACTGACAGAACCAACGGAAACGACATAATATATATAAAGATATATAATATAAATAAGAAGAAGAGGAAAAATGAAATTCACTGTCAATACTACAGAATTCCTAAAAGCAATCAACTCAGTGGATGGAGTCATCTCAGTTAGAGAAATCAAGTCAGCTCTTTCCAATCTCAAAATCCAAACTGGGGACAATGAAGTGTATCTTTCCGCGACCGATCTTGAGATCGCAATTAAAACTTCAGTTCCCTCCACCATTGGAGAAAAAGGAACGGCATCGCTTCCCGCAAAACAGTTATCGAGTATTTTTAAAAACTTAAACTTTGATACTAGTTTACTGACTACCACTGACCAATCAGAAAACTCGGAAACAACTATCACTGATGCCAGTGGTAAGATGGACACTAAATTTAAAGTGAATGGAATAGATTCAGAAGATATCAAAACCATTCCAAAAGTGGATGAGGCAAGTGTGGTTGAATTTCCTTGCCAAACCATTCGTGAGATGTTTCGTAAAACTTCTTATGCGATGGCGATTGAAGAAACTCGTTTTGTTTTTAACGGTCTCTTTTTAAAACCAGACAACACAGATTTAATTGTTGTTGGAACGGATGGTCGTCGTCTTTCTAAAATTGTTCGTAAGTTTCCAAAACAATTCCCATTTAAAAATGGAGTGATCATTCCTCACAAAGCAGTTCGAGAAATGCTAAAAATGATGGAAGGAAAAGAAACTGCAAAGATTGGTTTTGTAGAAGAACAAATTTATGTTTCATCTGGAAACGTAGAACTTCTTTTCAAACTCATTGATGGAAACTTTCCTGACTACGAACAAGTCATTCCAAAACAAACTTCAGAATCTGTTCGAGTTGTAAAAGCTGACTTTTTGACTTTTTTAAAACAAGCTTTGATTTCAGCAGAAGAACCTTCGAAACAAATTCGTTTGGCTTTTACAAAAGGGAATGTGAATATCAGTTCTTCGAATCCTGGAACCATGATGTTTGATCATAATATGCCAATTGAATACAATGGGGAAGCAATCACCATTGCGTTTAAAGGTGATTATTTGAGTGATGTAGTAAAAGCTGTGGATGACCCTGAAGTGATTTTAGAATTTACAACTTCTAGTGCTCCTGTTCTTTTTAAAGATCCATCTGATAGTGACTTTGTTTCTGTCATTATGCCAATGAAACTTTAATGTTTCTAAAGAAAATTTACATAAAGAATTTTCGAAACCACGAAGAAACTCAGTTAACATTTAAATCACGTCTTATTTTTTTTATTGGAAACAATGGAGAAGGTAAGACAAACCTTCTCGAATCTATCTCACTTCTTTCTTATTTAAAAAGTTTTCGCGAATCAGACCAAAACCAACTCCTTCGTTGGGATACAAAAGATACATTCATTCGTGCTGAATTTGAATCGGAAGAAAATGAGTATTTATTTGAATATGGAATTGAACATTCCTATTCCAAACGAAAAAAACTCAAAGTCAACGGCGAAGAATTTAAAAAAATCTCTGACTATGTAGGATACTTTCGTTCGATTGTGATGAGTCCACCGGATATCCTGATCATTGAAGATGGAAATGTAGAACGTCGCCGTTTTCTTGATGCCTTTATTTCTTCTACCAATCGGTATTATTTAAAACAACTCATCGAATATGATCGTTTGGTAAAACAAAGGAACGCGGCTTTGAAAAAAGAAACTTCTTCCGATCGGGAAATAGGAATTTGGGATGAACCCATCATCCAACACGATGCAGAAATTCGAGAAATTCGGATGAAGACAATTGAAACCTTAGCCGGGTACTTTCATAAAAATTTGCAACAATTAAGTTCTGGAAAAGATCCCTTCTTTTTAACTTACAAACCCAATATCGCATCCAAAGAAGAACATAGGCAAAAACTAACCGATAATCTACGAAAAGACAGAGCCATCGGTTATACGAGTTGCGGAAATCATCGCGATACACTTCCGATTGGATTTGATGATAAAGATTTGAGTGGGTTTGGATCCCAAGGCCAAAAACGAAGTGCTGTGATAGCTCTGAAAACAGCCTGTTTCCAGATGATCCGTGACACAACGGGAGAAGCACCTGTCCTACTGATTGATGATATCATTCGGGAACTGGATGTCAAAAGAAGAGAATACTTTGTGAATTTGATTTCGGAATGTGGACAGGCATTTTTTACAACCACAGATTTAGAAGGAATTCATGAATATGTCGGTAACCTAACAGTTGATAAAGAAATTTATCAAGTCGAAGCAGGAAAAGTGAAGGTGTTTTCAGAGAAATGAAAAAAGTCGAACTTTCAGAACTCTTCCAAAGTTTAGAAAAAATGGGCATGGATAGGGAAGCTGTCTTTCGGGACCAAATTCTGAAAACCATACGACTTCGTTGGAACGAAATTGTAGGGGATTACTTTGGGAAACAAAGTTTTCCGAAATCCATTGATGGGAAAAAACTCACAGTTGTTTGTCGACATTCCATGATTTCTCAGGAATTGGAGTTCCAAAAAACCGAAATTTTAACAAAAGCAAATGCAATTACGAACCCAGTTTTATTGGAAAAAATTCAATTTAAAACAGGAAACGAATTCCAAAATCCCAGGTCTTAAGTCACTTAAATCTCCCCGATTTCACTTGCCCTTCGAGGGTCTTTCTAGGATACTTCCTATAGGGTATCTCATAAATTTATGTCCAACCAAACCGATCAAAATGCCTATTCAGCCTCGAAAATCAAGATCCTAGAGGGTCTAGAAGCGGTCCGGAAACGCCCCGGAATGTATATCGGAACCCAAGATGAGTCCGGCCTACATAAGATGGTTTATGAGGTTGTGGATAACTCTGTGGACGAGGCAATGGCAGGCCATTGTACAGAAATTGATGTCCGCATTTTACCAGACCATATCATAGAAGTTCGGGATAATGGGCGTGGGATTCCGACTGGAATTCACCCGGATAAGGGTAAGTCCACAATTGAAGTGGTATTAACCATTTTACACGCTGGTGGTAAATTCGAAAACGATGCCTATAAAGTATCTGGTGGTTTGCACGGGGTAGGGGTTTCTGTCGTGAATGCCCTTTCCACTTATTTAGAAGTAGAAGTCCACCAAGATGGAAAACTACACTACCAAAAATACCAAGCAGGAGTTCCTGTTGAAGATGTAAAAATTATCGGTGATACAACACACCGCGGAACAGTTGTTCGTTTTAAAGCGGATGATACTATATTTACTACTGTTGATTTTTCTTTTGATACCCTTTCTGCAAGATTTAGAGAAATCGCATTCTTAAACAAAGGGCTTCTGATTCGGATTGAAGACCAAAGAAAAGACGAAATTGCAAAACATGAATTTAAATTTGATGGAGGGATTGTTTCTTTTGTAGAATATATAACGGAAACAAAACATCCTTTGCACAAAGTTCTGCACTTTGTCGGTGAAAAAGAAAATGTTTGGGCAGAAATTGCTCTCCAATACTGCGATACCTATAGCGAAAATATTTTTTGTTTTACCAATGCGATTAATAACAACTTAGGTGGAACTCACTTAGAAGGTTTTAGAACCGCTCTTACGAGAACTTTAAATGACCATTTAAAGAAAGACCAAATTCTTTTCAAAAAACAACCCAATGGATTACAAGGGGATGACATCAAAGAAGGTCTTTGTGCTGTTATCTCTATCAAAATCCCACAACCACAGTTCAACTCACAAACAAAAGAAAAGTTAGTGAACGCGGAAGTAAAAGGTCTTATGCAAACAATTACAGGTGAGGGTCTCAATCGATTCTTTGAAGAAAACCCTGCTGTGATCAAAAAGATTTTAGAAAAATGTATCTTAGCTTCGAAAGCAAGAGAAGCAGCAAGACGTGCTCGTGATTTGACAAGACGTAAAACTGTTTTAGAAGGTGGTGGCCTTCCCGGAAAACTAGCCGACTGTTCTGAAAAAGATCCTGAACATTGCGAATTGTATCTTGTCGAGGGAGACTCGGCGGGTGGATCAGCAAAACAAGGAAGAGATAGAAATACCCAAGCCATCCTTCCACTCAAAGGTAAAATTCTAAACGTTGAAAAAGCACGATTGGATAAAATTTTATCTAATGAAGAAATTCGCACTTTAATCACAGTTATGGGAACAGGAATTGGAGATGATGAATTCAATGTGGAAAAACTTCGTTATAAAAAAATCATCATTATGACAGATGCGGATGTGGATGGTTCTCATATTCGAACACTTTTACTTACTTTTTTCTTCCGGTATATGAAACCAATCATCGAACAAGGATCTTTGTTTGTGGCACAACCTCCATTGTATCTTTTGAAGTTTGGAAGAGAAGCTGTCTATGTTTACTCTGACAGGGAAAAGGAAGAAATTCTTAGAGCAAGACCCAATGACAAAGTTGTGATCCAGCGCTACAAGGGACTTGGAGAGATGAATCCAGAACAACTTTGGGACACCACAATGGATCCAAAAGAACGTGTTATGTTACAAGTAAAGTTAAAAGACTTTGTGGAAGCAGAAGATACATTTAATATTCTTATGGGTGATGAAGTATCTCCACGTCGTCGTTTCATCGAAGCGAATTCTTACAAAGTTGCAAATTTAGATCTTTAATCGGAATTAGGATAAAAAAATGACCGAACAAAACGGCCAAGAAAACGAATCAAACAAAACCTTAGCACTGAATCTTTCCGGTAGACCAGACGTAGCCGGCGCTCTTAAATCTGGTGTGCGGGTCATTCCGGTGGAAATTGAAGACCAAATGAAGGAAGCTTACCTTGATTATGCGATGAGTGTAATTGTAGGTCGAGCCCTTCCTGATGTTAGGGATGGATTAAAGCCAGTTCATAGACGTATTCTCCATGCGATGAATGAAAGAGCCTGGAGATCAGATCGTCCTTATGTAAAATCAGCGAAAATTGTTGGGGAAGTGATTGGTAACTACCATCCACATGGTGACTCAGCAGTTTATGAAACAATGGTTCGTATGGCACAAACTTTTTCCATGCGAGAAACTTTGATCGATGGGCAAGGAAACTTTGGATCTGTCGACGGTGATAATGCTGCGGCATATCGTTATACAGAAGCTAAACTTACGAAACTTGCGGAAGAACTTCTTAAAGACATCGAAAAAAATACTGTAAGTTTTTCACCAAACTTTGATGATACGAGACAACAGCCTGATGTTTTACCAGCAAATTTTCCAAATATTTTAGTAAACGGTTCAACAGGAATTGCTGTAGGTATGGCAACGAATATTCCACCGCATAACTTAAAAGAATCGGTAAATGCTGTCATTGCTCTCATTCAAAACCCAGACATCACACTGCCGGAACTAATGAAAATTCTTCCGGGACCAGATTTTCCAACAGGTGGAACTATTATCGGAGGGGAAGGTTTATACCAAGCTTATGCCACAGGAAAAGGTTCCATTCGCATTCGGTCCAAAGTTGATATCATCGAAAACAACAAGGGTCGTGAGATCATTGTCATTAATGAAATTCCATACCAAGTAAACAAAAAGAACTTACTCGAAAAAATCGGGGAACTTGTGAATGAGAAAATCATAGAAGGTATCTCTGAAATTTTAGATCTTTCCGATAGAAAGGGAATTCGAGTTGAGATTCATGTTAAAAAAGATGCAAACGCTCAGGTCATTCTAAATCAACTTTTCAAACTCACACAACTACAAGTGAGTTATGGAATTACAATGCTTGCGATTTTAAACAATCGCCCAAAAATCTTTTCACTAAAAGAAATTCTAAAATCCTATGCAGATCATAGAAATGAAGTCGTTGTCAAACGTACGGAATTTGATTTAGATAAAGCGCAAAAAAGAGCTCATATCTTAGAAGGATTACGCATTGCTCTTGATAATATCGATGAAGTGATTCGTATCATACGTGCTTCCAAAGATGTAAAAGAAGCACAAAGTTCCCTCATGGCAACTTTCTCCCTTTCTGAAATCCAAGCAGATGCGATTTTGGAAATGCGTTTGCAACGTTTAACTTCTTTAGAAGTGCAAAAGATCATTGAAGAATTGGAACAAGTTCGACTTCTCATTGCTGACCTAGAGGACATTCTTGCCAAACCAGAACGAGTGAAATCTATCATTTGTGACGAGCTTGGAAAAGTTTCTCAATCTTTTGGGAATAATCGCACAACAGAGATTAGTTTAGAATCTTTGGAATCTTCTACTTTTAATGCAGAAGATTTGATTGCAGATGAAGAAGTAGTGGTTCAGTTATCAGAAGATATGTTTATCAAACGTCTTCCTATGGATACTTTCCGTCGCCAAAAACGTGGTGGAAAGGGAGTCCAGGGAATCTCGACTAAAAGAGAAGACTTTGTTAAAAAACTAAGTAGTGCTATGACTCATGATAACTTAATGCTCTTTTCCAATAAAGGTAGAGCTTTCCTAATGAAAGTATATGAACTACCAATTGGATCAAAAGAAGCCAGAGGAAAATCATTAAAAGCCGTGATCAATTTGAATGATGATGAAATCATTACTTCGTTATTCACTTTCAGAAATTTTGATGAATCCTATTTGCTCATGGTGACAAGAGATGGGTTTGTGAAAAAGATCCAGTTGGATGAATTTACTAATACTAAAAAATCCGGAATCATTGCTATAGGACTTCGTGATGGTGATGAACTAATCGATGTAATTGCCAATCCAAGTAACTACGATGTATTTATTGGAAGTAAAAATGGACTCGCGATTCGAATGAATTTGAACGAACTTCGCTCGCAAGGTCGAACTGCTTCTGGTGTCACAGCAATGAAGTTGGAAGATGATGATGCCATTGCGGGAATTACAAAAGTAGAACCAGGAACGAATCTATTCTGTGTTTCCGAAAACGGATTTGGTAAACGCACTGACTTCGAAGAATTTTCTACCAAAGGTCGCGGTGGGAAGGGAATGACCTATTTAAAGATAGGCGAAAAGAATGGGCGGGCAGTAGGTGTCTCTTCCGTAAGAGAAGAGGACGAACTTCTTGTCATCACACAATCAGGGATGGCCATCCGAGTTGAAGTGAAAACCATTTCAATGGTTGGAAGATCTGCCATGGGAGTCAAAGTTGTTAATACCAAAGATGAAGACTTTGTGAAAGACTTTGCAGTTGTTAGAGATACAGAGACCGATTCGGAATAAAGAGGAATTATGATTACCATCGGGGGAGTAACAATCAAAGGTGATGTTGTTCTTTCTCCGATGGCTGGGATTTCAGACAGTCCTTACAGGCAAATTACTAGGCGTTTTGGTTCTGCCTTTGCCTATACGGAATTTGTTTCCACAGAACAACTGCTAATGGGAAATACAAAGTCGTTGGATATGTTTCGTTATTTAGAAACAGAACGACCCGTTTTTTTTCAAATTTTCGGCTCCGATTTAGAAACGGTTGTCAATGCCTCTGAAATTGCAGCTTCAAAAAAACCCGATGTCATTGATTTGAATATGGGATGTTCCGTGGCCAAAGTTTCCCACCACGGATCAGGAGCAGGGCTTTTACGCAATGTTCGTTTGGCAGGTGCTATGATCGAAGGAATACGCAAAAAAACAAAGCTTCCTGTTACTGCAAAGATTCGCCTTGGTTGGGATTCTCATTCCTTAAATTATTTAGAAACAGTCAAAGTATTAGAAGGATCGGGTGTATCGGCGATTTCTGTGCATGGAAGGACGAAGGCAATGGCCTATACTGGAAAAGCTGACTGGAATGCAATTGGTGAAATCAAATCCAAAGCAAATGTTCCCATTTTTGGAAATGGAGATGTGGCCAGTTTCTCAGAGGCAATAAATAAGAAAAAAACTTACGGTGTGGATCTTGTTCTCATCGGTCGCAAGGCAATTGGAAATCCCTGGATTTTTTCAGAAAAGCCAAAAGAAGAAGTTGGTTGGTTCGAAATCAAAGAAGTCATTTTGGAACATTTAAACCTAATGCTAAATTTTTATCCTTCCGAAGATGATTATGCTTTGATACTTTTTCGAAAGCATTTTATACGATATATAGAGAATACAGGATTCCCTGAAGAAACAAAAAGAGAACTTTTATCCGTTACAAACGTTAATCAATTTATAGATAGATTGGAGTCCGTAGAAATGGATTCCAAATTTTTGGAAGCAAGCGAAATAAAAAACGAGAATATCAACTGTGAAACGTTTGTTAGTCTCGCATAAAGGAAGTTAAAATGGCAGATTCAAAGCAGTCAATATTTTCTGATAGTTATAGTAAGTATGGCGGAGCAAAACAAAAACGTAAAGATGCACGTGTGAAGTTGGATGTACCTTGTACGGTAGAACTCATCAAATCAAAAAATTCAAGCGTTACTGGACATCTTTCTGATTTGGGAACAGGTGGACTTGCGTTCCAAACAACTGCAATCTTTTATGAAGGTGACCAAGTAAAAATTCAGTTTTCGCTTCACCAAAATCCGTTAGAAATTATTGGTACCGTACATCGAACAGCAGGTAAAACTACTTCGGTAATCTTTCAACCTTTGGCTGCGGCGGAACACAAGGTAGTGCAGGAGTTCATCCATAAACACTACTTTGATCCAAAATTAAAAAAGTAACTTTCTATTTATCTAAAAAAAAAGCCTCCTAAAAAGGAGGCCTTCTTTGAAACTGAATGCTAAACAGTCAGATTACTGAGCTGCAGTTGCCTTTGCTTCAAGAGCTTTTTGTCCACCTGCATAACGCAAGTATCCAACACACTGACATTCTTCCCAAGTTTCAGGTTCGCCAACATTTGCGCAAATTCCTGTTTCATTGTTAAGTGAGCAGCAGTCATAAACCCCAACACCTTTGATGATACCTTTTGATTCAGAAACAATTACGGAACCTGTGGATTGACCATCAGATACACCAGAAGCTTGTTCTAAGTATTCACCTAAGATTTTTTTCAAACCATCACCAGCAACTTGAAGACGAGCTGCTTCGCGGCAAGTGGATTGTTTCATTGCAACCGAGTTAGCTTTGATAGCTTTGTCAGAAGCACGTGCAGAAAATTTCATGTAAAGATAATCGTATTCTTTCTCTTTCCCTTTGCAATATTCAGCAGGGCTCTCACCACGTTTTGCAGCAGCGGCATCAGGTGCACAAGCCCAACCTTCAAAAATCCAACCATTTTTACCTACGGTCGTAGCGTCTCTTCTGCCTCCATCATTGGATCCGCAAGATACAACAAATGCGATTAGAGAGGCACATACGATAAGCGATTTCTTCATAAAGAATCTACTCCTTTTCCGAAGAATTTGATCCTATAAAAAACCCTTGTCAATCTTTTCTCAAAGAAAACGAATGATGCCTGCAGGATAAAGATTTACATTTTCCGTGAATGGACCGATTCTAATTTTATGTCTCGCCGCCCCCTCCGAATTCCCTATGCATTGATTTTGATTTTTATTGCGTTCTTCCCCGAATTTATTTTCGGGAAAGAAATTTCTATCCTGCCAGCTTACATTTCCGGAGAAGTACCACCTGTCCTTGGATCAAGACGAGAGGCAGGGTTTGAATTGTCCCGTCTTTCACGACACTATATCAAACGAAATTTTTTTACTGAAATTACAGATCCAAAACTTGTTGAAAATTATTTAAATGAATCCGAATGGAATGAAGAAAACGAACTTAAGGATCAGGATCTTTTCTCTTATTGTACTGAGTGGGATTCTCATTTTGTCGTCCAAGATCAGATTGATTTTGGAAATCCAATCCTTGTCAAAACGGTAATTTTTAACTGTAAAAACCAAACAAGACAAACCATCCAATCCAAACTCATATCAAACTTTGTTTTAGCGTATGAAAAACATAACGAAAAAAGTTTTCGATTTCTACCTCCTCGGTTTTATGAAAAGAAAAACAAAATTGCTCCCAATTATGAAATCAACCTATTGATAGACATTCATTCTTCTTATGCATATTACAAAAAAGATGTTTTAAAAAGTCTGTCTTCTTTGTATGATCAGGACGGGCTGTTCTTAGGTGTGACACTTATAAAGAAAGATAAAATTGTCACCATCCCACCAACAAAAGAACATATAGAAATTAAAAAATTGATGGAAGAAACGGGATGGCAAGGAAACAACCAAGCTGAGTCCATTGTATCCGCCTTACAAGGTTTAAAGTCGAAAATTTCTACTGGGAAAAAAGAATCAAGAAAACTGTTTTTGCTTCTTTCTTCTGCAGTGAAGGACAAATCCGGTTCAATCATCATGGCATTGAATGATCTACGACATATGGAAATTGAACCAGTTCTATTAGTTCCCAACCATTCTGAACTAAGTACAATTCGAGAATTACAAAGAATTGGCAAAGCAAGTAACAGTCGTGTTGTTGGAATCACCGAATACCAAAAAATCGGAACTTCCGAAGGATATGAATATCTCTATTTAAACCAATTCAATGTGTATTCCTCTATTGAAGAATTACCAATGCCTTTTAATTGGAATCAAAACCAAATCAAAAAATATGATGCTTCTTTGGTTCGTGCGGCAGTCGATGTGGTCACACCTTACAATCTGTATCTGGCGTATGAAAAAATTTCCGACAAACGGGTTTTGGAAAAAGAAGAAATTAAAACCGATTTAGAATACATTCTGCGAACAGAATCCAATACAGACCAAACTGAAAAGGATAGATTCCAGACGGTTCTTGTTGAATCAAAAGGAGAAGCCATTTGGATTCAGCTGCCTTATGACGTGGTGGTAACAAAAGGAAAAGAGTATTTAATCCAAACGACTTTTGTTTTGGATCCTCTATCCACATGGGGAGTGAAAAATGCTCCTGCCGAAACCAACTTGTTAAAAATAAATACTACCTATCCAAAGACACTGATGGTGAAACCATCGCAGGCGAAAAAGTTTTTGGATATAAACAAAATTAGAGAATTTAACGGTTACTTGCAAGGGACAGTGAGTGTCATCAAAAAGAAGTAAACAAACTTCAGAATGGATTTTTAGCGGATCCGATATCCAAAAGATTCGCAACCAATGGATAGAAACTTCAAATTCCAATTTACCAATGTTAATCATTGGAGAAAGGGGTGTAGGGAAAAGTTTTTGGATCCAAAGAAGTTTAGAACAAAGAAATATTTCTTCCAGTAATGTAGTAAGTTTTGATTTTTCATATCCTTTTGCCTTTGCGGAGTCTTTAGAAAAAATCAAATCATCCAGACAGATGGTGACCATTCTGATGGATCGCATCACAAAGGCAAAACCGGAAGAAGTATTATTATTACAACAATGGTGGAAGTCAGAAAAATATGAAGAAAAATCAAAAGTATATTTGTATTGGGAAATTCATTCAGAAGAACTCGAAATTCTAACTCAAAAGAATGTGTATGCAGATTTTTATGACCAGTTAAAATCCTTTCGGTTTGAACTTCCGAATTTGAAAAAACGAATTTCGGAATTGCCCTTATTTGTTTCTCAGTTTTTAGAAGAGGCAAATACAGAACTCGGTAAAAAAATTTCCGGTATGGAGGAAGAGTTTTTTGTTTTTTTTAAAAACAAAACGTTCACCACAAATCTTTCTGAATTGCGAGATATAATTTTTGCACTGGTTGGTTTTTCATCCGGCAAACAATTACATTGGAAGCAGATCCCATCGCATTTTTTTGAAAACCAACTTACAGAATTAGATGTGAGACCTGGAATTAGTTTGGAAAGTTATGAAAAGGAAATCATCAAAGCCAATTTGATTTATACGAAAGGAAATCGAGAAAAAGCTGCCAAATTACTTGGAATCTCTGAAAGGAATTTGTATCGCAAATTACATGAATATCAATTGGAAGATCTTTCTTGAAGTAACGAAAAAAGATGCATAATTTTTTGTAAAAAATAATTCCTACCTACTTCGTCTCGAAGCCCTGATTTGAATTTGATATTCATTTCAATCACTTGGTCATAAAATAAATCTAAAGTTTTATCTGTAAATAAAGCGGAATCAGAAACCAATTGCCTTCTTACAAAATTTTTTCTCGCATCGGAATAACTTCCTGTTTTCAAAAGTTCATCCATAATGGGGATAGGAACTTCACCGTTGTGTCTTGCTCGTATAACTTTGATTTTGCGAATTTCATCTAGTTTGTAACTGAGCCTTGTTAAGAAACTGAGGATCTCAGAGTTTTGATCATTGAACTTGGTAAATTCTTTAAAAAAATCAACCTTTCGTTTTTGAACTAATGTTTCTACAAGCACATTGGTATTTAGTTCATTCTGACTGAATAAAACGGAATTCACATCTTCGATGGTAAACTTGGAACGATGTAAGTATTGTTTGAGTTTTTTTACGCTTTTAAGATAAGCACCTACGTTTGCAGGAATTCGATGGATGAATTCATCGGCAGCATTGGGTTCAAAATGCACTTGTTCTTGGTCACAGACTTCTTTGAATACTTTGGGATAATCACTCGGATATAAAAACTTAGTTTTGTAATAGTTTAAGGTTCCTTGAAAGAGTTGGACCAAACTTTGTGGGATGTCTTTTCCATCGTAATGGACAATGAGAAAAATTTCATCAGAAACTGCGGTTATGTTTTTACGAAATCCAGAAGCAAAATCTTTCCATTCTTGTGTCGCCTTTGTATCAAGTATGGGTTTAAATAGTGCAGCAGCTTGTTTGACAATGATGAGTTTTCTTGGGTAAAACATATCTGGAGTAAAGAGCTCCGCAAAAAGTTTTGCCTGTTCTCCGGATTCAGATACAATGAGAATGATTTCATAAGGGCCCGAAGATTTCGAAAGGGCCTCTTTGTAATGATCGATGATGAGTTCAAATTCATAAGAATCTTCCCCTGTATAGGCAAAAAATTGCGGGAGATTGCTGGTCTGGGTTTTGAATAATTGGAAAAGAGAGCTAAATTCTCTCGCTTGCGATTTTTTTGTTTCCATTTTTGTGAATCCGGTCTAATCTTTCGATAGGATCGAGGCGATATTCATAGTATGGAAATCTCAAGTAATGTGGCAAGAGTTTCAGGACTAGGCGAACCATATATGTATGTGTCTCCCACATACAACACCCAAGCTGTGGAGCAGGTAGAAGCAATTCAATCTCGCTCTTATCAGCCAAAGTATGTTTCGGGTGAAACAGAAAAAAAAGCAACTGAAGTCCAAACAAGTCCAGAGGCAAAAGCAGCTTACAAACCTGGAAATTTGGTCAATCTTTACGCTTAAAAGACTTTTCCCAAAAAGGCAACCACACCGAAGAACGAGCTAAAAAACTTCGGAGGGGAAATCCCATCACATTCGTATACGATCCAAACTTTGTGGCTACGGGTCCATTTTCATCTTGGATTCCATATGAGCCTGCTTTATCGAAAGGTTGGCATCGCAAAATATAATCTCGAATCTCCACCTCACTCCAATTTTTAAATTCGATGATTGTCTCCTCGAAGAAAAAATCAACATTCGAGCCAGCCTGCAAACCGCCCCCCGAAAATACGGAATGTTTTTTTCCAGAGAGTGTTTTGAGGATCCGAACGGAATCTTCCAGATCGGTCGGTTTGTGTAAAATTTCATTTTGAAATACAACAATGGTATCAGCAGCCAAATAAAGATGGTTTAGGTTTCCATTGTTGCCTAATTTCGAGTGAACCATTCGTTCTAAGTATTGGAGTGCGGGTTCTTTGAATTTTTGAGACTCATCAATGTTTGCTGGTTCCACCTGGAACAAAAATCCTAAATCGGTGAGTATTTGGATTCGCCTTGGTGATGTCGATTTGAGTATAAACAAATTCTTGCTATTCCTTACGGGATATTGTTTCATTTCATAATGATGAGTCCTCGACTTTTGGCTATTTTTTTATGGGCGATCGTTTTTGTTTTTGGATGTAAACGAGGTTATTCGGAAGACATCCAAGATTGTAATCCCGTTGCGGATTATTATGAAAAAGGAACACACTACATAAGAAGAGATTTGGTTCGGGATGATAATACTTTAGATTATAAAAAACTTTTGGAAGACACAAAACCTCAAGCTAGCGATTGTTATCCTTCCAATCATGAGGTAAAATGAGTTTATTTGATGTAAAAGGAAAGTCGATTTTGATCACTGGTGCCAGCCGAGGCATCGGAAAAACATTAGCCCTCGGTTTTCGAGACGCTGGTGCCATAGTCTATGGAGCGGGTTCTAGACCAGAATCCATTGAGTGGATGGCTAAAGAAGGAATCAACGGAGTGGTCCTTGATGTACGCAGTGAAGGTGCAGCATTTGAAATCATCGGTCAAATCAAAGCAAAACATGGAAGACTTGATACACTCATCAACAACGCCGGTATTGCAACGAATACTCCAGCCTCTGGATTCAAAGAAGAGGAATTACAAAATATAGTTCAAACAAACTATGTGGGTGTTTTCCGCAATTGCCAAGCATATTACAAACATCATAAAAAAGAAGGTGGAAACATCATCAATGTAGCTTCGGTTCTTGGTATGGTGGGAAGTAAACTGGCTTCTGTATATTCCGGGACAAAGGGAGCGGTCATTACTTTGTCAAAAGCCCTTGCTATCGAATGGTGTAATAATGGTTATCGTGTGAATGTCATTTGTCCGGGGCTCATTGATACCGAAATGACAGATATGATCAAAGATAAAGAATTCATCATGAAACAAGTGCTTGCTGGTATTCCTATGGGGCGACTTGGAAAACCAGAAGAGCTTCTGGGAGCGGCCATTTATTTAGCCTCTGATTCTTCTTCGTATATGACGGGTCAGTGTCTTGTTCTTGATGGGGGACTCACAGCACAATAAACGCTGTTGTGTGAAACCGTATGATTCTATACCTCCATCCAGAAAATCCCGAAATCCGAAAACTCAAACAAATTTCGGACAGATTGAAGGATGGAGCCGTTTATATATTTCCAACTGACACTGTTTATGCGATTATAGCTGATGCACACTCTAAACTGGCAGTTGAGAAAATATACGATATTCGTAAACTTCCCAAAGACAAACCACTTTCTCTGATGTGCAAAGACATTTCTATGGCATCAAATTTCATTGAGTATTTGCCAAATTCTGCTTATCGTTTGATGAAACGAGTGACACCTGGCCCCTTTACTTTTGTTTTAAAAGCGAATAAAAATCTACCAAAACCGTCTGTAGTCCATCACAAAGACAAACAAATTGGAATTCGTATACCCGATCATATTTACCTAAGTGAACTTTTAAAAATCCATGATTCCCCTCTCACTTCCACTTCTGCTTTTTGTGATGATGAGTTCATCATCGATATTGATGATTTAGAATCTATTTATGGGAACCAGGTGGATGGGATTGTCGATGGTGGGATTGTCAAAATGGAACTATCCACAATCTTACAAATCAATGATGACTCAATTGATTTGATTCGGGAAGGTAAGGGATATGATCTTATTGCCGGTGAAATTTCTAGTTAGGTTGAAAAACTAGGTTCAATTAAAAACTGAGACCCTGCATTTTTTTGAGGTGTGATTCATACCCAAACATTCTTCTTTCTGAATGTTTAGGAAGTTTGATTGGTATTTCCTTCTGCGCATATTTCACAATGGGAATGATTTTATAACCGTGTGGGTAAACCCAAACAGATTCTGTACTTACATTTTTAATCTGTTTTTCTTTCTGTGAGTTTATCTCTAATGAAAAAGATAAAATGATCCCACCATCAGTATTTTCTCTATTTTGTGCCGACAAAAAATTTCCAAGGGAATAGGCCACAAGTCGGTCCTCTCCATTCTTTTCTTCCTGGAAGTGATCGATTCTTTGCACTACATGAGGATGCCCTCCAAGGATGATATCGGCCCCAGCATCGAAACCTATCTGAACCCATTTGGTTTGTGACTTGTCTGGTTTTTCTTCATATTCAGTTCCATAATGATACCAAAGGATTACAAAGTGGATTCCATTTTCTTTGGCAAAACTAACATCTTCTTGAATTTGTTTTTCACTCAAAAGCCTAACGATTCGATCATTTTTGACAGGAATTCCATTTGTGGAATATGTATAATTATAAATAGCAATTTTGATTCCATTCACTTCGATAAAAAAATCTTTTCGATTTAGATAATCTGAATTTGATTTGAAAGTCCCAATAGGAACCATTCCCATTTGATTTACCGAATCAATCGTATAATCAATTCCAAAAGCTCCTTTATCCGCAGAATGATTGTTTGCTGTTGATAAAATATCAAAACCTGCATTTTTGATTCCTCTTAAATAACCGATTGGAGAGCCAAATCGAGGGTATCCAGTAAATTCATTTGGATCATTTGCGATTGTTGTTTCTAAATTTCCTAAGGTTAAATCAGCATCTTGTAATGAATTTGAAACGAATTCGAAACTACTACTAGAATCATACTCTTTAGTCTTTGAAAGATAATAAGAGGAGATTTGTGAGTTATGGCACATGAGATCTCCAACCACTTTAATTCTCACTTGCCTAGTAAAGTAAACATCGGGAAGAGTGTAACAAGATAGGAAGGGAACAGTGATAAACCCAAAATATAAAAAACGAAATATTTTAGTCATAGTTGGTCTGATTTTGGTTTTATCCAATTGTGGTTGGGAAAAGGATTATAAACGTGCTGCCTATCTATCGATACAACCTGATACAGATTTAATCTTAGCTCCATTTCCATTCAATATTTTTGATAGAGAGGCAAGGGACGCAATCACTCTTTCCCATTATTCCAAAGAAGAAATAAAAAATATTTTAGAAGACCATGATCTATCTTGGGAAGAGTTGAAAAACCAATGGCAATTGGATGCGGAAGACGAACATTTTTCGAAAGAAGTAAACTACACATCGCATTATACTCAATATTTTTATGATACCGAAATCCCCATTTGGATTTATGGACCGAAGTGGATCAGAAATGGCCAATACTCCGATGAGATCAACCAACAACACATTCCTTCTATCTATGGAAAAATCTTAGATTTTCAATTTAAGAATACAATCGATGTATCCTATTTGGAAAAAATATTCCAAAACGAGAAGGTGAAACCAGAAATCATCGTTACCGTTGTTGTTGACCAAGGTGGAAGACAGCTTTACAAAGCACATAAAGGTGCTTATCCATTTCTTGAAGATTTAAAAAACAACTCTGCATACTTTAAAAAAGCAAAAGTGGCTCACTTGGAATCACATACAGCTGTGGGCCATATGGCGATTGGAACCGGAGCATTTCCTAAAGACTCAAAAATTTTCTCGAATGAAATTTATACATATGCAGATGGAAAGGTTCTCCATAGACCCGTTTACCAAGGAAAAAACAAAGATTGGGATTTGAACGAAATGCAGGTCCCGAGTTTTGCTGATGAATGGGATCTTTCAAAGAATAATGAACCTGTCATCATAAGCCAATGTTATGCGGCAAGGGCAGCTGTGGGTATGGCAGGACATGGAAAACTATTTTCCCCAATTTCAAAAAATTCGGCAACAGAATTTCCCGATAACGATTTTGTTTATTGGCAAGATGTGAAAAATTTATCATGGTCAACGTATAACGATGCCTTCCTTGTTCCTAAATCAGTACAAAAGTATAACTTGTACCAATTCTATTTGAATCATAAAAAAGATATATCGACTCATTTTGAAGCCAAAGATCCAATCGATTTGATCGCAAAAATCCACCACTTCCAAGGTTCTGAATTTCAGGCAAAGATGGATGGAGCCCTCTTTCGAGACAGCATTACAGAAACAATAATCAATACAAAAAAAGATAAGGATGGTATCACCGATCTTGCCTATGTAACCTTGAAGGCTACGGATGCCGTCGGTCATTTGTATGGATGGGAATCAAAAGAGGCAGAACAAGTTTTAAAAGCTACGGATAAAGAAATTCAAACTATATTCGAATATCTAAAAACTAATTTTGGTGATAACTTTATAATGCTGGTAACAGCAGATCACGGTGCAGCACCCATGCCAGAAATTTCCAATGGTCTTTTCTTAAGTCATGAACAATTCTTCTCGACTGTGAATGAACTTCTCCCTGAGTCAGAAAGAACAAAACGTTCTCTTGTGAAATGGGTAGCTCATTCTCAATTATCTTTGGACAGAGATTTGATGAAGACCTATCAGATCAGCGAAGAAGCCATCATTCAAAAGATCATGTCTATCCAGGTAAATGATCGAAAGTTTTTTAGAAAAGTTTGGAAACGAGAAGAAATCCCGAATCTATCTTTATAAAATCGATTCGAGGATTGTCTTTATTTCTTTTTCAGTGGTGCTTCGTCTTTTTTGAAATCTTTTAATTTAAGAAAAACTTTGATCTCTTCAAAATCAATGCGATCAAGGCTTACTGTTACTGGATCACCTATAAAAAATATTTTGGAATATTTTTTCGAATAAAAAGAGAAATCATTTTTGATCACTACTTCAAATTCATCGGTGAATTCCGATTTGTCCAAAACTCCTTCCAAATTAGAAATATCCAATTCTACAAAAATTTGAGAAGGTCTGATCCCAACGATAAAACCTTTAAACTCTTTTATTCCTGTAGATTCCAAATAACGAAAGGATTTGATTTTAATGATGTCTCGTTCCGCATCGGCTGCTCTTCTTTCTTCTTCCGAGCAATGCAGACCCATCACCGCTATTTCATTTTCAGAATAAGATTTATCTGTTTCTAAGAGTGTAGCATGCAACACACGATGCACAATTAAATCGGGATACCTTCGGATGGGAGATGTGAAATGGCAATAGTCCTTAAAACCAAGTCCCCAGTGCCCGAGAGGATCCGATCCATAATACGCCTGCATAAAACTTCGTAACAGTAGATAATTGAAAATTTTTCCAACAGAACCATCTTCAATCTCTTTTACTGCCTTCATGATTTCAGCATAGCTTGTATCTTTGATTTGGATATTGTATCCATTCAATTGTAGAAAATGATTGAGGGTCTCTAATTTTTCCTCGTCCATTGCTTCGTGGATTCGGTGAAGGGAAGGGACTTTCTTTTTTCTTAAAAACTCATCCACCTTTAGATTGGCAGATAACATTAACTCTTCAATGAGCATATGGCTTGTTAGGCGTTCTCGATTCTCAATCCCAACGGGTTCTTTTCTTTCATTCCAAGTGATTGTGGTTTCCCGTAAATTTAAATCAATTCTACCGGCTTCCATTCTACGTTTGCGAA
Organism: Leptospira mtsangambouensis; assembly: GCF_004770475.1. Taxonomy (NCBI): domain Bacteria; kingdom Pseudomonadati; phylum Spirochaetota; class Leptospiria; order Leptospirales; family Leptospiraceae; genus Leptospira; species Leptospira mtsangambouensis. Next base: position 507,582 of record NZ_RQHK01000017.1, read on the forward strand.
GAGCTTCTGTGAATTGTGAAACTTGATACATCCAATTTTGTGGATCTTTGGCTTTGATTTCTTCTTCAGCCATTTCATAAGTGTATCTTGTATTCACTTTGATCACAGATTTATAAAACTTTGCATTGTAAATTTCACCAGTTTTACTTGCTTCCATTTCTACGGTAAAAGCAAGTCGATTGGTGTTGGCTACCAAACTGCAAAGGTCTTCAGATAAAATGGGTGGCAACATAGGAACTACACGGTTTGCTAAATAAACCGAAGTGGCTCTTTCATAAGCTTCCTTATCTAGAGGCGAATCTTTTTCTACATAATAAGAAACATCAGCAATGTGAATCCAAACACGAAGCCTGTTTCCTTCATCGACAAAACTGATGGCATCATCAAAGTCTTTGGCTGTAATTCCATCGATCGTAACAGCATATAAGTTTCGTAAGTCGGTTCTGCTGTTCCAATCAGAAACTGTTTTTTCTGATACTTCTTCAGGAAATTCTAAAGGAATGAAGTCTGGATGCACAGGATCGTAATTGTATTTCATTAAAATCCGTTGTAAATCGCCGTCTTCTTTTGTGTCCGATTCGAAGCGAATAAAACTGACATCGTAAAGATTTTCCTGAGGAATGGCTCCTTCTTTAAATTTTACGATTAAAATATCGTTCACTTGAATCGAATCAAAAGTGTCTTTTAAAATAGACTTAACATGAAGGACTCCTTCTTTGCCTTCTCCAAGCATATCGAGAAAGTTTCCAAAAACAAATTTGTTTGTTTTTTCTCTAACTCGCATTCGGTAAAGAACACGGCCTCGTTTGACGATGTTTGTGACTTCTGCTTCTAACCTGTCTTTTTTACCAACTCCCAAGGGAATGACTTCTACCTTGTCACCAGTGATGGCGGAATTGGTCATTGGTCCTGGAATGAAAATTTCATTTTTGGAAGGAAGGGAAATAAAACCATCACCCCGTCGAGAAATGGAAATTCTCCCTGTTAGGCGAAACGGACTTGCTACTGTTAGGTATTTTTTATTGGGAATCAGTAGTCCTTCTGCTTCTAACAAATTGAAAAGTTGATCGATTAAAAATTCGATTTCTTTTCTAGGAACTTTCTCTTTGCGTTTGAAGGATTTAACTTTCTTCGTTTTCGGATCGGGTCTTTTGAATTCACTTGATTCGGTAAATTTTTTTTTGATCTCTTGTCTTGTGATGTCCTTTCCAGACTTTTGGTCCAGAAATTCTATGATTTTTCTTTGTATTTTATAGGTATCCATAAATTCATTTGTGATCTACGTAGGTCCCGCGGATGTAGTTGGGCAGGAGAGATAAATAGTCGTTTTTATTAGGGTCTGTTTTGAAATACTCTTTCAAACTATACTGTAGTATAGACGAAAGATTAAGGTTTGTCGCTTCAATTTTTGTTGCAGTGGGGGGATAAAACACTGGCAAATTTCCAGTATAATACCAATTGTTAGGTGTCCATTCACTTGTTTTGATTTTTGCTTCGATGGATTCGGGAGTCAGATCAAAAGAATCTGAAAAACCTTTGAGGGATTTATACTTTGTGTAGTACTTTCCTTGTTTCCCATCCAAACAAAGTAAGGACGTTTCATCGGTCATTTTCTCTCCGGCAATCCCTATTAAGTAAGCTTCTAAACTATCCATACCGAATACTGGAATTTTCCATAATTGGGAAAGATCTCTTGCTGTAGTCACTGTTATGCGAATACCAGTAAAAGAGCCTGGCCCATTTGTTACAATGATAAGATCTGGCTTTTTAATTTTTGCCTTTTCCAGTGACAAACGAATGTATTCGACTAACTTAAAAGAAGATTCCTTGGGTGTAGTTTCCGTTTGTTCTGAAAGGATCTGCAATGGGGATCCGTCGGTATGGGTAGCAACCAGAACCTGAATCCAATCCTGGGTTGTGTCGAAGTAGAGCACGTTCACTGGATTTCCTTTTCTGACCATTCCAAAGAATAGGAACGAAATTCTATGGAATCTGATTCAATTGACAAATGGATTCGATTGGATTTTGGAAGATAAGGTTCGGCAATTTGCCACCATTCGATCGCAGAGACTCCTTCTTTTCCCCAGATTTCTTCAAATCCCAAATCTTCTAGTTCTTCTAAAACTTTAATCCGGTATAAATCAAAATGATACAAGCGAAAGTTAGGCGAATCATATATATTATACAAAGAAAAAGTAGGCGAATTAATAGAACTTTCGGTTCCAAATCGGCTATACCATTCTCGGATAAAAGTAGTTTTGCCTGCGCCCATTTCTCCCGAAATCAGAAGAACTGGGAATTTGTGTTTTTTTAGAAATTGATCCACCAACTGGTCCAAACTTATAAATACTGGGTTTAGTTCCGATTCTCTAAGAGAGAGAAAATTGGCTTTCATTGATTAAAGAATTTCTCCACATCGAAGGAATCAAATTGATAGGCAGTTCTACAAAATTCACATGTAATTTCAATTTTTCCAAATTCATCAATGATGGAATCTGCTTCTTGTTTGCCAAGGGAAGCAATGATATCTGCTACCTTATGTCTGGAACAATCACATAAAAATTCGGGAGACTCTTTACTTAAGACTTCCAACTCAGAACCGATCTCTGTTTGGAGAGAGGTTAGCATATCATCAATACTGAGCCCCCAAAAAGCTTCTTTTTTGACAAGGGGTTGGATTTTGGAAATCAGATACTTAAAACTTTCTTCTGGTGCATCGGGAAGTGCTTCGAAGAACAAACCTTTTGCGGAAAAATCATTTCCAGGAAAATCAAAAGGATAAACTTCCATTCCTACGATGGCTTTGATTTGTTCTGATTCAGTTAAGTATTTGATAAAATTTACTTCGAATGTGTCTTCTACTAGGTTTGTATAAGACTGGTATGTATCTGAATCAAAATCCCAACGAATTACTTTCATAATCCCTTGGCCCAAAATAAATTCGTTTCGGATATCTCCCTCTTCGTGGCTTGCCGAATACGCAACGGATTTCATTTTACCGTATCGATCGCTGTAGGCTAAGGCTTGTTTGTTGGAATCATCCTTCCATTGGATGCTTACCTTTTGCTGGTTTTTTGTCATCTCTGCGAGAAACAACGCACCCATCATGGTTTTAGAAAGGAATACGGACATTTCTTTGTTCAGAGAATGAAGAAACATAGGTTCTTTGGCTGTTTCTGTCAAATCGACTAAAGTAAATCGATAGTGGTGGGTGTTGGATATACCTAAAATAACTTGGTCAGACATTATTTGATTGAAAGGGGTGTTTTCTGATTCAGTCTGTGTCACAAGATAGATTCTGCAATCGCAAAAAGGAAAAATATGATCTTTGGCGCCTGTTATTACCCCGAACAATGGAACCCTAAGGATTGGGATGAAGACCTAAAAATTATGAAAGAGATGGGTCTTTCGTCGGTAAGACTCGCAGAATTTGCTTGGGGACTCATGGAACCCAAGGAAGGAAAATTCGATTTTTCTTTGTTTGATGCGGTTTTAAAAAAAGTGCAAGACCACGGAATGACTGCCATTCTTGGTACACCAACAGCTACCTTTCCGCCTTGGTTGTACAAAAAATTTCCAGAAATTGTTCAGGTATCTAAAGATGGGATCATTAGAGGGATTGGAACTAGACGCCAGGCTTGTTTTTCATCTCCTGCTTATCAAAAAGCAACGGAACGAATCGTTACTGCAATGGCCAAACATTTTGGAAACCACCCAGCAGTTGTCGGATGGCAAATTGACAATGAACCAGGGCACGAAGGATCCGATGTTGATTATTCACCCTTAGCATTAAAGAACTTTAGAACTTGGTTAAAGGCAAAATACAAAACTTTAGATTCGCTTAACAAACGTTGGGGGAACGTTTTTTGGGGAGTTTTATACACTGATTGGAACGAAATTCCATTGCCAGCGGCTCATGTGGCTAGTAATTTCAACCCGGCAATGATCCAAGATTATTATAGATTCCAATCGGACGAACTAGTTTCTTACATTCATTTCCAAGCAGAAATATTAAGAAAATACAGCAAAGGAAAACCACTCACTACAAATCTTTATCCTTCTCCATTTTTACCAATCACTGATATGGAAAAGTTGTTTTCCAAATTGGACTATGTGTCTTGGGATAACTATCCTGTCTGGGGAAACCAACAAGAACCATATCCACATCCATTGGTGACTGCCACACAACAGTATTCGAGAGGTTTAAAAAACAAACCATACACTGTGATGGAACAATTCTCTGGTGTACAAGGTCATGATACTTTAGGTTATCTTCCACCACCAGGGCAAATTGGTCTTTGGCTCACGCAAGCCATTGTGAACGGTGCGAATCAAATCTATTTCTTTCGTTACCGCACGGCACGTTTCGGTCAGGAACAACTTTGTTATGGAATTTTGGATCACGGAAAAAGAAAAACAGCCAAATATTTTGAGTTAAAAAAAACAATAGAAGATATCAATGAGTTTGCTTCGGATATTGCTGATTCACCTTACAAAGCTGAAGTGGCAATTTTACACGATATTGAAAATTCACGTAATTACAAACACCAACCTTTGAGTGATGGTTTAAAATTTTCACCGGTTCCCTTTGCCCAAGTCGGATACGATATTGAACTTGCTACTTGGTTTGCAGGGACCAATGTTTTAAATGTAAACGCTCATTCTCTTCCCATTAGTGCAGAAAACGATTGGTCAAAGTATAAAGTATTAACATTGCCACTTTATACAATGTTCGATCCATCGATTGTAGAAAAATTAAAAACTTACGTAACAAATGGAGGAACTTTGGTTCTTGGTTATCGGGCGGGAATCAAAGACAAAGACCATTGGATGGTAGAAGAGCCAGTTCCGGGAGTTTTTGGAGAAATGACTGGAGTGGAGGTGTTTCAGTTTGAAGCACCAGCAACAGACAAAGTGGGAATTCGAATGGGAATTTTACCGCTTAAGGGATCCAAGTTCTGTGAAATTTTGGAGCCAACAACTGCCAAAGTCGTAGCTAGATACAATGATTCAAAAAAGTTTTATTCCGGTAAAGCTGCGATCACTGTGAATTCTTTTGGTAAAGGAAAAGTTTATTATGTGGGAACCTCTCTCACACCTGAAAGTTTTATTTTATTGTATAGAAAGATATTGAAGGAAGCAGGGGTTCCCTTTGGTTTTCTTGGTGCGACAATTGAACGTCATTACCGAGAAGGAAAACAATTCAATTATGAAATTACAATGAACCACTCTAACCGATATAAGTTGGCGGGACTTTCGATTTTAAAGCCGTTTGGTTACAAAATCAAAAGAATTCCCAAATAAAACTTTGGTATTTTAAAATAGAAAATGAGAATACAAGATTTTAAAACAATCAATCGGATTTTAAACGAAACATCCGGAAAAAATAAACCAGGTGAAATTTATGTGGATAATCTACATACACCTTACATTCAGTTTCCTGATCGATTTGTTATCCCAGGTACTTCAGTCACACAACCCGAGTTTGGTGATATCAAAGATTTTGTTCAAACTGTTTTAAAGTATATTCCTGAAGCCATAGAAGGAACTTGTTTATTACCCGAACCAAGACCCAAACGAGAAACAGGAAAATTGTTTTTTGTTCGGCCTATGTTATTTGGATCTTCCCGTTTTTTATATGTGTTTTCTGTGGATATGTTGTACTTGGGTGGGGCAAAGTCGGAAGAAATCAAAAAACCTGGCTCACAAAATATGACTCCTTCCATTATCACTGATCGGTTGTATTTTCAAACCAAAATCATTCACCTTCATTCCACGAAAGAAGATGGGGAAGACATTACTGACTTTGAAGCAAAACGATTTCAGGGTGGGATATTTCGTGTTGAATCGGAAAAAGATGATAACAAACCAATCCGAAGGTTTTCAGAAATTTTTGATGAAATTGATTTTTCGGAAACGGAATCGAAAATCCGAGAAGAATTAGGTATTAGCTCTGAAGTTTGGAAATTAGGTAGGATCTATTCTCCGATCGGAATTGATTATTTGTCTTTGTCCCTTCGGTTTTTAATCCCTAGTTTGCCAAAAACCATCCAACAATTTAAAAATTTTTATCCAATCCTCACCGAAACAGAAGCAGGAATTCCTGAAGATACGTTAAAAAAATATCATGAATATCTCACTTCTTTTGAAGTGGAAAGGACACAGTCGAAGTCCGGTAATATTTTATGGAAAGTCATTCAAAAATCATCCGATAAATAAAAAGTAGGTAGTATGGGAATCTCTTCACCAACCATTAATTTCCCCGTAGATGAAACCATCAAACGGATCGAATACGTAAAAGCAAATGCGATGGGTATCATCCATGAAGCTAAAAAAATCCAACGAGAAGTTTCTTCAATTCGTTCTGAAACGGATGCAGATGAGAAAGAACGTATTGATGCCGCCGATGGAAAACTAGGTGATATTTTGATTCGTTTTTTACAGAAGTCTTTTCCGAAAGATGGAATCATTTGTGAAGATAAACCTGCCATTGATGGTGGTGACTTTAAATGGGTTTTGGATCCAGTGGATGGTTCGATGAATTTTGTTCGGGGACTTCCTTTGTATGCCATTTCGTTTGGATTGGAACATCGAGAAACACCCGTTGGTGGTGTGGTCATTGTCCCTCCTCAAGAATCTGTATACTCCGCTGTTTTGGGTGAGGGCGCTTATAAAAATGGAGAACCCATTGTTACTTCCAGAATTTCCGAACTAAACCGAGCCATTTTTTCTCCCAATCTTCCCACAAAAAGAGCTCATATGATCCAAGAGATTATGGCTGACTTATCCGGGTTTTTAACCTATGCAAGGTCCTTTCGTAGAACGGGTTCTTTTGTTTTGGATGCATGTTTCATTGCAGAAGGTGTGATGGATGCCATTTGGGAAAAAACTGTCAAACATTGGGATGTTTCAGCCATTTCAGTGATTCTAACGGAAGCAGGTGGAAAATTGACCGACTTAAATGGAGTCCATTATTATACAGGACTTCCTGAGTTAGTAGCTTCCAATGGAGTTTTGCACTCGGAAATTTTAAATTTATTAAAGACAGTTCGTTCTACAGTCAGTCGAAATTAATAGAGGCGAACGATTAGAATCGTTCTACTTTTTTAGTTTACGATTTGCTTTTGCGATCCATACTAGATACAAAATACAATTACACTTGAATCCATCAGGAGACCGATCATGGAACATAAACTCCCAGAACTTCCTTATGCAAAGGATGCACTTCTTCCGCACATTTCACCTGAAACTTTAGAGTTTCATTATGGAAAACACCACCAAACTTACGTTACAAACCTCAATAACCTCATCAAAGGAACTGAGTTTGAAAATGCAACACTTGAAGAGATCGTAAAAAAATCATCTGGTGGAATTTTTAATAACGCAGCTCAAATTTGGAACCACACTTTCTACTGGCATTCCCTTTCCCCTAAGGGTGGCGGAGCTCCTACAGGTGCTGTTGCTGATTTAATCACAAAATCCTTTGGGTCTTTTGATGTGTTTAAAGAAAAGTTTTCTCAATCTGCCATTACTAACTTTGGATCAGGTTGGACTTGGCTTGTCAAAAAAGGTGACGGTGTTGAAATCGTGAACACAAGCAATGCGGGTAGCCCTTTGAAAGATGGACTCCAATCTTTGCTAACAATCGATGTTTGGGAACATGCTTACTATATTGATTTCCGCAATGCTCGTCCAAAATACGTAGAAGCATTCTGGAATTTAGTAAACTGGGACTTTGCAAACCAAAACTTAAAATAAGAACGGATTTAAGAATCGCACAGCAAAAGGCAGGTTCCGGAATCCGGACCTGCCTTTTTTATTTCATTAAAAGATTCAAAATGAATCTTGGTACCTAATACAGAGTTTTTTATGAGCCAAACACTTCCGAAAATCAAGATCCCCAAAAAACCAAATTACACTTCTCTAACCTTGCCGGAAGGAATCGAGTTTTGGGAACTCTTTCGGGTCATTGAAGCCAAATATGAGAATTGTTTCCTACTCGAATCAGCAGGGGACAACCAATACGACTCTCGTTACTCTGTGATTGGATTCCAACCTTCTCATCTCTTTTTGGGAGAACCTGGAATTTTAGAAATCGATGGTAAAAAATATTCTGTTGAGAATCCTTATTTTGCTCTACGGGAGCTTACGGATTATAATTCGCTAAGCATTAGTTATGCGGGTGGATTTGTCGGTTATCTTGGTTACCAAAGTATGCAATTCTTTGAGCCAAAACTGAAGCTCGAACCACATCCTGATTTTCCGGCTATGATTTTTGGATTGTATTTGGATGGACTCATTTATGACAAATTTACTGGGGAACTCATTTACTTTGATAATGGAACCAACCGCATCCAAGAAGTGAATTTAATCTTAGAACAGATAAAAAAAGACAAATCCCAAAAACCACAAGCAAAGGTTTCTTTATTGCAGGCTGGTTTATCTAAGGAAGTTCATAAGCAGATGGTGGAAGAAGCTTTAGAAGAAGTAAAAGCGGGAAACACCTTCCAATGCCAAATTGGATTTGAAGAATTATATAAAGTAGAAGGAAACCCATTAGCAATTTACGAGACACTAAGGGAAATCAATCCATCTCCTCATATGTATTATGTAAAATTTGGATCTCGTGCTATTTTGGGTGCAAGCCCAGAACTACTCTTTCGTTTGCGCCAAGGAGAAATGGAGTCTTTTCCTTTGGCAGGAACCACCAAACGCGGAGTTGATGCTAAAGAAGATACTCTTCTTGCTCGTAAACTTTTAACCGACCCAAAAGAAATTGCAGAACACAATATGTTAATTGATCTCCATCGTAATGATGTGGGGCGAGTGGCAAAATTTGGCACAGTGAAAGTGCGTAGGCGTTTTGATGTGAAAAGGTTTTCTCATGTGCAACATATCTCTAGTGAAGTGGTAGGAATTCTTTCTTCAAAAGAAGATATGTTTTCGGGATTAGCTTCTTCGTTTCCAGCCGGTACTCTTTCCGGTGCACCCAAAATTGAATCGATGAAAATCATTGAGAGAATTGAAAAATCACCTCGCGGGCCTTATGGCGGAGCTGTGGGAAGTTTTGGTTTGAATGGAGATTGTACCTTTGCCATTCCGATTCGAAGTTTTTTTGTAAATGGAAACAAAGGATTTGTTCGTGCTTCAGGTGGGATTGTTTTTGATTCCAAACCAGAAGACGAATACCAAGAAATCATCAATAAAATGGCTTCGGTTCGCAAAGCTTTAGATTTGCATAAAGCTCCTTAGTGGAGTAGCAAACCAAAATGACAAAACAAAGTTGCCGGTATAACAGGGAAACGGAGAAACCAAAATGAAAGTGCTCATTCTAGATAATTATGATTCTTTTACATTCAATCTATACCAAATCGTAGGCGAAATCCTCGAAGAGAGAGAAGAACTTTTTCAATTGGATGTTATCCGAAACGATGAAAAACCTTTTGAATGGATTAAATCAGCTAACTATGATAAGATTATCATTTCACCTGGTCCGGGCCATCCTGCAGACCCCGCTTATTTTGGAGTGAGTGCCGATATTCTAAAGGAATTGGGTAAAACTACGCCTGTGCTTGGAATTTGTCTCGGAATGCAAGGAATGGCAACTGTGTTTGGTGGCGAAGTGGTTCGAGCCAATGTAGCTATGCATGGAAAACTCTCACCTATTGAACATGATGGAAAGGGTGTTTTTTCTGGCTTAACACAAGGTATAGAAATTATGCGTTATCATTCCTTGGTGGCAAAAGAAACTTCACTCCCTAAGGATTTAGAAATCACAGCTCGGGTTTCTGCCGGGGAAGGGAAGGGTGAGATCATGGGCCTTCGTCATAAATCCTTAAAAATTGAAGGGGTTCAGTTCCATCCAGAATCTTTTGGTTCAGAAGAAGGCAAAGACTTACTGAGAAATTTTATTAATTCTTAGTTTTGCCATCTAACGAAAACTAGTGGATATTCAATTTAAAAAGTAGAATCAATTTTTTTTGATTCTACTTTAGATCCTTTAACATTGCTTCTTCCCAGGAAGCAAAAAAATCAAAATCGTTACTTGCCTTTTGGGAATCGTCTCCACCAAACAATGAAAACCGTTTTCGTTTGATTTCATTATAAGTAGTGATTGTATTAATTTGACCCTTTTCAGTTTTTCTAAAGGTAACATGGATTTGTGATCCACCCCGGCCTTGGGTTCCTTGGATGAGTAGGGTGAAAAAATCACTAAAGTATTCATCCATATTTCCTGGGATGAAAAAATTTACAAAACCCTGAGGAATGACATAGAAAAAATTTCCATTAATTTCTTTTTTTCCAATGCGTACAAAATGTCCATCTAGTGTGTCTGTTTGTTTATCAAAAGTTGTTTTTAGTTTGTATTCCAAATTTTGAATTTTGGCTGTAATTCCAAATGATTTGATTTCAATATCACCCAAAAAATGAATCTCTTTTGGAGATACAAAATATTCTTTAGGTGGATTGATGGGAAAATGAAATTGGATGGTTTTCCCTTGGTTTGTAATTTTTAATTTATGGGTTGGATTGAATTTGTCCCAGATTTCAAGGTTTAATCTGGTTTTTTCCAATCTTGATCCTGTTCGTTTATAAAAACCAGGAAATTGCGCTTTGGTATCATCATTGATTGTAAATTCCAATGTATGCCATTCTGCATTTTCTGTGACATGGCATTGCATAACGTCACAAAGAAATTGAAGGTTTTGTGATGTTGACTTTAATGATTGATAAGCATTATGATCATCAATTGCTAAAGCAAAATCGTGTAACCAAGTAAAAAAATCTCTGGGTTGATATCCGTTTAACTTATGGATGATTTTTCGTTCCACAGTGTATATTTCTTTTTCCTCCCAAAGTTTTGGAGTGAATGTTACTTTAGCCAGATAATCATATTTAGGTGGTTCTGGTTCATTCCAATGAAGATTCCAGTTTTGTTGTTGATCCAGTGTTCCGTAGAGAGAGAGGAAAGGATATCCGTCGGCTGTTTTTAGGAGTTGTGATTCATTTTCTTCACTTAAACTACCAGCAAGTGCAGCAAAGTAGATTTCATTTTTGGAAGTAGATTTTATAGAACGTTGTAAATGGTCATAACCTTTCCAAAATTGATAATGGTTTTCATTTTTTTGAAAACAATTTGTGACAAAGAAAAAAACGAAAGCCCAGATTAGATATTTTTTTATGTTATAGTTCTTTTTTGAGAATACCATATATTTCTTCGATGAGATCATTCTCCATATGTTCCTGATATGAGGAAAAAATCAATTTGCCTGATTTGTTATAAATTCTTAAATACGATTCGCCTTTTCTTAGACCATCAGTTAGATGTCCTTTTCGATCTAAAAGAATACTTTCGTATTGTTTAGTTTTTGATTCTTCTAAATAATCTTCTACAAGTTTGTTGGTTTCACGAAAATCTAAATAGAGCAGGAACTGAACTTTGGAACTATCCTTCCAAAGTAAATTTTGCATTTTCCAATATAATTTTCTGCCAAGTTTTCTACAAAGTTCAAGGTCGCGAAGAAAACAGCCCATTATGACCACTGGTTTTCCTTTCACTGAGGTTTCAGAATACGATTGCCCATATTGGTCCTTCATGTGAAATTGTGGCATGGGCTCTGCACTCCATTCTTCGTTTGAAGCAAACAATAATGCCAATACAAAAAGAACCAACCGAGTCACGGTTTTTAATGTATTCATGAATTCATTAACGGCAAGTGCAAAAATTTCCATCGTTTTGATTCCGATTTTTTTTATTTTGGGATGTTCCAGTTTCACTAGTAAGATCAAATTGATTGATTCTTCCGCATCTTTGGCTTTTTTTGAAGTAGAAGAAGAGGAATGGAGGAATATTTTTCCCGAAGAAATTTCTAAACTGAAAATCAATACCAAAAATTTTGAGGCGCTACCAACCGTTTTAAAGTCCATTCAATACAAACGCGGAGTCCTTGCGTATGAAGATTGGGAAGTCCTGGTTCCAGATTCCTTTCTTCCTGAAATCCAAAAGTTTGCAGAGAGAATTGTAACAAACCCAGAACCCAAGGTATATTTGTGTATTTTTAAACTAGATGATATTCTTTCTCCCAATGTTAAAATTTTAAAAACAAGTTTTTATATTTTAGGAACAGAAGAGGGATTGGTTTTGTTATTTCACGAGATCAATACAAACATCAGTTTTCAAACACAGTATTCATTTGAAGACTGGGTGATTTTTCATCCTACAGAAATCAAACCAATCTACCGGCCAGAACTTTGGTTAAAAGACAAACAACATACTAGTATTTATAAAAATAGAAACTTATCAAAAAATTCCATTTATGGAAACGTTGTTGTGTTTAATGTGCCGGCCTTAATGCCTAATCCTCCTCTTTTTCGGTATCCAAAAGAAGAGGAGAATCCTCCTCCAACCGACCAGTGGAAAACAGTTCCCGAAAAACTAAAAGCCTTAGAGGAAATGAGAAAGAATCGGCTCATTACTGATGAAGAATATGAAAGGAAAAAAACAGAACTCTTAAAAGAATTTTAAATTCCGTCTCCATGAATGAACTCTTGGATGAAACGGTCATCTTCTGGAGCATCTGTGGATGATTTTTCTAGAAGTTGTTGTTTCTCATATAATTTGTTAATGAGTTGTTGTTGTGTTTCCACTTTTTCCAGTAAAACAGAAAAAACTTTAGCAATTGGATCCGGCATTTGATTGTGTTCTAACATTTGTTCCACGCTGTCAGAGGCAACGTCGCCTGCTTTGACAACTTTTCCTGGAATTCCAACCACAGTGCAACCAGCGGGAACATTTCGCATAACAACTGATCCAGCACCGACACGAACATGATCTTCGACTGTGATATTTCCGAGAACTTTTGCACCTGCACCAATTACGACATTTTTACCAATGGTAGGGTGCCGTTTGCCAGATTCTTTTCCTGTTCCTCCAAGTGTCACTCCTTGGAAAATCAAAGATCCGCTTCCTACGATGGCAGTTTCTCCGATGACAACTCCGGAGCCGTGGTCGATAAAAACTCCTGGGGCAATTTTTGCGCCAGGATGGATATCAATCCCGGTTAAAAACCTGCTAATGTAATTTACGAGTCTTGGAATGATGGGCAATCGGAGTAAATAAAGCAAATGTGCAAATTTATGCAGCCATAGGGCATGTAGACCAGGGTAACAGAGAACAATTTCCAAATAGGATTTTGCTGCAGGGTCAAATTTTTTGATGATTCTTATATTTTCGAACATTGATTAGTTGGTTTTAAAATTACTGATTAGACGAGTCAACTTTTCCGAAGGTTGGGAAAGATTTAATGGAGATTGGGATTGTGGATGGGAACAGAAAATTCACTTGTTCAATGGATTTCCATGACCTGAATTGCGGAAGAAATTTTTCTTTTTTGTAAATTCCGAAAATCACAAAGAACTTTGCCAATTTGATTGGAAATGACACAGTTTTTTCAAATGCTCATAGGATCGTTAATCTCTGAATGAAGTTCAGTTTGATCGATACTTGTCAAATTTCTAATGGCAATTCTGTTTCTAATTGATTCTATAGTTAGGTTTTGTAATCTTTCGAGTAGAAATAAATTTCTAGGTTGTTCCGACTTTGGAATCAAAAAAAACAATACACATTCTTCTATTTATCTTAACTTTTTTTACGTTAACATTCTCAGATATTTTTCTAAATCCTCAGGTTCCGCAAACATTAGAGAATTATAAACTTATGTTTTTTGAGAACTGGCCATACTCTGCTTCACTTTTGTTGATACTACTGGCTCATGAAATGGGACATTATCTTCCAGCAAGATTTTATGGAGTAAAAGCAACGTGGCCTTTTTTTATTCCATTGCCAGTTGGACCAATTGGTACTATGGGTGCTGTTATCCAAATCAAACAACAGATACCAGACAAAAAAGTATTATTTGATATTGGAATCGGTGGACCTACCGCGAGTTTGGTTCTTTCGATGGTTGCCTGGTTAGTGGGTATTAGTCTATCAAAGGTTATCGAAATTCCGCCTGATTTCGATCGTTCTGGTTTTTTATTTTTTGGAGATAGTTTGTTCACTTATTTTACAACACAATGGATTCTTGGACCCATTGATCTTTCGACAATGGATATCCAAGCACATCCGCTTGCAAAAGCAGGGTGGGTAGGACTTCTCATCACAGCAGTAAATCTTTTGCCTTTTGGACAATTAGACGGAGGACATGTCATATACTCCATGTTTGGCGAAGAATACCGAAAATGGATTCATCGTTTATTTGTATTATTTCTTATTTTTTCCTTAATTCATTTTACTTGGTTACTTTGGGGTTTTATCATCTATTTTGTTGTTAAGGTAGAACATCCATTTATCAGCGATTCTGTGTCAGGGATTGGAAAATTTCGATTTTATTTTGGAGTTACAATGTTAGTAGCATTCCTAATTATTTTTGTTCCGAAACCAATTATATTAGGATCAGAGTTTAATGATTCTTCATTACTCAACGATATTTTTCGTCTGATGACTCATTACATTGGATTGGAATTATGATTCGTATTTTATTTTTATTTTTAGCACTTTCACTGAGTCTTTTTGCGCAAGAGAGCAAAGAATACAAACTTTCAGACAAAGCATATGGTCTTGCTTGGGATGGAGTTAATTTTTGGTATATTGATACCAATCGTCGCGCCATTATCAAAATCAATGAAATTGGCGAACAAGAGATTTTTAACTTAGGACTTGCTAACCTTCGTGGAATTAGTTTTGATTCTCGCGAGGGAAAACTCCTTGTTGTAGCGCCAAAACAAATTTTGAAATTGGATCCAAATTCCGGTGGTATCACTGACAAAATTCAAATTCCCCTTTCAAATGTGGCAGGGATTGCCAGCGTAGGAAACTATTATTATATTTTAGATTTGGATTCAGGAAAGGTTCAAATTTATGACCAGTCTTCTTCACTTTTAATTGGTGGTTTTTTTACCGATCGAACAAGACCACGTGACATTTGTTATGGGAGAGATTCATTATGGATCTCTGATTCAGCTGACAATAGTATTTATCGATACGACACCAAATCCGGTAAAATCACTGGATCCATTAAAACAAATCTTCGTTCTGTGCGTGGGGTTTTACTCAGTGGCTCTAAACTTTGGGTGGTCGATCGTGAAAATAAAGAAATTAAAAACATTCCCTTCATTGAAACAGAACGATTCATTGCTTCTGGTGAAGAAGAATACAACTTAGAAGTATCATTAAAATTCAAATTGGATTCTGTTTCTTTGTCTAAGGCACAGATTGCAATTCTCCATCCACCTTCAAATGAACAACAAAGAATTCGTGGCGTAAAATTTACAGATGCTACTTACCAACCTTCGTTCATCCAACGAAATCGAGTGCATTTGAAAAAACTATCCATTGAAGATTTACCGGGAGAACAAATAGTAAAATATAAGTTTTCTTCAAAAAACCAATTTATCAAATATTATGTTACTGATGAATATTTAGATAAAGAGGCTGTGTATCCAGGGGATGTGACTGCTTTTTATGAAAAAACAAAAGAAGAGCTAAAACTTTTGCCCCGTGACTATTTGGATGCAATTTACCAGGCACGACAAACAAGTATTAGTATTAATGATTTTAAAGATAAAATGAAAGAATTAGGAGTACCAATCCAACCATTTCGAATGATTCGTTTTGAAAAAGGTAAACCAAAATCAATTCAAGATTCTCTTTCTATTTTTCTTTTGAGTTACGGTTGGATACCAATTGCTGATTTGGGACTGGGAAGTAATACGGACAAACGGTATTTCGAAAAAAAAGAAACGGATTTGATTTTATTTCAAAGTTTGAATTCCAAATCATCCATTTCTCCAGTATACTTTCGAAAGGATGTTAATTCAGAATGGGAAAATTTGCCTGCAGAAATTACTTATAAAATTAAGTAAACTTTCTGTATTCTTTTTAATCGTGTGTTCACCACTGAGTCAAAAAATTGATTCAGTGTTTGTCGACAAAACAATAGAAAGGGAAACAAAATTTCGAGATTTAGTTGAGTCTACTTGGATTCAATTTCCTAAATTGGGGTTGTATTGTGAAAAGGAAATTTCTTATCACAAAATCTTTTGTAAGATCCAAACTATTTTAAGTTTTCGAAAACTTTCAGAATATTTGGATATCCCGATTTTTGAATCCGGTCCACATACAAAATACTATCTAGAATTAAACTCGACCAATGCCTTCGGACATTATCATCCAGAATTTCCAATAAAACTGAGAGAATTTCTCCTTCCTGCAAAAACTAACAAAACTTTGTATGCAATCACTTTACCCATTTATGAAAGTTCGATTCGAAGCACAGCCCGAGAGTTTTTTATTGTTTATCAGAAATTAGATTCTAATCCTAAGTTTTTTAGAAAAGAAGCAGACCGTTATTTGATGTTAGTAGAAGAGGATCGATTTATTTTATTTTTGTATCCTGCTTTTACAGACAATGAGGATCCAGAAGAATCATCAAGATTTGTTTATAGGAAGGGTGATGAATCAATTGATGCTCAAATCGTGAAGGAACTTGTAGGATTTTGGCTTCGTAGAAAAGCAGATGGAACAGATACCGATTTTATTTTAGGATTAGTTGAATTACTTAAATTGTACGATTCGGAATTTTATTTGAACCGAACCGCACAGTCTCTCAATTAACTTTAGTTATCCTAAAATATCTTTTACTGCATCAATCACATCTTTTTCATCGGACTTTGTCATTCCGGCAAATAGCGGTAGTGAAACCGATTTATCATACATCTGACAAGCATTTGGATATTCTTTACGATTGTATTGGAAAGTTTTTTTATAATAAGGATGTTCGAAGATGGGAATGAAGTGAAGGCTTGTCCCAATATTTCTTTCTTTTAACTCTTCTACTAATGTATCCCGCCCTACTTTTGCAATTTTTGGATCTACTTCAATGCGGTAGAGATGCCAACTATGAATTCCATTTGAATCTTCTTTAGGAAGTTTGATTCCTTTTAATAAACTAAATTCTTCATTATAATGTTTTGCAATTTCTGTTCTACGTTCCCAAAATCCATGTGATTCCTTTAGTTGTACGACTCCGAGAGCTGCAGCGATATCGGTCATATTATATTTATAACCAGCATCCACCACTTCATAATACCAACCTGGTCTGTTAAACGCATCACGGTTAATTCCATGTAGTCGCATCTTTCGGATTCGTTCTGCGGCTTCCTTATGAGAAGTAGTGACCATCCCCCCTTCTCCAGTTGTGATTCCTTTGGTGGCATAAAAACTAAAAACAGTAAAATCTCCCCAAGTTCCAATCATCTTATCTTTGTGAACTGCTGGGAAGGCATGGGCAGCATCTTCAATTACGTATAAATTGTATTCTTTTGCGATAGAAATGAGGCCTTCCATATCACAAGTATATCCTGCTAAGTGAACCGGCATAATTGCCTTGATACGTTTTCCTGTTTTTTTGCTTTTGAGTTCTTTTCCGTTCCATTTGCATTTGGATTCAATGGTTTCTCGTAAACTGTTTGGAGTCATGAGATTGTGAATGGGATCAACGTCGGTTAGGATGGGTTCTGCTCCGAAATAACAAATGACCTCGGCTGTAGCTGTGAAGGTGATGGAACTAGTGATGGCAGCGTCTTCTGAAGTCATGCCGATGGCTTCTAAGGCTAAATGTAAGCCAGCAGTGGCTGAGTTGACAGCGATGGTTTCTTTGCTACCAACAAAGTCGCCAAACTCCATCTCGAATTGTTTGACTTTGGGACCTGAAGTGACCCAGCCCGATCTAAGCACTTGGGCGACTTCTTCAATCGCATCTTCGGAAATCGAAGGCAGAGCAAACGGTAGGAAGGTTTTGCGAGATGTGAGCATATTCATTTATACGACATAATTCGGAAAAAATTTCCAGTCTTTTCCGCCCCCAAACTTCCTATCGACGGGATTTTTGAAAGCTAAATAGGGATTTTCACCCAAGCTCTAAAAATCTACTTGTAGACACCTAGGAAACTTCGCATTCTTTCCTGGAACATGGAAGTTCCTTTTTCTGAGATTTTAAATCGTATTGCCGTCATTGACCGTGACATTGCAGAACTCAATCGTTTGAAGAGTCGTCTGCCAGCTGACAGACCGTACTCGCCTACCATCCAGCTTACATTCGATAAACAAATTAATACTTTGTTAAACGAACGAGTTTCCTTGATGGAACTCCCGATTTTACATCCACCACTTTGGTTACTTTCCAAAGAAGGATTGGAACCCGCTGATGAATCATCCATTTTAAAAGAGCGAAAGTCTTTACTTGCTGGGGATTTATCTGTTGCCCATCCGAATGAACAAGATGTCATCAACTTCATTCGAGAAATTCCAAAAACAGAAGTACATCTACATCTGGAAGCTTGTGTAAATAAAGAAACTTTAAAGTTCCTATATAAAAAGAACGGCGTTGAAGTTACAGATCAAGAATTTGAAGATAAATACAACTTCAAAGATTTGAATGGTTTTATACAGGTGTTTTTCTTTGTGCAAGGTTCAGTAAAAGAGGCTTCAGACCTTGGGTATTTTATCGATAGTTTAGCTGATTACCTACGTTCCAATAATATTGTGTATTGTGAGGCGTTTTTTGCTCCTTCTAAGTTCATTCAAAATGGATTAGATTTTGATGAGATGGTTGAAGTGATGGTAAATCGTATTCGTCAAATTGAAGTCAAAGATGGAATCACCATTCGCTTGTTAGTTGATGTTTCTCGTTCCTTTGGTCCAGAGAATGCAATGAACAATCTGAAACGTGTTTTGGGATTAAAACATAAAGAAGTCATTGGAATTGGACTTGGTGGAGCTGAACTTATGGGTCCAGCTAAGGATTATTCTGAAGTATTCAAAGTAGCACGCGAATCTGGATTACGATGTGTGGCCCACTCCGGAGAAGATGATGGTCCTTGGGCAATTTGGGATGCCGTAAATCTATGTAAGGCGGAAAGAATTGGTCATGGGACTTCTGCCATCCAAGATCCTGAACTTGTTCGTTACATGAAGGAAAATAGAATTCCAATTGAGATTTGTGTGACTTCAAACGTTTTTACTGGAAAATATGTTCGTAAAGAACAAAACCATCCAGTTCGATATTATTATGACCAAGGTTTGATGTTGTGTATCAATACAGATGATCCTGATATCTTTAATGTTAATCTTACTTATGAATTTTTTAAACTCTATCGTTTCTTAGATTTTTCTATCGATGAAATTATTGATTTGGTGCGACAAGGTGTGCTTTGTACCTTCCATCCAGAAAAAGAATCATTGTGGAAATCTATGGAAGAAAAAATAGAAAAAATCAAACTGAAATATAATTTAGTTTCAGATAAACAATTAACGTCAGTTTAGTTTGAGTTCGAGATAGTTCCGTTTATTTTAGGGAGATATGTTTATTGAAAATTCAATTGTTATTGAATTCAGTCGGTATATCATTTGAAGTTTTTTTAATATAACCTTCATTAGTTAGTTTTTGGTTTTTAAATCTTTTGAAATAGAATTTATTACCAACAATTTGAGTAAAATGTTCTACCGAGATGGAAGTATCTTCTGTTTTTTCATCAAGAATTGGATCATGAAGCTCACATTTGTATGTTTTGTAAGTACACAAGTCCATCCATTCGATACATTCTGCGAAATAAAATTTTGGATACTCTCTAAAAGTATAAATTTTGTTTTTCGTATATATGATTTTTACATCTGTAACATTGAACTTTCCTGGAATTGGATAAGTATATTCAAATACACCTAAAAGTTTTTTTTTGGCAGTCAAGTTTGATTGTATTTTTGTTTAGATTAATCGCATCATTTTTAAATGGCAAAAAAAGGTTTAAAAGAATAATAAGGAAAAAATAAATTTGTAATTTGTTCATTTTGTTATACTTCTCCAAAGATAAATTTTTAGTCAGCGAATTAAATGTAAGTTATATTCACGAGAAATGAGATAATTGAAGGCATATTCAACTGACTCAGGAATAAAAATTTCAGACTGAAAACCTAATTTGGGATACAAAATGATTCTTTGTAAATCACCTACGATTTCGTTTATAATCATATAAAGATTCATATATCGATGAGGTGCATCTAATAAAGAGTATTCTGGTGCAGAGATGATGAACCTATTTTCTGGCCACTGTTTGTTCAAAGCCAACTTAACTCTTAAGGTCATAGAAGGTTTTTGAATGGCTATTACCGAGTTTACTGTAATATTTATTTTCTTTATCAAAGATTTTGTAAAATGAATATTTTCACCTGTGTTGGTAGATTCATTTTCAATGATGATATCTTTTAAAGGAATATCTTCATTCTTTGCAATCTGAGCAAAAGAATCAGCTTCTGAATCAGAGAATACATTTTTAGTAAAAAAATTGAGTCCTCCCGAAAATAGAATATAGTTGGCATAACCTTTTTTGTAGAGGTCGCAAGCGTACTTAGCAATTCTTATGTCATGGCTACATAAGACAAAAATTAAATCTGCTTTATTAAGGTCATCTTTTTGAGTTAAAAAATCCCAAATGATGGAAGCAGATTCTAAATCTTTATCTGATATTTTTCGATGAGAAAGTAGAAACAAATTTTATTTACTTTACCGCTTCTTTCAACATTGCTATGTCTATTTTTTTCATTTTTAACATGGCTTGCGTGGCACGTTCTGCTTTGATTGGATCTTTATGCGAAATTAGTTTTAAAAGAATTTTTGGGGTCACTTGCCAGTACATACCGAACTTGTCTTGAAGCCAGCCGCACATACTTTCCTTTCCGCCATTCGCTAAAAGAGCATTCCAATAATAATCAACTTCTTTTTGAGTTTCTACACTGATCATAAAGGACACTCCCCAAGTGAATTTGAACTCAGGTCCACCATTATAAGCAGTAAACTTTTGGCCGTTTAAAATGAACTCCCCTTGCATTGGGTTTGCAGTTATGATTTTTGACTTTTTAAAGACCGATGCATAGAACTTTGCCACTTCTTCAATATTTGCATTAAACATTAGAAAAGGTGTAATGCTATGCGTTGGGTTTGCTCGATAATCTAGTTTTTTAGGATTAGATTTTTTTTTAGCTCCACTGGTTTTCTTCTTCTTTGGTGCTGCCATGGTATTCCTCTCTTAATTTTTTTCCTCTAATTCATCTAAACGTATAATTATATTTTTAATCGGTGAAATGTATGCCTTCACATCATAACATACAAGACTGGCAATGAAAATACCAAAATTAGGATCATTTAACCACCTTGTGGTGAATTGGTCACATGGATAAAATTCAATATCTTTTGCACATCTGTCGATATCTTCAGTTTTGTAATGAGAATAGTGATTTAAAACTTCGAAGCGAGCAATTAAATGTATAAAAAAAAAAGAGAGTTGTTTGTTTCTTTAGAAAGAGTTCTCCGGAGAGGATCAGGATTCATATCGCTTTCGTTATATGAATAGTTTACCAAACTACAACTGTGCAATTTAGAAAATACTTTGCTGGAAATTCTTTGGTTTGCTTCCAATCCATTGATGAAATCTGGCCCCATTGACAGATAGTTACAGTGAATGAAAAAGACAAAGGGAATTAAAGATTTGAAGTTACCTGTAAAATCTATATTCTTTTTGAACAGGTTTACCATTTTTATTCACCTATATTTTGAATTTAAAAATTTTACGCTAAAATTTCGGATCACCAATTAAAAACCAAGCATTAACAATCAGTTTCTTTTTTATTTCATAAATTGCTAATACGTCGACCACAGCTTTGCCTTCTGGAAAATTTCTAGTAACTAATTCTTGGTCTACAATTTTATCACCAAACACTTGTCTAGAAATCAACCTCGCAAAAAGGTCTGGTTCTTGGAAACGAATTATATGTCTTTCCTTGATTTGGTCAAGTCCATCTGCAATTAAAGCAGTCGGATGTAGGTATATTTTTGCATTTTTGTCCCAACATTGCAGGAACAAATGAATATCTTTATTGTTATATGCTTTCAGTTGTGTATCGATTAAGTTTATGCTTGTTTCTTGATTCATAATAGATTCATTTCTATAAATACTTAGGTAGTAATCATTTAAAAACTTCCAGTCTGAACTGCGCCTGCTCGTTTGTAATTAGCGATAATAATTCCACTTGGCGAAATTTGACTCTCCATAAGTTTAAAGGCGGCAGGGATGGTTCCTTCGGCAAATAACCTTTTGCCACTACCTAGTGTTAGTGGATAGATTTTTAACCAAAACTCATCCACCAGATCATGTTGCATCAGAGTTTGAACAAGGTTGGCACTTCCATAAACATGTAAGTTTGGGCCATCTCCCTGTTTGAGTGTTTTGATTTTATCTACTACGTTTCCATTTAAAAAGATGGAGGGATTCCATGTATGAGATTTCATCGTATTGGAAACAACATACTTCGTTACAGACATAACACTTGGCCAGATTTCACTATGTTCGGGCCAATATGGTGCCCAAATAGAAAAGGTTTTTCGGCCTAACAACAAATCAAAGGGCATGTTCATTTGCCTTTCCATAACCTTATTAATTACATCATCTGAATAGGGAACTTGCCATCCCCCATAAACAAAGTCACCACTGGTATCTTCTGTTGGCCCACCGCCAGCTTGGATCACACCATCAAGGGTAAGAAATTCGAGTACGATTATTTTTCTCATGACAAAGTTCTTCGGTGAAATTTATAAATTCAGAATCATTACGTAAGGTAGGGCAATGGTTTCTCTGAAGACAGAATAGAAATCTCGGATTTCAGAATACCTAGCATAGGAAGTTTTGACATTTTGGAATCCTGCTCTTTTTACTAGATAACTTGCTCTAGGAAGATGATAATACTGCGAAATGATAAGAATTGGTTCCGATTCATGCGATTTCAAGATTTCCTTTAAATTATTTGCAGATTTTTCCGTAGTGTAACCTAGATTGTCTTCTATGATTTGATTTGCATTTAAGCCGTTTGCTATTAAATATTCTTTCATTACTTTTGCTTCGTCAAATCCTTCTTTTCCAATCCCACCAAACACTATTACTTTTTGAATTAAACTTTCATTATATAGGACTACTGCACGATTTAAGCTGGTTAGGAAATAAGTGCGCCGAGAAATTCTGAATTATTCCATTCTTCTATGATAAAACCATTTTTAAATTTTGAGACTATCATTTCATCCCACTGAATTGATTTGCCTTGTTTTAAGTTTTTGTTCTTTGACGGTTTTATTTTTCCCCGTAAGGTTCTTTTCCATACGATGAATTCATCAGTTTGTACTAAGAATTGAATTTTGACTATTTTTAAATTAGCCAAAAAATTATGTAAATCCTTGGTCCACTTGATGATGATCTTATGCCCTTGGTAATCCTTTTTGGAGGTATGAACAATGTATTCGTTAGAAAAAACTTCTTGGATTGATGAAGTATTATAATTTGTAATTAGTTCGTTCAATATGAACGAAATTTTTTCATGATTTTGCATATTTGTATTCACACTTCCATTTTCTCCTGGTTATATTTTTGGTATTTTACCGACGACCTTTGAACTAAGAAAAGAAGAAATTTACTCCCTAGGATGAAAACTAGGTTGACAATAAATGATTTAATATTAAACTATCTAAATAGAGGAAATGGAATCTAAACATTCCAGAAACCAGCATGAATCACGCAGAAAACAAAGAAAATTGGGGTATTTTTCAAAGTTCAGAAACACTTCCTTCCCTTTTTCTGGGGCATGGGAGCCCAATGAATGCGATCGAGGAAAATGAATTTGTAGAAGGATTACGAAATCTGAGTAAAACAATTCCCAAGCCGAAAGCCATTCTTTGTATTTCCGCACACTGGGTGACGGACGGAACGTTTGTCACCGCCATGGAAAATCCTCCCACCATACATGACTTTGGTGGATTTCCAAAAGCATTATTTGATGTGCAGTATCCTGCTCCTGGTAGCCCTGAACTAGCAAAACTGGTTCAGTCGTTGGTAAAATCTCAAAATGTAAAATTAGATTACGAATGGGGTTTGGATCATGGTGCTTGGTGTGTCATCAAACATATTTATCCCAATGCTGATGTTCCTGTCGTACAGTTAAGTATGGATTATAAAACTTCACCGGAAAAACACTTTCAATTGGCAAAAGAGTTGGCTCCTCTACGGGACCACGGTGTGCTCATTTTAACCAGTGGGAATATTGTACATAACTTGCGTATGGTGGCTTGGGATAGACTGAACGAAGTGTATGGATTTGATTGGGCAATGGAAGTCAATCAGAAGGTTAAAAATTGGATTTTACAGGGAGATAATGATTCCTTAATTCAAATTAGAAATCATGGAAAAGAATTTGAATGGGCGATCCCAACAGCAGAACATTATTTGCCATTGTTATACACATTAGGAACAAAACTCGATTTTGATACCATATCATTTTTTAATGATAAACCGGTAGCAGGTGCTTTAACTATGACTTCAGTAAGACTCGACCCAGATTTGAACTAGGATAAGGTATAAAATGGAAAAGCCACTCGAGTTTTTAGTTCGAAAACCAAAGATAACAACTGAGAATCCCCCTCTCCTTCTATTGTTACACGGTGTCGGTAGTAACGAAGAAGATTTATTTTCTTTATCAAATTATCTACCTGATTCTTTGTTGGTGGTCTCACTCCGCGGCCCTTTGACTTTGGGTCCAAATAGTTTTGGCTGGTATGAAGTATTATTCACGACAGGCCAACCTAAGATCAATTTGGAGCAAGAAAAAGAAAGTAGGAAGCTTTTATTAGATTTTTTGGATTATCTTAAATTAAATCATCAATATGATGAATCCAATGTTTGGATTGGTGGCTTTAGTCAAGGAGCCATCATGTCTTATTCCATTGGATTACTTTATCCAGATAAAATCAAAGGGATCATTGCCTTAAGCGGAAGGTTGTTGGAAGAGAATAAGGAAATAATAAAGGTCACAGATGATCTTTTAAAAAAGAAGATTTTTATCTCTCACGGAACCAAGGATCGAGTGTTATCGGTTGAATATGCGCGCTCCGTAAAACAATATTTGGAATCAATTGGCATTCAGCCTCACTATCAGGAATATGAAGAAGGCCATAGTATTAACAGAGAGATGTTAAAAGATTTGATCCAATGGTTGGAAGAAAATCTCTGATTTAGATTTTGATAAAGTTGGCGGTGAATGTCCTGGCTTTTCCGAAAACTTCTTTTAAACGAAATCCAGCTGGTGATAAAACTTTTTCAACGTTTGAAAGGGATAAGGAATCTGGATCACCAGCCTGTTCGGATATCGATACAATTCCATTTGGTTTTAAAACTCTAAACATTTCATTTGCATACGTGTTAGGTTCCGAAATTTCTCCAAGAACTGTTACAAGATAAATTACATCAAAATGGTTATTTGGAAATGGAAGGGATTCCTTTTCAGTCAAAAATAATTCAACATTTTTGATTCCTTTTTGGTTCACTCGCTTTTGTGCTTTTTGAAGCATTTCTGGCTGAATGTCTGCAAGGTAAAGTTTTCCCTTTGGAATCTTTTTTGCAATGAAGGGACTAAAATAACCGGGACCACATCCTAATTCCAAAACGATAGAATCATCTTTAAGACCCAATCGACTTGCCAGTTTCGCTGGAGATAAGTAAAGATTTCGAAATGGAAGGAGTAACATCCAAGCCATTTGCGAAGGATATAATCCCTTACCGACTAATCTTTTAAAAACATTTTGTTGTCCGGCCATGAGATTATATCCTTTTCTAATTTGAATCAGGTTTCCACTTACTATGGAAATTTCATCTTCTCTGATTTGTTTGGAAATTAATCAATAATCCCCAATCGTTTGAAGATGAGCGGAATTCTTTCCAAATAAGGTTTGATTTGGAAAATTTCATCCAGGTCACTTTCTTTGAGGATGGCAGAACATCTTGGATCTTGTTTCAAAAGGTCACGAAGATTTTTGGATTGGTCTGCCCAAACTGCCATTGCATTTTCTTGAACGATTAAGTAGGCATCTTCACGAGTGATTCCACCTTTTTCAATCAACCACAACAATACTTTTTGTGAAAAGATTAGTCCACGTGTTACATTTAATGTACGTTCTGTAGCATCAGGATACACATGAAGTCCTTTTAGGACAAAATTCATTTTTTCCAAAATGTAATCGAGTGCAATGGTGGAATCTGGAAGGACAATTCGTTCGGCAGAAGAATGAGAAATATCTCGTTCATGCCAAAGCCCTACGTTTTGTAATCCAACGTTTACGTTGGATCGAATGACTCTGGAGATTCCAGAAATTCTTTCGCAAACAACTGGATTTCGTTTGTGAGGCATAGCCGAAGATCCTTTTTGGCCTTTGGCAAAAGGTTCTTCTACTTCGCGCCCTTCTGTTTTTTGTAAGAGGCGAATCTCAGTTGCCATTCGATCCAAACTTGCAGCAACCACACCGAGTACTGACATATAGAAGGCATGGCGGTCACGAGAAATGACTTGAGTAGCAATAGGATCAACGGTTAATCCAAGTTTGGTTAACACATATTCTTCAATTTCTAAATCAATATTGGAATAAGTTCCGACAGCTCCAGATAGTTTGCCTACAGCCACTTGTGCGCGGGCATCTTTCATCCGTTCTAAGTTTCGAGTCATCTCCGCATAGAAGAGAGCAAACTTAAGACCAAGTGTCATTGGTTCCGCATGGATTCCATGAGAACGTCCGATACAAGGAAGGTCTTTGTACTCTTTTGCTTTTTGCTTTGTGGTTTCTAAAAGAGTTTCTGTTCTTTGGATGAGAAGGTCCATTGCTTGGACCATTTGTACGCAAAGTGCAGTGTCACCAACGTCGCTGGATGTGAGGCCAAAGTGAACATGTCGGCCTGCTGGTCCTATATAAGAGTTTAAGTTTGTCAAATAGGCGATTACGTCGTGATGTACTTTCGATTCTATTTCTAGAATTTCATCTACATTGAATTTTGCCTTTTGTTTGATGGTTTCTAGGTCCTCTTTGGGAACTTCTCCGCGGTTGGCGCGGGCTTCGCAGGCATAAATTTCAATATCTGTCCAAATCTTAAATTTGTTCTCTAATTCCCAGATGGCAGAAATCTCTGGATGGCTGTATCGATCGATCATAAGGGCAGTCTTTCATTAGAAACTTCTCTTTCAACTGGGAATTTTACGATTGCCGAACGATGTTCGAAATTCAAGTTTAGAATCTAGTAATAAATCCTAGGGGGGCATATGTCCAAAGAATTCGAAGGAAAAGTAGCACTGGTAACGGGAGCTGCCTCTCCCATTGGTTTGGGAAGAGCAATCGCAAACCGAATCGCATCGCATGGTGCAAGTTTGGTGCTTGTTGATTTGAATCAGGAAAAAATTGAAGAAGCTGCAAGAGAAGTAGAAGCTAAATTTGGTGTGAAAGCAATTGGAGTTGCTTGTAACGTTACAAAACCAGAAGACTGTGATGCTGCTATCAGCAAAACAAAAGAGGCTTTTGGTAAATTGGATTTTCTTGTGAACAACGCAGGTGTTTTGAAAGACAATCTTCTCATTCGTATGTCTGAACAAGAATATGACTTTGTCATGGATGTGAACTGTAAGGGAGTTTTCCTTATGACTAAATCCGCAAGTAAACTCATTCTAAAATCTGACTCTGGTAGGATCGTAAACATTTCTTCTGTTTCTGGACTCACTGGTCAACCAGGCCAAGCAAACTACTCCACTTCTAAAGCGGGAGTGATTGCATTAACAAAAGTTTCTGCTCGAGAATTTTCAGGAAGAAACGTACTAGTGAATGCAGTTTGTCCAGGTTATGTACAAACAGAAATGACTGGAACACTTTCGAAAGAAGTACAAGATAAGTTGACAGATCCTTCTGTAATCCCACTCAAACGCCCGGGAAAACAAGAAGAGATTGCATCTGCTGTGAAATTTTTCTTAAGTAACGATGCATCTTACATTACTGGAACTTACCTCCGTGTAGACGGTGGTGCGGCTATCGGGATGTAGATTTTTTATCCTTTGCCTTGGGTGCGACTGTAATCGGTTTCACCGTCTTTTGCGCCTTAGGTGAAGATTGTTTCGTTTTTGTTTCTTTTACTGCTTTTTTCTCTTTTGTTGTTTCAACCACAAGTGGATCTGTTGTTGGTTTTTTCTTTTCTTCTGGAACTGGCGGTGTTTGGATTTCGTAATCATAACGAACTGTTGAACTCCAGTTTCCTGCAAAATCTCTGACACTTGCAAGCACAGTATGTTTCCCTGGTTCGTATAAAATTTCAGGTTCGAAGATTTCCAAACGACCATCTTTGGGAAAAAATTCGGCTTTGCCTGGAATTCCATCCACTGTGATATCAAATCCATCTGGCATAATTCCTGAACCAACATCCACAGCTTTTAAATACAAAGCAAAGTCTTCTCTAGGATAGACTGTTTTATTCATTAACTCGTGTAAGTAGATTGTAGGAGGAGTTTGGTCTGATAAAACAACAAAGAGCCCTGTTTTACGTAGCCTAACTTTAAAAAATTGGCCCCAAGAACTAAAAGACGATCCGTTGATTTTTTTTACATTCCCATCAGCCAACACTTCATACAAGTCTGCTGAGTTGATGTCTTTTGTTTTAGGAACTTTCACATAAAGATCATAACCTAAATTAAAATCCTTAAAATCAGGACCAATTTTATATACACTCGAAAGTTGATTGAGACCTTTTGTGTTGATTTGAATTTGTTCCTGGGCTTCAATTTCAAAAAATGCTTTTGAGTACACAGCATTCACAGGAAAAAACAATTCTACTTTTGTATCTTTCGATTTGAAAGTCGTATAACGATCGTAGTATACATTGTATTTCCATTCTTTAGTGACTATATGACTATAATCACCTTGGTCTTTTAGAATATAAAAGGACGCAAAAGACATCTGTCCGCCCATACCAGTGGCTCGGATTGTGATTTCTTTTGGTTCTCCCATTCTCATTTGTTCGCTATCAAGTAGGCCCTGTTCTCTTCCATTACTTCGCATTCCAAGAAGATCGTTTCCATCTCTTGTGTGCAAATAATAGGAAAATGGATTTCCATTGGGTTTACTCACGGAACTATCATATAATAGAACATTTTTTCTTGTATGTTCTTTTAAGATTTTTGAAAATTGAAATCCTTGTAAAACGTTCTCACCGATTAACATATCTAAGGTGAAAATCCCAAGACGATTACTATTTGATTTTTGATGGATTGCTATTTGAATCCCGACTTTTCCTTGGATAAAAAGTGTAGGTGACTCGGATAATTCGAATCTGTTGCCACTGGCTTCATAAAAAGGAATTTCTACAGTTTCATTTCTGCCATTGATGAAAGTTCTAGGAGTTTGTGGTGTAATCCGTAGAGCATTGAACACGATGGGTTCCGCAACATTATAACCCAAACCGTAGTGCACAGGATTATAATAAACGTTGTCTTTAAAAAGTTCAAAGTGGAGGTGCGGTGGGCCAACACCAGTATCACCAGAAAATGCAATGGTTTCCCCTGCTTCAACATCCACCGCCTCTGGAAGGGCGATGTCAAAATCAGTTCTGTCTTTATAACGTTTTGCTTGTTTAGATTTTAAAATTTGTTTGATAATTTTCTGAGAAAATTTATGTAAATGGCCGTAACGAGATGTCATTCCATCGTCATGTTGTAAAAAAAGCGCATAACCAATGCTAGTCCACCGTCTTTGGACTCTAGTGACTTTGCCTTTTGCAACGGCTAAGATTGGGACTCCAATTTTTCCTCCTGTGGAAAAGTCTTGTCCCATATGAAAATGGCCCGTTCTAAATTCGCCAAAGGTTCCTGTAATGGAATCATATCCTTTGACAGGCCAAAGATAAGGATTTTTTAAAACAAACCCTGGTGGGAAATCAGAAATAGATATTGCAGAGAGAGGGAAAAAACAAACTATAAGTACTAATACGAAAGAACGCAACATCAGATTTCACTATAATTTTCGGCTCTTATGGTGAAAAGACTTATAAGAATCGAGGGGTGTTTCCAGAATTTCCCCTCGTTCTCAGAAATTTTATTTAAAAACGGGTCTCCGTTTTTCTTTCAGAGCTGTCATTGCTTCGAGTAAATTATCAACGACACCAGGTTGTTCAAAGGATTTAGTTGTGTCTTTTTTATATTGCTCTAGGTGTGCAATCAGTGCTCCATTCAAAGTATTCTTTGTCGCTCTGTAAGCGGCTTGCGGAACTTTTGAAAGTGTTTCCAGTTTCTTTAAAGCAATTTTACGAATCTCTTCTGGAGTCGGTGCAATCTCATCGATGAGGCCAATTTTTTTTGCCTCTGCACCTTTGTAAGTTGTTCCTTCCAAACATACTTCTGCCCAATACCTAGGATCCACACACATTTTGATGCGATCAATAAAGCTTCCCGGAAGTGGAAGTCCAACATTTACCTCTGTAAAGCCAATCCTTCCTTTTCCATCCAACATATATTTAAAATCAGAAGCAACAGTAATGACAGCACCACCACCCATCGCATGACCAGTAACTTCGGTAATAAGCGGTTTATCAAATTTAACTAACTCACCGAATAAGATAACAATGCCACCGACTTCATCGATGAGTTTGTCTCTACTGGTAGAAAGTAGGTTTTCTGCATCGAGGCCATTGCAAAAAAACTTAGGGTTGTCTGTGGTTAAGATCACACCTCGTTTGGAATTGTCGGCTTTGATTTCATTTAAAATTTCACCTAGATCTCTCATGTTTTGACCTGTGAGTGAATTTTGGTCGTTCATTTGAAAGCGAATGATTTCGCCTTTGCCGTTGGGAATGTCTATGACTTCACGTTTGTAATTCATTGGTTACTTCTTTTGTTTTGTTATTATAAAATCTATAGTTGCGGAGGTTTTTCAGATAAATCAGAATCAGGTGAAGATTCGGTTGGTGGTTCAGAACTACTTGGTTCTTCTGATACAACTGGGATTGGTGCACCACCAATTGGAATTTCTATTTTTACATCACCTAAAGAGGTTGGAGGTGCTGGTGGGTTTTCTTTGCCACTTTCTTTTGTAAATTTATCCTTTTTTTCTTTTTTACGTTGTTCTTCTTTTTTCTGTTCTTCCATTTTAACGTATTCATCGAATTCGTTTGGAGCCATAAATACTAACATTTTTTCATCATCTGACGCATGTTCAATGAAGGCTCCCATATGACGGCCTGCTATAAACACAATCTTTTCGTGATTAGAAAAAAGTTTCATTACTCGTTCGAATACATCTACTTCCTCTTTGCCAAGTTCAGGAACAACTCGAACGTCAAAACAAATTCGTTCTGCATGAATGGACTTCAAAAAATTTGGTGTAAATATCTTTTTGAATTCTGGAAATACATAACGTTTGAGATTGGCACGACATTGAAACAGAACTCTTCCATGTCCCCGATCCACAACTACAAAAGACATATTGTCTCTTGTTTTCGAAGATTCACTGAATTTATATTCTTCAACGTGCGAATGAATTCTATCAAGGAGAGGTTGTTTGATTAATGGTTTAACCATATAATCAGTAAATCCAAGAGCTTTGTGATTCGTAATAAAGTTCGTATCTTCTTTCGGAATCATTGCCAAAATAGGAATATTATGTGTGATTACATCGCGACGAAGTTCTAAAACAAATTCTAATTCTTTTTTGTCCTTAAAAGACAAACCCATTAATATAATATCAGGGTTGGAGGATTTTACGTACTCCTGAACTGTTTGCGAAAATTTTGTTATGACAACTCGTTGGCGTAAACCAAGAAAGATATTTTCCAAATCTTGAGCTGAATTTGGATCGTTTTCAATGGCCATGATAAAATGCATAAATGAATTTTAAATTAAACCTTCTTCTGATGCAACTCGAAACAAATTTCCGACTTTCTTTTGTTTTTCTGACAAAATTTTATCTGTCAATACTTCTTTCACGACATCCTCGTGAATTGAGTGTAGAAGTTCAAAATCTCTTTTATAATCTGAGACAGTCATTTTTCCAAATAAAATATTTGCTTGGAACTGGTAGACCTGGTGCTCCATAAGAAATCGCAAAGTATCGTAATCCTCCACGGCTTCTGCAGTAATCACGGCCTCCCGGTTATCAGCTAGGCGTTTACAATAATCGATAAATGCCAAGTTGTCTAAAAACTTAATTTGGTCTTCTTCCATTTTAAATTTAAAACTGATGGGATCTAATTTGAATTCTTTGATCATAATTCCGAGATCCAAAACTATTTGGTGAGATTGGCTTTTGACTCCAAAATCGTCCGCAGCAAAACTCATTCCGTGGGAATAAAATGCATGGCATACATCTTTTAGTGGAAAGTGGGAATCGTCGTATGGTTTTTCTACGAGTTCAAATCGAATATTTTCAGTAAGTAGGTCTTTATTTTGAATGAGTCGTTTGAGTCGATTCACTCGATCCATATTCGAAAAAGTATCGATTAAAGATTGTGGTGAAATATTAAATTTTAATAAACCCGGTGCCCCTTCGCAAGCTATGATCAGCTTTTCTAAAATCAAAAGTTCAATACGATTTAAATCTTGGTCGGAAGGAATGTCATTGATCAAATCTTTGTAACCAATATAAGCACCTCCACCAAGGAAAACTTCTCCTCCTTTCACAGCATAAGTTTTATCTTTTGGATTAAAAATAACTGTGGGTTGGATCATTGCTTCATGGACAGATCCAGAAATATAAGTATTGGCTTTGTTATAATATGTCCAACTCCAACGTACTAAATTGTCGTTAAGGTTTTTTTCAGAGGATTTATAGAGTTCTTTATAAATTTCATCACTATCGGAAATATAATTAGATTGGGTTCTTGAAACTCCAAAATGAAATGATAAAATTTTATTCTGTAAACATTGTTGTTGGAATTTACCAACTGAATTTTCTATATTTGGAAATCGTTCAATGTCCCATTCGAAAAGCGGAGAGATTCCCATAATTAAAATATTTTGTTTTTCTATGTAATGAAATCCAAAACTAATATCTTCTAAATCCAAACAGGAATAAAAATCGGTTCGAAGTAGATCTAAAAAATCGGTGAGTTCTATGCCGGTTATGTTTTCAAAACGAATGAGGAAAAGAGGTTTCCCTTGGTTCTCTTGGATAAAATGTTTTTTGAACACGTCCAAGTCCTTCATACCAAAATAATAGGGACCTGTTAAAAGTTGATTTTTCAAATGTAGCCTTCGTATATGAATTGATTCTCTAACGACTTCTTGTAAATTTATGAGAATTCAAAAGAAAAGGCAACAAGGATAGTAACTTATGTTTAGTTTTATTTGGTTTTTACTGATTGGTCTTGTAGCAGGTTGGCTTGCTGGTCGTATTTTGCGCGGGAAAGGATTTGGACTCATTGCCAATTTGGTCATCGGAGTTGTAGGTTCCTTTTTAGGCGGGATTGTATTTCGGTTTTTTGGTTTTATTACGAATAACCTGATTGCGGAACTAATCGTGGCAGTGGTGGGAGCCATTCTACTCATCTTCATTGCCGGGATGATCAAAAAAAGATAAACCAATGGGAAAGATTCCCTTTTAGGAAGGATCTCTTCCAAGTTCAAAAATGACAGGGCGACATAAATCGTCCTATCATTTTGTTTTCACTACTTCATGTCAGAATTTACTCGAATCGCTGGTAGGTTAATCGAGTTCCACTCCGTCACCTAACTCAAAGTTAGAGCTCACACCTTGGACGTCGTCATTGGCTTCTAAGTTATCAATTAACTTCATGATCTTTTCAGCTGTTTCTTTGTCGTTCACTTCAACAGTGGTCATGGGAATGTATTTAATTTCCGATTCTTCCATGTTCAGACCTTTTGTGGAAAGAGCCGATTGAACCGCTTCATATTCAGCAGGAGCTGTAAGAACCACATACATCCCATCATTGACTTGGATGTCTTCGGCTCCGGCACCCAGTGCTAGATCAAAGAGAGCTTCTTCGGAAATTTGGTCTGCCTTAAGTGTGATTTGCCCTTTGCGCTCAAAAAGGCGAGAAACTGCACCTGCATTGGCAAGGGAACCACCAAGTTTGGTTAGAATGCTTTTAATTTCGGGAGTAGTACGTGATTTTTTATCAGTGAGGACATCCACCATGATGGCAACTCCACCCAGTGCGTAACATTCGTACAGACACTCTTCATAGACCATACCTTCCAAACCACCTGTTCCCTTTTTGATGGCCCGTTCGATATTGTCTTTTGGCATGTTGGCAGCTTTTGCTTTTGTAACCGCTAGGCGAAGTCTTGGATTTCCTTCTTGGTCTCCACCACCTTCTTTGGCAGCTACGGAAATTTCTTTGGCAATCCTTGTAAAGATGGCCCCTCTTTTCGCATCAATGGCCCCTTTTTTTCTTCGAATCGTCGCCCATTTCGAGTGTCCTGACATTGTTTTCTCCCATGGCTAGGATTTTGGATTCAAAAGATTTTTCAACAGATTTAAGTCGCCCTAGTTTCTTGACTCAGAGAGAAAATTCCAAAGTACTGTAAAAAAACATCTATAAGGCACACCATGATTGATTTTTCCATCACCGATGAACAAAAAGCCCTCCGCGATTTAGCAAGAGATTTCGCCAAAAATGAAATGATTCCCAAAGCGGAACACCATGACCACACCGGTGAATATCCAAAAGAAATTTTAAAGAAAGCTTTTGACGTAGGCCTTATGAATATGCACATCCCCGTGGAATACGGTGGGGCTGGCCTCGGTGTTTTGGACGAACTCATCGCCTCAGAAGAGTTATTTTACGGTTGTTCAGGTATGGCAACGGCCATCCTTGCAAACAATCTCGCATTAGCACCTGTTCTACTTGGGGCTGATGACTATGTAATGAAAAAATTCATCCAACCAATGTCTGAAACTTTTACTCTTGCTGCTTATGCCGTCACCGAACCAGGTGCAGGATCGGATGTAGCTGGGATTCGAACCACTGCCAAACGAGTGGGTGACGAATACATTGTGAATGGATCTAAAATGTGGATCACTAACGCAGGTCATGCGGACTGGTTTTTTGTTTTAGCAAAAACAGATCCAAATGCGGGCCACAAAGGTATGACTGGATTCATCGTAGATGCAAAAACTCCAGGAATCATCGTTGGTAAAAAAGAAAAAAATATGGGACAACGTTGTTCCGACACTCGTGGAGTCACTTTTGAAGACGTAAAAGTTCCAAAAGAAAACATGATTGGAAAAGAGGGTGAGGGATTCAAAATTGCTATGGGTGCTTTTGACAAAACTCGTCCTGCAGTGGCAATTGGTGCCGTGGGTGTGGCTCGAGCTGCACTTGACCATTCCATTCGATACGCAAACACGCGTAATGCGTTCGGAAAACCAATTTCTGTAAACCAAGGCGTAAGTTTTATGATCGCTGAAATGGCTCGCGATATTGAAGCAGGAAGACTTCTCTGTTGGCAATCAGCTTGGCTTATCGATAACGGATTTAGAAACACATACCAAGCATCGATTGCAAAAGTATTTTGTGCAGACATGGCTATGCGTGTGACAACAGATGCAGTACAAATCTTTGGTGGATACGGATTCAACGAAGAATACCCTGTAGAAAAATTGATGCGTGATGCAAAGATTTTCCAAATCTACGAAGGAACTTCACAGATCCAACGTGTGATCATTTCCAAATTTCTGAATGATGGAGTTGGGATCGAAACTCCTAACGCATAAAAAATTGGATTTAGAACAAGTGGGTTGGATTCCAATTCCACTTGTTCTCTCCTAGTATGTTTCTTCTCATCGACAACTACGATTCATTCACTTATATTCTGTACCAATACCTGAACCAAATCACACCGACAACTGTAATGCGCCATGATGAAGATTTGCCGGCAGATTTGTATGAAAAATACAAAGCTGTGGTTTTATCACCTGGTCCTGGGCTTCCTAAAACTTCTGGAAAACTTATCTCCCATTTACAATCCTTCTATGAATGTTTGCCGGTTCTTGGTATTTGTTTAGGACACCAAGCTTTGGCTGAAGTCACTGGTGCCAAACTCGAACAAACAAGAGACATATTCCATGGACGCCCTTCAGAGATTATCCACAATGGCCAGGGTGTCTTTAAAAACATCCCCAATGGATTTATGGCCAACCGGTACCACTCTTGGGCTGTGTCAAAAGTTTCTTTGCCAAATGAATTGGAAGTGACAGCCGAAACGAAGGATGGAGTCATAATGGGAATTCGTCACAGAAAATGGAATAAGGTCTTTGGGGTTCAGTTTCATCCAGAATCCATCCTCACCGAACATGGAGAAACCTTACTTCGTAACTTCTATGAGGAAGTCATCACATGAAATATTTTTTTAGACTTTTGTCCTATTCTGTGCATTACCGAGAACGATTTGTATTGGGGCTTGTGTTTGCACTTTTGACAGCTGTTTTGAATGGTATTTCTCTAACTGCACTTATTCCCTTATTTGATTCGTTAGGTGGAGATAAAAACAATCGTTTTCACTTAGATTTAACTCTTCCTGAAAAAACAATTTTAGTCCAAGAGGTGCTTCTGGGGACTGATAGTTTGGATGGATTGGAACGAATCAAACGTTTGATCATTTCAGCAAAACTTCAAATCAACGAATTCACTGAAGATATGGAGCCAAAGGAAGTGGTTTGGGCGGTTTGTATTGCCGTTTTTCCACTTTATCTTTTAAAACTTGGAACTTATCTTTTATCTGTTTTTTGCATCGCTACTGCTGGATATAAGGCCGTTCGAGACATTCGCCAAGAACTATTTCAAAAAGTCCAAAGGTTACCTCTGACTTATTTTTATAAGGAAAAAACGGGACTTATTATGAGTCGGGTCATCAATGATGCTGAAATTGTTGCCGCTGTTATTTCGAGTAACTTACGTGATGCGGTCATTAATTTCTTTTATGTAGTCACTCATTTAATGATTCTGATTTATTTAAATTCAGAATTATTACTCCTCGCTTGTCTCACAATTCCTGTGGTGATTATGCCGGTGACTTTGTTTACACGAAAAATATCTTCTTCTACAGCAAGGTTCCAAGAAAAACTCGCTGACCTCAATAGCCATATCCAAGAATTCATTTCAGGGATTAAGGTCATCAGAACCTTTCGCCAAGAGAAACAAGATCTTAAAAAATTTGATAACATCAACTATAAGGTTTACCGAAGGACTTTTAAAGGACAATTTTACTTACAGATGGCACCAAGTCTCGTGGAGCTTACATCATCCATCGTGGTGCTTGGATACTTTGCGATGGGTGCCAAATTCATTTATTCAGGTAAGTTCACACAAGGTGAATTTATGGCCTTCCTACTTACCTTGTTATTTTTACTCCGCCCTCTCACCCAACTTTCACAAATGGTCGGTAAAATCACCCAAGCCAATTCAGCAGGGAAAAGGATTTTTGAAATTATCGATAGAGATCCGGAAGTTGTTGAACATGGAGATGAAGTTGTCCTCGAAAAAATAGAGAAGGGGATTCAGTTTGATGACATTCATTTTTCGTATCCAGGAACCAATCAGGAAGTTCTAAAAGGAATCAACTTGGATATCAAACTGGGTGAAACCTATGCCTTTGTTGGAACCAGTGGATCTGGTAAATCAACGCTTATGGACTTAATCCCCCGGTTCTTTGATCCTACCGCAGGAAAGATCTGTATTGATGGGATCGACATTCGTAATTTTTCTCTTAACTCTCTGCGTAAAAAAATTGGAATTGTCACTCAGGAAATTTTTCTCTTTCACGGAACCATTGCCGATAACATTGCTTATGGGACGGGAGCTGCCACTCGTAAAGAAGTAGTTCGTGCGGCCCGTCTTGCCAACGCTCACGATTTTATTACTAATATGGAAAACGGTTATGATACCGTCATTGGGGTGCGAGGCCTTGATCTCAGCGGGGGGCAAAGGCAACGCCTTGTCATTGCTCGTGCTTTGTTACGAAATGCAGAAATTATGATTTTAGATGAGGCAACGAGTGCTCTTGATGCAGAATCCGAAAGGTTGGTGAGTCGTGCTTTGGAACGACTTTTTAAAAATAGGACCACTTTCATCATTGCCCACCGTCTTTCCACTGTACGACGTGTAAAAAATATAGTTGTGATTGAAGAGGGTGAGATCAAGGAACAAGGGGATCATGATTCCTTACTTTCTCAAAACGGAATTTATAAAAAATTATACGATAGTCAATTTGCTGAAGCGGAGATCCAAATATGAAAAAAGTTTTAATCGTTGATGATAATGATCGTTATGCGAATAACTTAAAATCATATTTCGACTCCAAAAATATATCCTCGGATCGTGCTGTGGATGCAAAAGAAGGATATGACCTTTTTTCAAAAAACCCAAACTATGATATGATTGTTTCTGATGTGACTATGGAAACCCAAACATCTGGGCTTTGGATGATGCGCCAAATTTATAAATCTGGTTACAAGGGAATTCTTGTGATTGCTTCCACTGGTTTTGACGTGTTTGGTGTGATGCCGTTTTCTTCTTTGTTTTTACCTTGGTTTTGTGGGCTTCATTGGATGATCCCCAAAGTCCCACTCAAACAAGGTACGGTGGAATGGGTTCCCACCGCTCTTTCTAAAGGAAAATCTATTCCTTTCTAGGGACTTTAATCTCTTCAATCGGGTTGAAGAGATTATTATGTTTTCCTTTTTTCAAATTGGAATATTTTCCAGAGTTTCCATCACTTCCCAATTGTTTCACTTCAATGATATCTAGTTTTGGATAAAACACCCAACCAGTGACAAACGCTCCCCGAGCACCAGGTAGAGTGGATTCCATTTTGACTTGGATGTATTTATCAGTTAAAATATCTTCTCCGATTCGAACTGCAAATTCCTTTTTCGTTTCAGAAAGGATCAGACCAATTTCTTTATTTTTAATGTAAGACAATGGTCTCGAACGTTCGTTTGGTTCTGCTCGAAGATAATCATCTTGGACTAAGATGATTGCATATTTGCCAAAAGCTTTGCGACGAAGTAATGATTCCCCAATTCGTTTATTGAGTTTTTCATCGGTTTGGGATTCATTCAATCGAATGAGAGCAAATGTGGCAGAGAGGGTTGGATTTTTGCTAATTTCATCGACAGCCGTCAGCGCAAGACTTGGTTCTTCCACCACAACTCGTTCTAAAATTCTTAGGCTTTCTCGACTTCCATGGATGGCCAGTGCTTCGAGTGCTGCTTCTTTGATTTCATTATCGTTTGACTTTAAAAATTTATCAAAAACTTCAACATCAGCATCTAATTTATGATAAGCGAGTCCTCGGAGTGCACCAGAAACAATCACAACATATTCGGAGGCAAGACCAGTTGTGAGAATCATTTCCCTACCAGCTGGGTCTCTTGTTTTTCCAAGACCTTCATAACTCACAGCAATCACTTCTGGATCTTCTGCTTTCGTTCCTGCGATAAAATAAGATAGGGACCTTTTGTCTCCAAGATCAGACAATGCTTTATAAGCAGCAGGTCTTACTTGGTATCCGTCTTTATCAATAGCATTCTGTAAACTGACCCGGCCTGCTTTCAAACGACCCAGTGCAAGAGCAGCAGCAGAGCGAACACGTGGAATAGGATGTGTGGATAAAATCTTTTCTAGTTTCTGAGGTTTGCGGTAATATTCCCATTGAAATACTTGGACAAGTCCATTCCGGATCTGGTCCGTATATTCTCTGTCTTTTTTTTCTTCATCAGAAAGAACTTCTTCCTCTTCTTTTTTGACTAGTTCATTGATTTGTTCATTCGCTTTGGCTTTTCCTGTAACTTTTGTTTTGCGATTGAGTCTTTTAATAGAAATCTTTGAACTTGTATCTTCTTTTTTGAAAATAATTTTTTCCGGTTTTTTCTTCGGTTCCTCTACTGGTGCAATCACAGGATCTGCCACAACAGGTTTAGTTTCTACTTCAGTAACTTCTTTTCCTTGGTTGTAGTTCCCTGAGTCAGATCTTAAATGTCGGATCGCATTTTGGATTCCAATGGCTTTGGAATTAAATTCTTTAAGTGAGTCTAAAATATTACCTAATTCATGACTCACACGTCCGATGGCTGGCCCATCAAAATCATTGGGAGTGCTATCAATTAAGTCTTGGTTGGTTTGTAAAAGTCCAGGAAGTTTGGATACAATTTGTGGAAGATCTTCTTCCAAATAGGCGGCTGCCTGCATTTCTTTCGTAACAGGCTCTCCTACAGTTTTTTTGCTATCAGCACGAAGGGCAACATTTTCGCCAAATTCTAATAGAGCAATGGTCTTATGCGCTTCTTGTATAAAATCATCATATTTACGATTATTGGTGACAGGGATGATCACATCCTTTGTTTTATGAGGATCTAAATCACTTCCTTGGTATTCTTTATACTTTGGTGAAACATCTGTTAACTGGTATGGTTTGGAACTGGAACAACCTATCAACAGAACAAGGACCACCCATAAACTGCTCTTCCAAATTATGTCTTGACCCTTTTGAAACATCTGATAGCCTACTTCCATACTTTGAATATCGGATACGTACTATAAGTAAAATTAGCGGCAATCTAGCTGGTCTCAAGCCAAACCAGGTAAAAAAGTTAAAATCTCTCTCCGAAAGGCGTCTTCGGGAGGATTTTATCATCTCCATGGACCTGGCAAGGCTCGTGGGTGAGATTTCAGTGGAAATTGGTAGGCAGATCGGCCTCCTCATCGAAAGGACAGGTTATGTCACTCATTTGATTGTTGGGAATGATCACTCCATCGAAATTCCGCACTTGGATCGTTATCGCGTAGCCCATTCTAGGCTTCGTGGCCTTCGACTCTTTCACACGCACCTCAAAGAACATCCGTTAAACCAAGAAGATTTGATGGACCTTGTTCTCAACCGA
Source organism: Leptospira mtsangambouensis (assembly GCF_004770475.1). Lineage (NCBI taxonomy): Bacteria > Pseudomonadati > Spirochaetota > Leptospiria > Leptospirales > Leptospiraceae > Leptospira > Leptospira mtsangambouensis. The sequence goes on from NZ_RQHK01000017.1 coordinate 548,429, forward strand.
TTTGATTCCATTACCGCCGCTTGTGTTGGTTCTGATGGAATTCCCAAATTCTTTTTTTCAGCCTTTATCAATCCAGATCCCGATGCAAAGGAACCTTGGATCCTTTCTCCCAAACAATACCCAGGCCAGTTGAAGTATGGATATTCGGAACAAGTGGAAGCACTCGAATCCGAATTCACAAAAAAAACTTCCAACCTCAAAGAATCTCAAAAAGAAAACAGAGCCTTCCTTGTGGGTGTGTATGATGTCAGGAAAATGAAACGTTCACCGGAACATTCGATGGCAGAACTCAAAGAACTTTGTCGCACAGCTGGAATCCATGTTGTGGATACCTATGTCCAAAAAAGAGATCCCGATCCCAGAACTGTTGTGGGAAAGGGTAAGTTACAAGAAATCATTTTAACATCAGTACACAAAGACATTGAACATTTGATTTTTGATTTGGAACTCACACCTTCCCAGGCCAAAAAAATCTCTGATGCCAGTGATTTAAAAATCATCGATCGCACCCAACTGATTTTGGATATCTTTTCCAAAAATGCAAAATCAAGAGATGGAAAACTCCAAGTAGAACTTGCCCAACTCAAATATTTAAAAAACCGACTTTCCGAATTGGATGACAATATGAGTCGCCTAACGGGTGGTATCGGTGGTAGAGGGCCTGGGGAAACTAAGTTGGAAATTGGAAACAGACGTGTGGAAGAAAAAATCACTCGTTTGGAAAATGAACTAAAAGATCTCAAACGTCGCAGGGAATTAAACCGCAAGGCTCGTTCCCGAAATGAAATCCCCATTGTGGGAATTGTTGGTTATACGAATGCCGGAAAGTCAACACTGCTCAATGCTCTCACCAATTCGACTGTCATTGCCGAAGACAAATTATTTGCAACTTTGGATCCTACAACTCGTAGGATTCGTTTTCCAGAAGAAAGAGAAATCATCATTTCTGATACGGTGGGATTCATCCATGACCTTCCACCGGATCTTTCCCAAGCCTTTAAGGCAACTCTTGAGGAATTAGGAGATGCAGATTTATTACTCCATGTGGTCGATTCCACAAACTCTAATTATGCGGAACAAATGGAAGCTGTGGATACCATTCTCAATTCTTTACAATTGAATGAAATTCCGAGAATGGTAGTTTTTAACAAAGCAGATGGGTTGGATGAGGAAACAAGAGCCTCCTTTGAAAAAAACGAAGCACTCCTTGTTTCTGCGGTAACCCGCGAAGGACTTTCTCATCTTTTGGATTTAATTGAAGAAGAACTTTGGAAAAAAAAGGAACCGAGTCCGCAGGTTACGGTTCCCAGTTTGTAATGGCTTCTTGTTTGGTATTAAAAATCTGAACCTTACGCGGTAAATCCATTAGCCGAATCACATTTTCTAGAAAATGATTGAGCCCCCCTATCATAATTTTTCCATGATGGCTTTCTACTGTTTTGATGATACCGATGAGTGTCGCCACCCCAATGCTGTTGATATAATCCAATTTGGTTAATTCCAAAATGATATTAAACACGGAATCTCTGAAGATCACAGATATATTCCGATTGATCTCATATGCATTAGTATTGGTGATCTGGCCTACAAAGGAAACAACCAGAACTCGTTCCCCTTTGATTTCAATGAATTCTGTTTTGAGATCCAGGGATGGAAACTGTAAATCCGCCATGGCGAGTTACAGTTTTTCCAAAAGCCGGATGGCCACAGTTTTCTGTTTGATGATGGTCGACATAGTATCAATTTCCTGCAGAGATTTTTGAAATTCCCCTTCTGTTGCCCCGTGTGTGACAACAATCACAGACACAGGTTCTGAGGTGGACTCCTTCTGTTGGACGGATGCAATTGAAATATTATGACGGCCAAGCACCTGAGAAATTTCAGCAAGAACCCCAGGTTTGTCCACTGTGGAAAAACGTAAGTAATAACGAACCAAATTGTCAGGCTCTGGAAAGGCTTTCGCTTCCGGAAATAGATTATTCTCTTTTGCGATATCTTTGCTTCCGAGTCGGGATGCGTAGTAAATGATGTCGGAGAGAACCGCACTTGCAGTCGGCATTCCCCCAGCTCCCTTTCCCGTGATCATACCTGAATCGGCTTCTTTGGTTTTATAGAAAACTGCATTGGATTCATTCATCACATTTGCTAATGGATGGTCGAGAGGAACAAGTGTCGGATGGACTTTTGTGAGAACACCCGCCGAACTTCGTTTAGAGATTCCTAAAAGTTTAATTCGGTATCCAAGAGAAAGTGCGGACTGGATGTCCAATGATTGTAGATCGGAAATTCCTTTTACGGAAAGGGATGCGAACGAAACGTACTCACGGAAGGCAAGGCTTGCAAGCAAACTGATTTTATGACCAGCGTCGATCCCTTCCACATCGAAGGTTGGGTCTGCTTCTGCAAATCCCAGATCTTGTGCTTTTTTCAGTGCCGTTGCATAATCCCAGGCCTCTTGTTCCATTTTGGTTAATATAAAATTTGTAGTTCCGTTCAGGATTCCGCAAATGACTTCAAATTCACAGGACGAGAGTCCATCTCGTAAAGTGCGGATGATGGGAATGGAGCCAGCCACTGCTGCCTCATAACCTAGCTCAGCTCCTGTTTTTGCGGAGATTGGATACAATTCCCGACCTTTTTCGGATAACAATGCCTTATTGGCCGTGATGACGGTTTTACCATTTTCTAATGCGGAACGAACGGCTTGGTAAGCTGTATCGGTTCCGCCTATCAATTCAACAATCATATCGATATCCGAACGATTTGTAACAGATAGTACATCGTCTGTTACAGGAACGTTCGTTTTACCTTGGAGTTTTCCCGGGCTACGGGTGGCAATGGTCGTTAGTTGTAAGTTGATTCCATAATGACGTTGGATTTTTTCTCGGTTTTTATCCAAGAGTTGGAGTAAGCTAGTGCCGACAACTCCGGCACCCAATAGACCAATACGAACTTCTTTCATCTAGGATCACGATTTCGTAGGAGAAAGGGAAACACACTTAAAAAAAATTTAAAAAAAAACAAATTTGAGAAGAAGTTCTTCAGCTTTTTTTGTTTTTATGTGATAACTATAATTAGAATTGTCTCGGCAATAAGGATTATCATTATGGCAACGAAAAAATCATCATCTGCCGCTAAGAAGAAGGCTGTTAAAAAAGCGGCTAAGAAAACAAATACGGTTAAGAAACAATCTACAAGAAACGAAAGTGCATCGCTTTTCAGAAACGATGAGTCAGCTCAAGTTTCCCTTCAATCCCCGGTATCTCATTCCGAAGGATCATCCCAAACGAAAGAATCAGGAAATGGAGTGTATCTATTTTTGGTTCTCGCCGGAGTACTTGCGATCGGGTACTTAGGATACGTGAAATATTTCAAAACAAAGGCACAAACTCCAGTGGCGACTGCTTCTGTTCCAGCGGATGCACAAACAAAACCAGTGGCTGCAGAACCTGAGAAAAAAGTAGAAGAGGCGCAAGCTGCAGAAGAATCTACTGCTGGGTTCCTAGTAGACAAAGTAGCTTCTAAAAAATGGTCTGAAGCAGCTGCGTATTGTAAATCAGTAGGTGGTGTGGTTCCTTCTAAAGATGATCTCGTAAAATTTGCTGCAACAGCTCCCAAAGAGATCAAATCTAGCGAAGAGAAATATTGGACCAAAACTGAAGTGGACAAGAAGTCTGGTTTGGCTTACCGTTTTTCTAACGGAAAGGCTCCCAAAGTAGACAAAGCTACTTCTTTGAAAGTCCTTTGTAAAAACTAATCTCTAACGAGAGTTCGATTGGATCGGGGCTAGAATTTCTCTTCTGATTTTGTCAGCAAGATCAGAAGAAGCAAACATCTTCCCCGATGCATCTGTTAAATAAAAACTATCTTTGGCCCGGCCTGTTTCAAAGTCCGTTTCAATGGTCGCACTACGAATGTTAATTTGGTTTTGCATTAAAATGCGAGATACATAATACAACAAACCTCTTCCCGCACTACTTTCCAAATACAGACAAGTTTCATTTCGTTCTGGAAGATCGCTAAAAATAAATTCTGGTGTTTCACGAAAGAAGGTCGCAACGGCTGGTTCTTGGATTTGTAATTTCTCCAAAATTTCTTCAAACTTGGTATTCTTTGAAAATAATGAATCCATCATCATTCCCAGTTTGAAAGCTGCCTGGGTGGTATCCCCACCATCTGCTTGTAAAATGAACGAATCGATTGTAAATTCTCTGCCTTTCTCAATAACTGTACTAAGTTCGCCGGAAAGGATGTCCATTTTAAGAGCATAAATGATCGTAGCGATTCGGTGGAAGGTACCAATCTGGGTAGAATCCGTTTTGAGGGAAATTAAGATATTTTCCTTCTCTCGTTTGTACTGAAACTCGATCAATTTCGCATTTTCCTTTCCCACAGATTGTATACACGCACAGGAAATTTCAATCAAAAGGTTTCGGCAAAATAGGCCGATGATGATAAAAGACAGTATGAAAAACTTGTTAATGATTCTATTCGTTTGGGGAATTGTGATCTCACCCTTGGTTTCACAAGAGGAAACTTCGGAAGAATCACCTTTTGCATCGACTAAAAGGAAAGTTCAACTTTGGAAAGGCGAAGTGGTCGGTGTTTATAAAAATAGACTTTGGATCAAAGTTCGAATTTATCGTAACCAAAGGATTTCAAAACTTTCACTTGGTGAAATTAAGTCTTTATTTGCTGATACAAAGGAATTTCCCGTGTATCAAAAACTTACCAATATCAAACAAGGGTCTCTTGTCGTCCGAGATACAGTCTGGGAAGAAAAACATATAAATAAAAAAAATCAATTCATTGAAGTGGTGTTAGTAGGTGATTACAAACCTGATCTAGATTCAAAAATGAAAGAGATCACAACTGACGCTTATATTTCTAGTTATATTGAAGAAGATTTTTTTACAGAACCAGATGCTTTTTTTAAAGGAAGATTTACTCCACCTAGAAAAACTGTTTTTCATCCTAAGGATAGAAAGGAAATGGTTCTTGTTAGCCGAGGTCTTTTTTTATACGGCCAAGGAACTGATCCTTCCAGTGATAGTTTTAATCCTTATTTTTTAGAACCAAAACCTTCCAGCTTAAAAGAGATCCCATCCTTTTATATCGATAAGTACGAAGTCACCAATGCAGAATATGCTTATTTTCTAAAACAAACCAATACTCAAAGTCCCCCTCATTGGATTGGTGGAAAATATCCCGACGGAGAAGGGGACTTTCCGGTGGTCCATTTGACTTATAGGGAAGTGGAGCGGTATGCAAGTTGGGTGGGAAAACGCATTCCTACGGAGTGGGAATGGGAAAAAGCGGCCCGAGGGCCTGGTGTGATTGAATTCACCAACAGAGATGAAACCTTAGGTTACCAAATCATTGCGACCAAATATCCTTTTGGAGATGAATACGATTCTTTGTATTGCAATACGAGAGAATCAAAAATTGGGAAAGCTCAGTCTGTATTAGAATTATCCACAGAGGGTGCAAGTCCCTATGGAGCTATCGGAATGTGTGGGAATGCACCGGAATGGACATCCAGTGATTATCAATTGTATCCAGGACATCATATCAAAAACTTTTCTTTTGGAAAAATTTACAAAGTGGTTCGTGGCGGTTCTTATTCCGATTCAGCAAAAAATTCGACGGCGACGGCTAGATCTTACGGCGGGATTCCCAACCTATCCGAAGATAGGCGAGCTGGATTTCGATTGGTAATGGATTACCGTGATTAATTTACTTACAGATGGCTTCGGTTTTTTTTCCGAGTTTTTTGCAGATCTTTCCTAGAACTTCTTGTTCTTCAGGTGATAAAACAGCAAACTCAGAAGTGATCCGTTTTACATGATCAGGGAAAACTTGTTCAATGAGTTTTTTCCCATCGTTTGTTAGGTGGACAGAAATAAACCTTCTGTCTTCCACCCCTCGGACACGTTCCACTAAACTTCTTTTTTCCAAGTTATCGATCACAAGTGTGATGTTTCCTGTACTCTTTAGAATTTTGTCCCCGAGTTCTTTTTGGCAAAGTGGTCCCAAATGGTACAAGGTCTCCAAAACTCCAAACTGACTTTCTGAAATATTCCATTTGGTAAATTCAGAAATGAGTCGGGAAGATAGAGACTCGGCAGCTCGTTTCAACTTAATGAACGCATCCAGCGCCTGTACTTCTTTTTTAGATCCTTTGAATTTTGTTCCCATTAATTTAATATCAAACTATCAAATCTTAAACCAATTGTCAACTGCTTTCTTGGCTCTTTTGGAAAAGTTCTTTCATCAGCCGAAGTGTCCCCGTTAGTCCTAAAACCACAGAAGCAGCAGCAACACCACCCATTAGGGCACCTGCCACTCCAGGAGAGCAGGCATCCGCTCCCGTTAGGTAAAGATTTTTGATCGTTGTCCTCACACCTAACCATTCTTGTTTGAAGCGCTCCGGTGTACAGGAAAGTCCATAAATGGACCCTTCTTTATGTCCGGTAAAAAATTCAGTAGTGATGGGGGTGGAGAGTTCTGTGAATTCGATTAAATCGCGGAACCCAGGATATCGTTTTTCTAAAAATTCTAACATCCCTTCGGTGATGGTTTCTTTGAGTTGGCTGTATTCTTCTCCCCGTTTTTTCCAAGGTTCGTCCTTCCATTTGGCAAATAGCGAGTAGTCGGCAAAACTAATCGCTTCGGCAGTGTGGCCTTCTGCTTCCGGATTTTTTAAAGAAGGAAAGGAAAGATACATCATAGGAGGTTTCCCCTCCGCCAAATCATTTCGTTTCGCATAACTAGCGTCATGGTTTATGTCAGGGAAAATCCAATGGTTTTCGCCGTGGAATCCGAGTTTTGTCGGAGATTCTTTAAATCCAATATACAATGTGATGGATGTTGTTCCTTGTGTGCTAAGAGTTTCCAAAGGTTTTTGAAAGGAAGAAGAATATTCTTTTGGTAATAGTTTGTTGTAGGTGGTATATGCACCTGCATCCGAAACAATCACATCTGCAAAAAATTCCTGTTCAGAAAAAGTTTTACCTTTTTGAACTTCAACTTTCACACCGATTGCTTTGTCTCCCTCGATAAGGATTTCTTTAACCGTATGGAGGATTTTTAAACTCCCACCGTTTTCTTCCACAATGGGTTCAATGGATTCAACAATTTTGGAAGAACCACCAATCGGAAAATAACCACCATTAAAGTAATGTGCAACAATCATGGAATGAATGGCAAAGGAAGATGTAGCTGGAGGTAGACCATAATCACCCCACTGTGAACAAAGAAGTGCCCTTAAGTTTTCATCCTGAATATGGGTGTCCATATATTCTTTGGTGGTGATATAAGGAGTAGGGATATGGTTTAAGTTTAAAAATTTTGCAGCCTTTTCAAATACGGATGGTAAGGCTTTGAGAGTAAAATGCCTTCCAAACCATTGGGTAAAGGTTTCGACATCCCGAAAGTATCTGTCAATGGCTTCTGATTCTGAAGGAAACTTAAGTTTTAAGTCAGATACAAATTTTTCTTTTTTTCCGTACACAGGAAAACTAAAACCGGGATAATCGAAAACTTCGAACGGCTCTTGCATTTTGTTCCACTTCACACCTTTTTTTGTGATGGAATCAAAAAGAGTTCGTAACATCGAACCTTCCCCCAAGTCCCCAATATAATGGATTCCCACATCCCATTCAAACTTTCCAAGTCGTTTGAAGGTATGGGTGAAACCGCCTAACTTAAAATGACGTTCCAAAACTAGCACTTTCTTTTTGGCAACTTGAGAAAGGATAGAGGCGGCCGTGAGGCCACCAATACCAGAACCGATAATGATTACGTCATATTTATTTTCCATTAGTGGTACTTAGTCTCTACAGTATATTCTACAGTGACTGTTTCGTTTGGTTTTAAAGGAACATCTGCATAAGCTCTTGTTGCGGATTCTTTTGTAAATTTATGAGAGGATTTTGTGATCGTCCAATCACCCCATAGGCTTGCATAAAACCGAACTTCGATTTCTTCTTTTTTTCTATTTCGGATTTCTGCGGAGTAAGTTGATTTATCTCCACGAGAAAGTTTGAACACTTCGTTTGAGAGTCGTTTTCCATTTGCCACAACATCAAAGGCTTGTCCTGTTCGAATTTTCACTTCTTCGTTTTCAGGAGTGTGATCGATTGTATCTTCACCTAGAAGTTGTTGTCTTCCTTTGGAATCTGCTTTGAAAACTCGAATGGTTCCTTGTGGGAGAGGGCGACCTAAATTGTTTTTCTTCGCATTTTTGAAGATGTATTTGATGGTTGCGTTATTGAAATTTTTTTCATTTCCCTCATACATGGGTAGGTTTTCAAAAACAAAATACTTTTTGATTTCGATTCCTTCTGATTGAAACAATTGGACTTGTTTGGTTTGGTTGTAACCAATGTTTGTTGGTTGGTCCAAAGTATATAAATAATATTCAGACAAATTCTCTTGGTTGAATTCCGGTGCTGCGACAGACTCATCATACTCTTTCATCATTGTTTTTTTGACGGAGCGAGGCTGCATTGCATAGGTATTCGTTTGGTTGGAGATTAAATTCACCTTTCCTGCTACGAGTTGTAAAGTTGCGTTCTTAAATTCAGCGCCTGAGTTGTTATTTAAAGTCACCCAAGAGTTCAGACCGCAGAGATTTTCCTCTTTATCCAAAACAAGGATATAATCGGCCGACCAACCAAGTCCATTCGTTTGGTAAGAAACTTCTAAGTTTTGTTCCTTTTCTAAATCGTTTTTCAATTTCCAAACGAGTGTAGGTTTTGCAAAAAGATTTTCAGGAATGGTAGGAACAGTCACTCTTCCGTTGTATCCAAGAGAAATTTCATCTCCAATTTTATACACTGGGTTTCCATTGTTTGAAATCAGGGTCGCTTTGACGGATGTTGTTTTCTCTTTGGTTTCATTGTAAAGGGTGACTTCTTTTCCAATGTATTTGTCCATCAACCGTTCTGGTGAAATTAAATCGTATTCGTAGTTTTGTTCAAAGACTGTGAGTTTTTTAGGATCTTCTCCCTTCACTCTTACAGTTTGTGGGATGATTTGAGAAGGAACATCTTCGAAACGTAAAGTTCGAATTCCTTTTGATAAATTCAATTGACGAGTTTCTCGAACAAGGCCAATTCCTCCATTGTAAATGGTAACACTGACAGACTTGCGGTCCGATTGTGTGGACATATCAAAAGCAGAATCCGAGGTAATACCTGCTGTAAAAATCAGGAGTGAAAGAGTGGTGAAGGACAATATTTTGGATTTCATGAATTCTCCCATGAGCATTCTACAGTCTTCGAATGTAAAAAACGAATGCAACCAAAATCGTTGGGGGAAAACTGCACTTTAAGAGGATTCATATGGCAAATGTAGTGAAAATCGGGGTCATTGGTGGAACTGGCCTATATTCAATTGATGGAATGGAAATTATCAAAGAAATCCATCCAGAAACTCCCTGGGGCAAACCATCTGACACGATCACCATTGGTCGTTTTAAGGGGAAAGAAATTGCGTTTTTGCCAAGACATGGAAAAGGACATTTTTTAAATCCAAGTGAAGTTCCAGCCCGAGCCAATATTGCCGCATTAAAACAGTTAGGCGTAGAGGAAATCATTGCATTTAGTTCTGTCGGAAGTTTACGCCAAGAAATTGCTCCAAGAGATTTTGTGATTCCTTCACAAATCATTGACCGCACAAAAGCACGGGCAGCAACTTTTTTTGAAAATGGTATGGTGGCACATGCTCCCTTTGCAGATCCATTTTCACCAGGTCTTGGTAAAAAAGTAGAAGAAGCAGCAAAACAAATCGGTCTTCCCATTCATTCCAACAAAACACTGATTTGTATGGAAGGGCCATTGTTTTCAACAAGAGCCGAATCTCATATGTACAGATCTTGGGGAGCAGATATCATCAACATGACTGTCCTTCCAGAAGCAAAACTGGCAAGAGAAGCAGAGATTCTTTACCAAATGGTTTGTATGTCAACGGATTACGATTGTTGGAAAGAAGATGAAGCCCATGTCACTTTGGAAATGGTTCTTGCGAACTTAAGTGCCAATGCAGACACAGCAAAGAAATTACTCTCTGCACTCATTGATCTTTTAGGAAAGTCAGATGACACGAGTCTTGTGGGAAGCACAAAGTTTTCGTTGGTGACTGCTCCTGAAAAGAGAAACCAGGAACAAATAAACAAATTAAAATATCTTTTTCCGACTTACTTTTAGTCTGAACTGACAGCTTGTTCCAAAGTGGGAAAAATTTGGAGCAGGCTTCTTAGTTTTGTTAATTCCAAAACGTATCTTACTTTTTCCGAAGGAGATATGATTCGAATGTATCCTTTTTGTTTCATCAGTCTAGAATGAATTCCCAGACAAACTCCAAGTCCAGAACTATCAATATAACTGACTTGTTCAAAGTTTAAGAAGACGTGATTGATTCCTTTGGAAATAAGAATTTCCAAATTTTCTTTCATCACCTGTGAATTGTATAGGTTGATTTCTCCTGACAATTCAAAGTAAACAGCAGTTTCTGGGAGGGGGACAAATCTCTGTTGGAGGACTTCCATTTTGAAATCTCCACTTTCAACTGTGTAATCACTCCAGTTTTCGATCATATCAAAACTTCCTTTACCCCGTCTGAAATTTGAAACTTGTAAAAGTCTATCGCAACGTTAAACTTTTGTTGATAACTTTTTTTCAAAACTTCTTCAATTTTAGAAAAATGGTCTTTGGTATCTAGTACGAGTACGCATCCACCGAATCCGCCACCAATCATTCTCGCACCAGTGACGCCTAGGCTCTGCAAAGAATCAACAATGAAATCAATTTCGGGACAAGAGACCTCAAATTCTTTAGATAAAGACCAATGAGTTTGAAATAGTGCAGAACCAACTTCTTTGAAATTACCTGATTCCAAATTTTCAATCACAACTTTGGTTCGTTCTCGTTCAGAAGTAACGTGTTTGGTTCTTTTTGTTTCTTCTTTTGTTAGGTGACATTGTTCAATTTCGGAGTCTGAAAGCTTCACATCGTACAATTGTGTAAAATTTGGATACTTTGCTTTAATTTTTACCAATGCCGATTCACATTCCGACCTGCGTTTGTTATAAGCACTATCTTTTAAACTATGTTTAACGTTAGAGTTGATTAGATAAAATTCGTAGTTTCCTAAGTCGAAGTGGTGGTATGAATACTTTAGAGTTTCAGTATTTAAGGAAATACAATCATCCTTTTTGCCTACCGCAATGATGAATTGATCCATGATCCCACATTTGGTTCCCACAAAATTATTTTCAGCTTTTTGTCCGATTAATGCAATCTCCTCTCGTGATAACGAAAATCCGAAAGTTTCTTTGATCGCATAACCAGTGACCACTTCAAAAGCAGCTGAGGAAGAAAGTCCAGAACCCTGTGGAATATTTCCATCTACGATTAAGTCGAATCCAGGAACAACATGGCCTTTTTTTTCAATTTCAAAAATGACACCAGCAATGTAGTCAACCCATGGAGATTTTGAATTGGGTGATAATGGTTTTTTGAGTTCTACTGTTTCGTTATAGGAAACCGAATGCAAACGATAGTTTTGAGATTCATTGGGTCGCAATAATACTTGGACAAAAAAATCAATGGCTGCTGGGAGAACAGTTCCACCCAAATAATCAACATGTTCCCCTATTATATTGATTCTAGCGGGTGCCTGAAATAAACGAGGCGGTTGATTTGTTTTTCCAAATATTGATTCAAATTGATTCAAATTTTCTTTACTTCTTAAAGAATCCACTTCATCTTCCTTTCGATGCTATACTTTATTCAAGGACTGGTGCTATGTCGAACTTAAAAATTTCGGATAGATTTGCGAAATCTTTTCTTACTGAAACTCTGATTCAAAATGAATTGGAAAAGGCGGAAAAAGCGCGCCAAACCTTACTCCAAAAAACAGGACCCGGAAATGAATTTTTAGGTTGGGTTGATCTACCAGGAAAAATTAGCGGCGATGATCTCCAAAAGATAAGAGCGGCCGCAGAAACCATTCAGTCCCACTCACAGTATTTGGTAGTTGTTGGAATTGGTGGTAGTTATCTAGGGGCACGAGCAGTGATCGAAGCATTAACTCCTGAATTTAGTGCTCCAGAGACTCAAAAGAAATCCGTAAAAATCATTTATGCCGGACATCATTTGGATGCTGATTATCATTCTCGACTTTTGGCTTTTCTGGAAAATAAAGAATTTTCTGTAAATGTTATTTCTAAATCGGGAACCACAACGGAACCGGCGATCGCCTTTCGTCTGTTACTTTCTCTTTTAGAACGTAAGTATGGAAGGGAAAATGTAAAAAAAAGAGTTTTTGCAACTACTGACAAAGAAAAGGGAGCTTTAAAACAATTAGCTAATGAATACGGGTTCCCTACCTTTGTGATTCCTGATGATGTGGGTGGACGTTACTCCGTGTTTACTCCTGTTGGGTTGTTGCCGATTGCTGCGGCCGGTTTCAGCATCAACAAACTCATTGATGGCGCAAAACAAATGGAAGCCGAATTAAAATCAAAATCAGCATCTGATGGAAATATAGCCACTATCTACGCTGCGATTCGAAATGCTCTTTATACAAAAGGGAAAAAAACTGAAATATTGGTAAGTTATACTCCTGCTTTAGGCTTTTTATCTGAATGGTGGAAACAGTTGTTTGGCGAAAGTGAAGGAAAAACAGGAAAAGGAATTTTTCCTGCATCAGTTCAATTCACCACAGACCTACATTCCATGGGTCAATACATTCAGGATGGAGAACGACTTTTGATGGAAACTGTCATCAAAGTAGAAGCTCCCAAACAAGATGTTTATTTAACGGAAAAACAGGATGATCGTGATGGTTTGAACTATTTAGCCGGTAAAAAACTTTCTGAGGTAAACCAAAGTGCTATGTTGGGAACTTTGATTGCCCATAGAGACGGTGGAGTTCCTTGTTTGGAAATCACTTTGCCTACTTTGAATGAAGAGATTGTTGGGGAATTATTGTATTTCTTTGAATTTGCTTGTGGGGTCTCTGGTTATATGTTAGGTGTGAATCCATTTGACCAACCAGGTGTTGAAGACTATAAAAACAATATGTTTGCCCTACTTGGCAAAAAAGGATTCGAAAAAAGAAAAGAAGAAATCTTAAGCCATATAAGATGAATTTACAAACGATTGAATTTTGGAGAGTTCTGTTCCAAATATATCTTTTGTGATATAAGAATCCCAAAGTTCTTTTGTTCCTAAATCAAGAACCGTACCGGAGAAAATTTCTCCGGTAATCTCTCCTTTGTTTGCGCATTCCTTAAAAATATCAGATAGATCATAATATTTGTTTTTTTCCAAATGGATAAGACAATTTGGATTTAATAATGCTAGGCCAATGTAATAATTGGATCCTTTTCCAAAGGTCAATTTTCCGTTTTCATTGATATCAATTTTCGTATAGTTTTGATTTGGTGGAATTGGAAGTAGATATAAATGAATTTTTATCGATAGGGGTAATTGGGATTTTGGTAAAAAATTTGGATTCGGGAAAAACAATGTATCTGGATTGATTAACAGGATTGGTTCATTGTAAAAATTTTCAGGTAAACCGGTTCGAATTCCACCCGCTGTACCGAGAATTTCTTTTTTTTCTTCTAAAACTTCAATTGGGAATTGCGAAAAGTTTTGAACATGAGATTTGATTTGCTCACCTAAATAATGTGTGTTGACCCAAACCTTCGAAGTATTCCATTTTTTCAAAAGATACAAGCTATAATCCAGAAGGGAAATACCTTGAATTTTTAACAGAGGTTTCGGACAACTTTCGGTGAGAATTCCCATACGTTTTCCAAATCCTGCTGCTAACACAAATGCATTCATAAATTCTTAAAGTCCTTATGGCGGCTTAATTCTTCACGTAGACTTCTGACAAAAATATATAGTGAATCGGCAAACATTCCTAATTGAATGATTTCTTCTAATTGGTTCAGACAGGAAATGATCGAAGGTTTAAATTTATTTTTTCCATGATCAGTCACCATTCGGAAGTATGTTCCTAAAGCTTTAAAGGATCTCTGCAAGGCCTGGAGATAAAAAGTATCGTTGAATTTTTTGGATTGGTCGATATTTCGTTTTTGGAATGACTTTAACATTAAAGAACGAAAATCTCTGGGCAGCGGGTAATAAGCATCGTATAGGATGGAAGCCAAATCGTATTGTGGGACTCCCATTCTTGCATCTTGAAAGTCAATTAACGCATAATCAGAATTTGGCGATATTAAAATATTTCTACAGTGAAAATCTCTGTGAGTAAAAACATTTATAGGGTATTTGTTTAAATAACCAACTGTTTCTTCAATAAAGGCTCTACCTTCATTGGATATTTCTGTTTTGATTTGAAATAATTTTCTAAATCCTTCAAATTTTTCCAAAGTTAAATTAGTTTCAAAACTAAGTTTTTCAGTATCAAATTTTCGATTTTGCACTAGAGAGGGTGGATCGAGTGATTGGAGTTTTAAAATTAGATCAATTAGTATTGGAAACTTAATTTTATAATCATTTAGAGCGTAAGAACTAAAATCATTTAATCCTTCAAAACTCATAAATGTAAGTCCGAGTTCTATATTTGTTTCTAAAACTCTTGGAGCGCAAACTCCATTTGCATTCAGAAACTCGGATAGAATGATAAAGTCTTCATTTAGTGTTTCATCGGCACAAACCACTTCTTCTTTTTTTTGAGAAGTTGTAATTCGAAAGTACCTACGTGTGGATGCTTCTTCTTGTAATGGTTCTATGTTTGAATTTTTACCATAACGGGAAAAAACCAATTCTAATTGTGAGTCATTTAATCCTGGATACACTGAAGCTACTATGTTTCTAAAAGCTTAGGAAAAATAAAATGAAATTTAGAACCTTTGCCTGGCGAAGATAAAATTTCTAATTGAATATCGAAATTATCAACGATTTGTTTGACAACAAACATTCCAAGACCAGTACCTTTTCCTAATTCTTTAGTAGTAAAGTATGGTTCATAAATTTTATCTAAGGTTTCTGGAGACATACCTTCCCCATCATCTGTGACAATTAGGTGAGAGTATCTTTTATCCTGATAGGTTGAGATTTCTATTGTACCAATGTTATTGGTAGCATCCGCAGCATTAAGAAGAATGTTGGAAAGTAATAAGGCAAATTGATCCGAATTCATTTGGATCGGAATTTCTTCCGAAGTTTCTTCTCTTTTGATTTGGCAGTATTTTAATTTAGCTGTTTCTTTAAAGACTTGGAGGACGGAAGAAATTTCTTTGTTCAAATTTAAAGTTTTGGATTGTTCATTGTTTGATTTTAATGATTTCCCAAGTTGCAATAGGTTGGAAGTTAAAGCTCTTAATTTTTCGGTTTGGTTTAAAGTGACTTTTAATGCTCGATCTTTTAACATTGTGTCTGCATTTTCTCGAGAGGCCATCTCTACAAAACCTTGGATGGCGGTAAGAGAGTTGTTGATTTCATGTCCAATGCTTGCGGCCACAACAGATAAAAAAGCCCTTCTTTCGGAATGAATGAGTTGTTCCACCATCACTTTTTTTTGTGTTACATCTCGAATGACACCTGTATAGTAAGTATCTCCATCTAAACTATAGGAACAAATTGCAATATCTGCTAAAAAAGTAGTTAGATCGGAACGAAGTAAAGTTACATCAGATAATTGAAGGGTGGATTTGTTTTCCTCTTCACTTAAAACTTTAGAAACCTGAGTCATATACTTTTGCATTTTATTTTCAGTAAACAAAAGATGAACAGACTGTCCAATGAGATCCAGAGGTGTATGAAATCGAAACATTTCAAAACTAGCTTTGTTTGCAGAAACAATCGTTAATTTAGAATCAATAGTGATCACTGCATCGGAAGTTGCATTTAATATAGCAGCATTTTGTCGGTTTAAATCTAAATTTTGAGTTCTAAGAGCTTTTTCTAATTTTTCAGATAACATTAGTTTTTCTAAATCGGAATCTTTTTGATTTTTAACTTCTAATGCTCGTTTTACGACGGATAGGATCTGAGTTCTGTCTACAGGTTTGGATATATACTCGAATGCATGATAACGAATTGCTGATTCAGCCGAAGAAAGATTAGGATTTCCAGTGATGAGAATTACCGGTAAATTGATTTGTTTTTCGGCGATAAATTTTGTGAAATCAATTCCAGACATCCCTGACATTAGAATATCAGAAATAACGACTGAAAAAGGTTCACCTGAAGATATCCTTTGGATAGCTTCGGAAGCAGATTCGGCGAGTTCAATTTGGTAGCCTTCACGAGATAAAACTCTTTTTAAAGCAACTCGAATGTCTTCTTCGTCATCGACGATTAAAATTTTATCCATTGTCATCTGTGTGAGCAGGAAGATAGATTTCTACCTTTGTCCCCGTTCCTTCCTTTGTCTTAATATAGATCTCACCGCCATGATCGGTGATGATCTTTTTAGAAATAGAAAGCCCCAAACCTGTTCCTTGTTTATTTCTTCTAGTTGTAAATAATGGCAAAAATACTTTTTCCAAAGTATCGTCATCAATTCCAGGTCCATTGTCTTCTACTGAAAATACAACCCACTCTTTTTTTTGATTTTTGACTAAATCGATACCCAATTCGATTTTTGGAAATTGCCTAGTTTTTTCCATTTCGGAAAGAGCATTGATGGAGTTTACCACACAATTAATCAGTACTTGTTCAATTTCCTGCCAACGAACAAAAATTCCTGGTAAATTTGGACCTGCATGGCGGGTAAAACTGATATTTTTTTTTCGACAACTTACTTCCACCAGTTCACTTGTTCTCACCAAAATATAATAGGGTGATACAAAATCACGGTTGGGACTTTCCATCCTACCTAAATCAAGTAAAGCCTTAACCAAATCTCGAATTCGTAAATTTGCGGATTCAATTTTTTTGAGAATGTTCCTTCGTTCGCTCGGATCGGTTTCATCGACAGTAATCAAATCATCTAAATACAAAAGAGCACTTTGAAGTGGGTTGTTGATTTCATGAGCAAGTCCCGCTGCAATTTCACCGATGCTTGCAAATTTCATGGATTCGATAAGTTGTCGATCCATTCGTTTGGCTTCCGTAATATCGGAAAAAACCAACATTATTTTTTTATCATTTGGGTCATATCGCCTTACAGGAATAAAGCGAATTTCAAAAGTTCGTTCCTCACCTAAAAGAACATAATCAAATTCAGTAGTTTGGATATTTTGATTTTCAACAACAGTCTGCAACACGTTCATTAGTTTTGATTTCATGTTTTCATCAAAAAAATGAAAGATATCTTCACCAACTTCAAAGGCAAAAACCTGAAACAGTAAAAACTTAAAAATCGGAGCAATTTCTAGTATTTTTGCATCTTGATTTACAATGACAAATCCATTGTTCATAGTTGCAAAGAATGTCCTTAGTTTATCTTCACCATATTTTATAATTCGTTCCGCATTTTGTAATTCAGAGAGATCAAGTAAAAGAACAGTTAAACCATTTGGTTTTCCATGTTCATTTGTGATAAAACTTTGTAATTGTAAGGTAATCAATTCTCCATTGTACAATTTGAATTCAAAAATTCTTTTTGTATTTTGAACTAAGAGTTCTTTTGTAAACTCTTCTGATAGCGGAAGAATGTCCGAAATATGATATGATTGAATTTGATTTGCTGATAAACGAAAAAAATCTATGAATTTTGTATTCGCATATTTTAAGTTTCCGCCTAGGTCAGCTTGGAAAAATGGAATTTCTAAATGGTCAATGACTTCCGACTGTTCCTTTGTAAACTCATGGGTCCAATTGATTGTTATGGCGTAAATTTCTGTATCAGAATCAAAAAATTCAGCTAAGGAGGAAAAATGAACAGAGGTAACAATCCTTTCTGAATTTTGTTTTCTTAGGAACCACTTATATTCACTTTTCGATTGCGGGTGGGTGTGGATTTCAGAAATTAATAGTTCGTGGTCACAAAAGATGTTTTGAATTTTCAAAGAATTTGGATTTTGAATCTCCAATCGTTCCTTGGTGATTTCATCTAGATAAAGAATTTGGTTCGATTTAAGATCGACGAAAACCAAACCATTCTGGGAATGGGAAAGTAGCTGCGATAGTCTTTCAATTTTTGAATTCAACATTATGATTAAATATTTTTACCGAAGCCTTTTTCGAAACTATCAGTCCCAGAGACGTAAATCAATGAAAAATATGGGCGGCGAACCCTGTTTCGTTGCGATGGGAGGCCATAAAATTTTTTATTGGAAATTTGGAAAGGGAAACAAAAAACCAATTGTTTTTTTACATGGATTACTCGACGAAAGTTTTGGTTTTCGTCGAGTCGTCAAAGAACTGTTAAATGATGGTTATCCTCTATATGTTTTCGATTTACCAGGATATGGGAAAAGTAAACTACCTTTAATAAAATATCTTTACCAAATTGATGTTTGGGCCGATCTACTGCTCGAATGTTTTCAAAAATTGGAGCTAAAAGATATTTGTCTTGTGGGTCATTCGATGGGCGGTCTCACATCACAGCATTTAGTTTTGCAGGATACTCAACACCGAGTGGAAAAACTAATCCTTTTGGCTCCGGGTGGAATCCCACATCCTGAACGCGAAAGAATGCGCAAAATCCTTTTCCCAAAGACGGAAAAACAAGTTATTTTATTGTTACGTTATTTATATGGAGAAGAATTCCCTGAACCAGGATATTTGTTTCGCCATACGCTTGTTACTATTTGGAACGAAAAACCAAATGAATATTTGCAAGAAAATACATTACGTAGGGAAGATGAGATTTTTTTTGATGTAAAAATGAAAGGAATCAAAATTCCAACCTTGATTTTAGCAGGGGCAGAAGATGAGATTACCCCACCTTTTATGATGAAAAAAATAAATTCCTATATTAAAAAAAGTAAATTGGTATGGATTCCAAAAGTTAGGCATGCAATTCATTTGGAAAAACCTGATGTGGTGGCAAAGAATATTAGGATATTCTATAATACTTAATTATTCACCATCGTCGCCAATGGCATCGACGGGGCACATCGCCATTGCGGCTTTTGCCTGTTTTTCTTCGGCAGGTGTAGTTGGCTGTTTTTTAAAGAAAATATGGCTTTCGTCGTTATTGTACTGCATTAGACTAGGGGCTTCCTTAATGCAGTCGTTACAGGGAACACAAGTCTGGTCGACATAGTATTTTCCTGGGACATTTTCGGGTTGTTTGCTACTTTTATCTGCCATAGAGTATTTTTACTTTTTAACAGACCCCCCCCTATAAAATAAAGCATATATGACGAAAAAGAACATCCTCATCGTCGAGGATGAACCCTTCCTCGGACTCAATATCAAACAGAAAATCGAATCTTTCGGTTTTCATGTGATTGCGGTCGTACCTTCCGGGGATGAGGCATTTCAAATTGTTTCGGAAAAAGTTCCTGATCTGATTTTGATGGACATCAATTTAGAAGGTTCTTTAGACGGGATCGAAACAGCTGAATCTTTGCGAGAGCAGTTTTCTGTTCCTGTGTTGTTTCTTACGGGTTTTTTAGATGATACCGCCAGACATAGAATCAACCAAAACGCATCCTATGCTTATCTAATGAAACCTTTCACCTCCGAACAACTGAAAGAAGCGGTTTCCGGTTTTACTGCTTAAGATTTTTCAATCGACCCTTTCCATTCCCATCGAATCAAAAATTCCCGATTTCCATCAGCACCTTGGATGGGGGATTCTGCTAGTCCTAAAAATTTTAATTTAGAATCTAAATTTTTGAGTTTTCGCCATACAGATCGAATCGTATAACCAATATGATGCGAATCTTTCAAAACCCCTTTTTCCAATTTTGACGGATGCACCTCAAATTGAGGTTTGAATAAGGAAATTCCTTGCCAAACGATTTCGGGTTTCGATTGGAAAAGGGAAACTAAGGATTGAAAGACAGGCACAAGGGAAATAAAACTTAAATCCATTGTAATCCATGTTTCTTTTGTTAAGGGTTCTAACTGGTTTATTTTTAAGTCTTTTAAATGTGTGCGATCAAATACGGTAACTCTAGGATCGTTTGCAATCTTTTGTGCTAATTGTCCATAACCCACGTCCACAGCAATCACGCGGGACGCACCTTTTTCCAAAAGAACCTGACAGAATCCTCCGGTAGAAGCACCTAAATCGATGCAGGTTTTGTTTTGGATGTTGGCATTTGAAAAGGAATCAAAGGCACCAAGAAGTTTGTAAGCCCCGCGAGAAACATAGGTTTTGATTTTTTCTTTGGTCCGAACGATATCTTTTGAACTAATGTTTGTCCCTACTTTTGAAATGACTACATCATTGACAAGTACAGACCCAGAAAGGATTAACGATTGTGCTAATTTTAAATCGATCGCATAACCTTCGCGAACGAGGTATTCATCCAGTCTAATTTTTTCTTTCGGCAATGTATTTAGGTAATCCTAAAAAGAATTCATTGTTTAGGGAAGGAAGGTTGGCAACAAGAGAAATGGCTTTCGATACGGATTCATCTCTTAACCTTTTGGCAGTTTCCATCCCATAAAGACTAGGATAGGTTAATTTGCCGGCTTTGGCATCTTTTCCAGGTGTTTTTCCGAGATCCTTCAGGTTTCCTTCTACATCTAAAATATCATCGGTAATTTGGAATAATAAGCCAATCTCTTTCGCATAACTTGCGATCACGGACTCTCTATCTAACCAATCCGGGCGTAATCGATTTCCCAAAAGGAAGGAGGCTTCAATCAGAGCACCCGTCTTTTTTTCATGGATGGATTCGAGTTTTGATTCTTTATCTTTGGAGCTGGGATTTTTTTCTTCTTGGATGTCTTCCATTTGTCCCAGGATCATCCCATTCATTCCAGAACCTTTGTGGAGGATTTGGATGGAGTCTCGGATGGCAGTGGAGTCAATGTTTTCAAATAAAGACAATAAATAAAAACTCAAAGAGTTCAGCGTGTCACCAGCAAGGATGGCAGTTGCTTCATCAAATTGAATATGGCAAGTGGGCATTCCCCGGCGGGTGTCATCATTGTCCATCGCAGGTAAATCATCATGGATGAGAGAATAGGTATGAATGCATTCGACAGCAAGGGCAGCTAAGTAAACCGAGAGATGTTCTTTGGTATTGAGTTTTTTTGGTAATTGGTCTGGATGAAAAAAGGAATTCAGAACAAAGATAGGTCGAATTCGTTTTCCACCGGCCTGCAAACTATATAGGCAAGCATCTGTTATGCGAGTGCGAGGTTGAAACAATTCTTTAGTATAGGACTCAAAAAAAGAATCAAAGAGTTGTTTGGAATTTGTTAAGATATCAGAAAACTGAGTGGACACGGGAAAAAAGAACCGGCTCCCTAAAGAACCGGTTGTTTGTTTGGTTCGAACTTAGTTAAGTTCATACCCTTTGAAGAAAAACGCAATTTCTTGAAGTGCGTTTGCCACAGAGTCAGAACCGTGAACCGCATTAGCTTCTTTGCTTTCTGCAAAGAGAGCACGGATAGTTCCCGCTTTTGCTTCTTTAGGATCAGTAGCACCGATCACATCTCTCCAATGTGTTACCGCGTTGTCTCTTTCAAGAGCACAAGCAACGATTGGACCTGAAGCCATGTAAGTGCAAAGGTCATTGTAAAAAGGACGAGCTGCATGAACTGCGTAAAATTGTTTTGCGTCTTCGAGGCTGAGTTTTAGGAATTTCATTCCTAGGATTTTAAATCCTTCTTTTTCAATTCTTTGAAGGATGTCACCGATGTGTTTGTTTTTCACAGCATCGGGTTTAAGCATGATAAAAGTTCTTTCCATATCTCCAAAAGCATGGAGAAACCGAAAAAAGCAATCGAATCTTTAGGTGCTTAAAAAACGAACCAAAAGAAATGAAGTTGGAAGGAGATCCATTTTCTCAAATCCCATTTCTTCCCAAACATTTAGATCGATGAGAATCAATGAATACCCGGTGATTTTATTTAAGGCGATCGGATAGGGACTTAGATCTGTTTCGGGTTGTACTAGGTCTTCCACCTTGATTTTGTTCGACTTCATCCCCTTGAGGGATGTTAGCTTCTGGGCAAATCCAAGAATGGGATCCTTTTCCCCTTTGTAAAGGATGGCTACTTTTTCCACTGATTCCAAGCCATTGTCAATGAGCACTCCAACCGTTGCGGGGCAATAGTTGAGAATTCCTTTGATTTTTCCACCTGTATAACTGCGAGAAAATAGGGGTTTGGCAGCACCAATGAGTAAAATATCTGTATGTTTGATTTTGGCAAAATTGACAATTTCATAAGTGACATTGTCAGTGATGCGATATTCTGTTTGGACTTGGACACCCATTTGTGCACCTGTTTGGCGAATGGATTCAAAACTGGCGTCACGGTAACGACGAATTTCTTCATTAGACAAAGAGTCGTTTGGTGAAATGTGTAAAGCAGTGATTTCCAAATTTTTCTTTTGGTTACCGGAAAGGGAATAAGCAAACCGAACGAGACTTTTTCCCATTTTTTCTTGGGCAAAGGCCACTAACACTCGTAACTTGCGATCCACAGGTTTTTCGGTAGGAACTCGTTTTTCTGATTTAGAGAAAAACTTTTGAATTCCATCGAGTAAAGGTCCTGTGGAAAGGGTGGTGACAAGAGCCATTAACACAAAAACCGCAAAGATTTCAGGACTTAAAATTCCAAGATCGTATCCGATATTGAGGACCACAAGTTCCATGAGTCCTCTTGTGTTCATAAGGGCTCCGATGGAGAGGGCATCTTCCCAATTCGAACCTGAAACTTTGGCAGCAAAGGCACTTCCCACAAATTTACCCACCACAGCCACAAGGATGACAAGACCAAATACCATCCAAAGGTGAGAACCATTGAGTAGGCCAATTTCTGTTCTAAGGCCTGTGATCACAAAGAAAATGGGGAGAAATAAAATAACAGCGATGTCTTCTATCTTTTCTGCGATGAGTTTTTTAAGATTTCCTTCCGCTGGCATAATCACACCAGCAAGGAAGGCACCAAATAGTGCATGGATTCCTATGACTTCTGTTGCCAGAGAGGACAAAAATAAAATCATCAAAATAAGAGCCACTGCGGTTCTTGTTAAGTTTTCCCTTGAAATATAAATGGAACCCAATCGTTTGAGAAAAGGTGCCACTAGATAAATCATTGTTAGGATATAAGCAAAAGACAATCCAATGGTGAAAAGTGCCGTGTTGAGATTTCCTGCTTTGGAAATGGTGACTATGATCGCAAGTAAGATCCAAGCAGTGATGTCATCTGCTGCTGCACAAGTGAGAACCATCGCACCAAGTGGTGTTCGTGTCAGATTTCTTTCTTGGAGGATCCTTGCGAGCACTGGAAAGGCAGTGATACTCATTGCAATTCCCATAAAAAGTGAGAAGGACAAAAATCCTACATTCTCAGGCGCATAATCAGTATAAAAATAATAAGCCAAAATCATGCCCAAAAAGAAAGGGAAGATGATACTGGCATGGCTAATCACAACAGCGGAATGTGCTTTGTTTTTAAGAACGGAGATATCAAGTTCCATTCCGATGATGAACATAAAAAGCACCAAACCAATTTGGCTTAAGGTTCCAAGAGTGGGGAGGCTTGATGGTGGAAACAAAAATCCCATGGTTTCTGGGAAGTAGTAACCAAGAAGTGATGGCCCAAGTAAAATCCCGGCTACAATCTCTCCCATGACGGAAGGTTGTTTTAGTTTTCTTGAAAATATATATCCTACAAATCTTGCAGCACCACAGACGATGATGATTTGTAAGAATAGAAGTGCTAATGGATGATGGAAACGATTGAAAAAATTTTCCGTATCCAAATGTTCATTGGTAACAATGACAATGTTTTTTGCTGCTTCAAGAAGAGTTCCTGCTTGTAAAAGAAAGTATCCAAGGGAACCAAACAGTAGTATGGTGAATCCATAAAAAAAAGAAGAACGTGTTTTCATAGAATCCTCATTTCCAAATTAGATGGAGAATTTTTTGGTAAGGGCTTCGCCCACAATGTCTGGAACTTGATTGGATACTGCTCTTCCATGTCTTGCTACTTCTTTGACGATGGTAGATGACACAAAAGAGTATTCATTGTCAGCCATCAAAAAATAAGTTTCGATTTCTGGTGCTAATTTTTTGTTCATAAGCGAAATCGCATATTCGTAGTCAAAGTCAGTTACCGCACGAAGCCCACGTAAAATCACACGTGAGTTTTTTTCTTTGCAATAATCGACAGTCAGACCTTCGAAGGTATCTATTTTGATTTTGTCCCAACCTTTAAAAACTTGCCCGATCATTTCTACACGTTCTTCAGAAGAAAATAAGGAAGTTTTTTTTGAGTTAATGGCCACAGCAATAATGATCTCTTCAAAAAGCGGATGGGCTCGCCGTATGATGTCGAGATGACCGTTGGTGAACGGATCAAAAGAACCTGGATATACGGCGATATTTTTCATCTTATTTGTTTACCCTTGCCCATTCTTTCATAGGCAGTCCGTATAGGTTGATAAAACCTTCGGCATCGTATTGGTTGTACAATTCTTCTTTTTCAAATGTAGAAAGGCCTGCATTGTAAAGAGATTTGTTGGATTTTCGTCCCACAACCGTACAACTTCCTTTGTACAATTTGATTCGTACAGTTCCATTGACATACTTTTGTGTATAATCCATATAAGCACGCAAAGCATTCATTTGGTTGGAATACCATTGGCCATTGTAAATATAACGAGCAAACTCTTGAGAGAGTTCATCTTTTTTGTGTTGGGTATCACGATCAAGTGTGATGGATTCTAAATCGCGGTGAGCAATATGAAGGATGGTTCCACCAGGAGTTTCATAAACCCCGCGAGATTTGATTCCGACAAGTCTGTTTTCTACGATATCAACTCGGCCCACTCCATTTTTTCCACCTATATCATTTAAGGTTTCCATCACTTCGAGAGGATTCATTTTTTTTCCGTCGATAGAAACGCAGTCTCCGTTTTCAAAATCCAATTCCAAATAGGTTGGTTTGTCAGGAGCTTTTTCAGGAGACACAGTTAAGATAAACATATCTTCTTTCGGTTCATTGAATGGATCTTCTAAAATTCCACCTTCAAAAGAAAGGTGCATTAAATTTCTATCCATGCTGTATGGTTTAGCAGCTGTTACAGGAACTGGAATTCCTTTTTTCTTTGCGTATTCAATTAGGTCTGCACGGCCACCAAAATCCCAAGTCCTCCAAGGAGCAATGATTTGTAAGTTAGGTGAAAGTGCTTTGAAAGTGAGTTCGAAACGAACTTGGTCGTTTCCTTTTCCTGTCGCTCCATGTGAGAAAGCATCCGCACCTTCTTTTGTAGCAACTTCTGCCATTGCTTTTGCAATGAGAGGACGTGCCAGAGAGGTTCCGAGTAAATAACGCATTTCATAAATGGCATTCCCGCGAATTGCAGGGAAAATAAAGTCTCGTGCAAATTCCAAACGTAGGTCTTGGATGTACACTTTGGAAGCTCCGGTATTTTTTCCTTTTTCTTCCAGACCGGTAAGTTCTTCTTTTTGACCAACATCGGCACAAAAAGCAATGACTTCACAACCGTAGGTATCTTTCAACCAAGCCAGGATGACGGACGTATCGAGTCCTCCGGAGTAAGCGAGAACAATTTTTTTGGGAGCAGGTTTCTCTTTCATAGAATAAGGTCAAAATAAAAGAAAAAACCAAGAACACAATTAAATATTGTCTGAAACGAAATTGTGTAGTAGATTTGGTGGATGCGTTTTCCCGTTTCTTTTTCTGTTTTCGTAAGCATTTTCATTTTTACGATCCACTGCCAAAAGCAAATTGTTCCGCAAGAGGAAATCTCCCGATACGTACCTAACCCAAAGATATACATCCAAAAAGAGGGAATGGCAAAACGTGGAAGTTTTGTAGGGATGGAACCCTATCTCAACAAGTATAGTTACGCAACAGAAGATAGTTTTTATCTGGCTTTGAACGAATACTTTCGGATGGCAAAGGAAAATGAACTTCTCTTTGTGGATCGTAGCATCGTTGTTTTACCGGAATACATTGGAACCTGGCTTGTGGTGACTGCCGAGGATAAATCCATTTTTGCAACCAATACAATCCAAGAAGCAATGGAAGTTTTGGTAAAACATAACCTCGGTTCTTTTCTTTGGCACTATCTCTTCAGTAACTCTTACTCAAGTGACACATTAAAAGAAACACTATTTCGTATGAAGGCATGGCAAATGTCTGACAGATACCAATCTGTTTTTGCAAGACTTGCCAGAGAGTATCGAGTGTCCATCGTTGCTGGTTCGATTGTTTTGCCTCACCCAAAAGTCATTGAAGGGAAAATCACTCCGACCGATGGGCCTTTAGAAAACGTAAGTTTTTATTTTCATCCCGATGGTAGAGTGGATGATCAGATGGTTCGCAAACTCTTTCCCATTGTTGATGAAAAAGAATTCTTAAAAGAAGGTAAGTTAGAGGAAAATCCAAGTTACCAAACCCCACTTGGGAAGTTATACACAATGGTCTGCGCCGATTCCTGGTTTCCTGAAGTATATAAGGAATTAAAAAAAACGGAATCGGAGTTACTTGCAGTTCCCTCATTTGTATCGCCGGCTGATGCCTGGACAACCAAATGGCAGGGTTACAACGGTTATGCGAATCCAAAAGATGTAGATCCCAAAGACATTGGTTCCATTTCTGAGCGTGCCGCTTGGAAAAAATATGCGATGAGTGGTCGTCTCAAAGATCCAAAGGTAAAAGCAGGAATCAATGTGTTTTTCCGAGGTGAAATTTGGGACCTTGTCGCCAGCGGAGATGCCTTTTTGACATTAACTGGAAAATCAGTATTAAATCTTGTGAAAGAAGAAAAAAACCAAGGAAGAATCTATGTACTCTATCTCTAGAAAATCCTTTTTGGCCTTGTTACTTTTTTGTGCGGGCATTAAATCCAAAATTCGTTATTTTTATTTTAGTGATTCAGAAACAAAAACTGTCACTGCATTTTCGGAGGTAGTCCTTCCCATCACTGAGTCGGGAATGCCAAATTTAGAAGAAGCAAACGTAATGCGAAGATTGGATGAAGAGTTGTATTTTGTTTCCGAAGAGATCCAGGAAGACTTTCATTCTGCAGTCATGGTTTTGGAATACCTTCCTTTCTTTTATGGGCATTTTAGTTTTTTCTCAAATCTCTCTCGAGAAAAACGAGAAGAACTTTTGTCCCTGTTGGCAGAGACTGATTCAGATATCGTTCGTGCAGTGGTTGGAAATTTAAAACTACTGGTCTGTCTTGTTTATTACGGTCACAAGTTGACTTGGGCACCCATATCTTATCCAGGTCCCTTTGCCAATCCTCCTGAAAAATGGAGCGAAGCAAGAATCCACTACCAAAATTTAGTGAATGGGAAGGAAGTTTAAAATGAAACCGGGAATATATAGAGATTACAAAAGTTATGCGAATAAGGAAACCATTGTTGTTGATGTAGTGGTGATTGGTTCTGGTTGTGGTGGTTCGACAATGGCCTATGAACTTTCCAAAAAAGGGATCAAAGTCGCTCTCCTGGAACAAGGAGGAAACTACCACACAGGAACCTTTGATAACAATGAACTCAATATGGCTGGCAAGGTTTCTGCGGAGAGAAATTTTCATACGACGGCAGATGGTGGGATCAACCTCGTGTATGGAAATAATTTGGGTGGGGCCTCAGTTCACTACTGGGCCGATAGTTACCGAACCCCAGATGACAGGCTGTTATTATGGAATCGTAAATATGGAATCGAAAACCATCTTCCGGAAGACCTACATTCTTATTGGCAGGAATTGGAAACAGACCTTCATGTAACCCCAGCGGGTGAAGAATCCTTTAACCCAATGAACAGATTGTTTCGTAGCGCCTCACAGCGATTAGGTTGGGAAGGACATGCAGTTCCTCAGGCTAGGAAAAACTGCCAAAAATCTGGGCATTGTATGCAAGGTTGTATGTTTGGGGCCAAACAGTCACAACTTGTGACTCATATTCCAAGAGCCGTGCAACTGGGAACCGATGTGTATACCGACCTGCGTGCCGAAAAGTTAAACTATGTTGGTCAGAAAGTCACTGGCCTCGAAGCCGTGGTGATAGACAGAAGAACCCTTCGGCCAACGGCGACAAAAATCACTTTTTTATCCAAAGCTGTTTGTGTTTCCGCAGGTGGTTTTGGCAGTTCTACTTTTTTACTTCGCAATGGACTCAAAAAAAGATTACCGGCACTTGGTGAGTTTTTGGCAATCAATCCTTCTCCCATGGTACATGCGTTATATGAAGAACCCATCGTACAATGGAGAAATATTCCCGCAGCTTATGGTGTTGAGGATTTCCGATTGGCCAGATACCAAAATGGAAAGTACAAAGAGGGTGGATATATGTTAATGCCAAACCAATTGCAACCCGCCACTCTTGCGGCTCTTATTCCTAGTTTTGGAAAAGATCATTTTTATTATATGAAACAAATGGAACATTTGGGTGGAACCATTGGTTGGATTGATGATGTGGATGGGGAACTGGGTTCTATCGAAGTGGATCTGTTTGGAAAACGAAAAATTCATTATCCTTTTGGAAAGATCACCAAACAAATCTTTAGTGATCTCACTTTCAAACAAATGAAGTTAAACTTTGAAGCCGGTGCCAAAGAAGTTTTTCTTGCGGGTATGAAACTTCGTAAATATTCCAAACTTCCTAAAAAAGAAGAAATTGATGCTCTCGCATGGAGACCTGCGGAATTTCCAATGGCAGCTCCCCACCCTGCCGGTGGATGCCGGATGGGAAAATCGAGCGAAAATTCCGTTGTGAATTCTCGCCACCAAGTGCATGGGTTCCAAAATCTATTTGTGGCTGACTCTTCTGTTTTTCCTACAGGAGTCAGTGTGGATCCAAGTTTTACCATTATGGCTTTTAGTAAAAAAGCCTCTGGATTTGTAATGGATGTTATGTGAGGTTTTTGTTTCTAAAAACGGCTACGGTTTCTACGTGGTCGGTTCTTGGGAACATATCCACTGGTTGCACAGAATTTAAGAAGTATTGCCTTGCCAAAAGATTTGTATCTTCTCTGAGACTCATTGGATCACAAGACACATATACAATTTTTTTGAAACCCATACCCAAAATGGTTTCTGCCACTTCGACACCGAGTCCTGTGCGCGGAGGGTCGAGGACTAAGGTATCATAGTTTTTTCCGAAAAGAGTTGGTAACACTTCGGCCACCCTTCCTTTGCGGAAACGTACATTATGGATTTTGTTGAATTTGACTGATTCTAATGCGGTTTTGTGTGAGTTGGGATTTTCTTCAATTCCCATCACCTCTTTGCAATTTCCTGAAATCCAAAACGAAATGGTTCCGATTCCCGAATAAGCATCAATGACTCGGGAGTTTGGTTCGATTTCATCTAGAACCAAATTGTACAAACTTGGTGTTTGGATGGGGTTGACTTGCAAAAAAGTAGAAAGGCCCACGCGGAATTTATGTTTTCCAAAATGTTCGTGGATATAGGGCCTACCCCATAACAGATGTTCTTCGCGGCCAAGTGCCATTGTTGTGTGTTTTGTATTGATGTTTTGGATGATCCCTACAATTTTTCCAAACTTTCCTGTTTTTCCAATTCGGTTTTGGATGGCAGTGTGGAGTCTTTTGGAGGCATCTTTGGCATGAGGGAGATCTTCTTTGGCAGTGACAATCCCAAGAATGATTTCTCCTGTGGAAAAAGATTTTCTTGCAACGAGGTATTTCATCATCCCTCGTTTGGATTTTTCATTGTAAGGGAGAAGTCCTTCTCGCCTAGCCCATTGTTTGACGGCCAGTGCAATTTCGGTTAGGCCTGGGTCTTGGATTTGGCATTCGGTTTGGTCGAGAACAAAAGTAGATTCTTTATTAAATAAACCTAATGTGAGTAAGGTTTTGTTGGCTATGTTTCTACGTCCAAAAGGAAGTTGGATTTTGTGACGGTAATATTCTGGTGAGGGACTGGGAACAATCGTACGAAATTCCAAATGGCGATAGGTTTTAAAAAGCTCTTTGATGTTTTGTTCTTTTTTTCGAAGTTCTTTGGTGTAATCAATGTCTAGATAATTACAACCACCACAGGTTCCGAAATGAGTGCAGATTTTTGTTCCAGGACTTGTTGTCATAATTAGTTTCCTGATCCCACAAGTTCGGAGATGTTATTTAGTTTTTTTTCTTTTACCACTTTGTCGAGATAGGAACAAATTTGGTAAGGAAGAAACGGTCCTTCATAAATATAACCAGTGTAAATTTGGACTAGGTTGGCACCGGCTTCCATCATCTGTTTTGCTTTTTCTCCTGAGTCAATTCCTCCGACACCAATGATCGGAATTTTTCCCTTTAGAGTTTTGTAAGCAAGGGAAACAAAATGAAGTGACCTTTCGAAAAGTGGTCCACCAGAGAGTCCACCTTCTTCTGGATTTTTTTCCCCAAGGATTTCTTTGTTAAGTGTGGTATTGGTCAAAATGACTCCACTGATTTTATAATCCAAACAAACCTTTAGATTTTCGATTAACTCTTCTTCTGATAGATCAGGAGCAAATTTTAAATACAAGGGAATTGGAAACTTGTGATCAAAAGCAGATAGGATACCTTCGATGAGATCGATAAGAGTTTTTTTCGTTTGGAGTGTTCTTAAGCCTGGAGTGTTGGGAGAGCTGATATTGATCACAGCATAATCCCCATAGGGAACCAATTTCTTTAATGTATAAACATAATCACCAACAGCATTTTCTAATTCAGTGACTTTTGATTTTCCCGCATTGATTCCACGTACACCCAACTTTTGTTGGTTCTTTATATTCGATTCGGCAATGTCGGCCCCAGGATTATTGAATCCCATTCGGTTGATGAGGGCTTTGTGTTTGGGATAACGGAAGAGTCTTGGTTTGTCGTTGCCTGGTTGTCCTTTTGCAGTAATGGTTCCTACTTCGATAAATCCAAAACCCATATGAATCATTGTGGGAAAAAGTTCAGCTGTTTTGTCGAATCCTGCGGCAAGTCCTAATGGATTGGGGAAATGGATTCCCTGAATGGTTTGTTCCAGTCGTTTCGATTTGTATTCAAAGATTGAAGAAAGAGTCTTATGGAAAAAAGGGATCTTTTGTGAAAGCGAAAGGAAGGTTGCAGCCAAATGGTGTGCAGATTCTGGATCTAAATGAAACAAGATAGGTTTGATCAGGTGGTTGTAGAACAAGAGGAGAATCCTTACGTTGATTCTTTTTTCGCACTCTTTTCTTACAATTTCTTTCCGAAAATAGCGTTCTTTCAGAGACTCATTATCAGGACCTTACTGAATGGCACCTAATTCTTCATTTTCCCGAATCTGGCAGAACCCTTCCGACTTTCCGCCGGAAGCCGTACTCCGGGAACTGGAAAACCTACTTAGGTCCAATCCAGATTTTTGGCTCAAAATCAACCGAGATGGAATCATCGTTGATTATAAAACATCCAGGTTTGTCAATATTGGAGATAAACCAGAAACACTACTTGGCAAACACATCGATGTGGGCCTACCTCCTTATTTACGTGAAATTACTGCAGAAGCATTGGCTTATTTATCTGAGAAAAAAAGCCAAGTCTTTTGGAAAGAATACTCTTATGGTGAAGAACCAAACATCCGACATGTGGAAGTTCGATTTGTAGTTCTCTATGAAGGATATATCATGTCCAACCATAGGGACATTACGGAAAGAAAACGTTTGGAGAATGCGTTTTTAGAAAGTGAATCCAGATTCCTTTCTATGGCACAAAATGCCGCCGATTCCATTATCATCATTAATGATGATGGTATTATCCAATTTTTTAACAAAACAGCAGAAAATACCTTTGGATATACTCATGATGAAGTCATTGGTAAAAATGTTACAATAATCATACCTGGTGAATACAAAGAAAAACATGATGAGTACTTACGAAGGTATAAAGCTACAGGTACTCAACATATCATCGGAGTGGGTCGGGAACTTATCGCACTACGAAAGTCAGGTGAAATTTTTCCTTGTGAACTATCTGTGGGTGAATTTAAAACAAAATCAGGGAAAATGTTTACAGGGATATTACGAGACATTAGTCAAAGGAAAATCCAAGAAGAAGAATTATACCAATATAGAAATCATTTGGAAGAGTTGGTAGAAAGCCAAACGATGGACTTAAAAATGTCCAAAAATATTGCGGAAGAAGCTTCCTATATGAAATCTCTTTTTCTAGCTAATATTTCTCATGAACTAAAAACACCAATCCATGCCATTTTAAGTTATGCTGAACTAGGAGAAGAAAAATCAGCCACTGTCACTCCAGAAAAAATTAAGGAGTATTTTCAGATTATTGATTCTTCCGGTAAACGATTGTTAGGTTTACTGGAAAATTTGTTAGATATTGCCAAATTAGAATCTGGCAAAATGCGTTATTTATTTGAGAAAAATTGTCTGAAAGAAACTGCAAAGTTTGTGATCAACGAAATGCGAGTCATTTTGGAAAAAAGAGGGATTACAGTTGTCTTATTAGATAAGGAAGAACGATGGGAAGCCGAGTTCGACTACGAAAGAATTCAACAGGTGATACGAAATATCCTCTCAAATGCATTAAAATTCATCCCAAATGACACTAATATTGAAATTAGTATGTTCAGAAGAGAATTTATTCCGAGAAAAACTCAGTCATATGTCAACGGTATCGGAATACAGATTCGCGATTTTGGACCGGGGATTCCTCCGGAAGATTTGGATAAAATTTTTGAAAAATTCATCCAGTCCAAACAGGTGAAAGCGGGGACAAAGGGCACGGGGCTTGGATTATCCATCTCCCGAGAGATTGTCAATGACCATCACGGATTGTTGTATGCCGAGAACCATGAAACAAAGGGAGCAATTTTTACTATGTTAATTCCTTGTTCTCGTGAGGAACTCCGATGATTAACTTACTAGCAGTAGACGATGAAATGATCAATTTGATGATCATTGATGAGTCACTTTCTGACAAAGGATTTACCGTCGTGAAAGCAAAGGATGGTGAAGAAGCATTTCAAATCCTTAGTTCTGGTTCTACACTTTTTCATGCAATCATTTTGGATCGACTTATGCCAAAGATGGATGGGATCGAACTTTTAAAAAAAATCAAACGCTCTGAAAAGTACAAAGACATCCCCGTTATTTTTCAAACAGCAATGAGTTCAGTCACGGATATGACAGAAGGTTTGGATGCCGGTGCTTTTTATTATTTAACAAAACCCTATTCCAGAACTTTATTAATTCGTATTGTCCAAACAGCGGTTGAACATTTTATCAAACTACAAAGAGCCAAAGAAGATCTCCATAAAGGAATGGGGGCTCTTCGTCATATGGTAACCGGTGAGTTTCGTATTCGTTCCATTCGCGAGTCTCATGAGTTGGCACCACTCCTCGCAAATGCTTGTCCAGACCCAGAACGCGTGTTAACTGGAATCATGGAAATTCTGAATAATGCCATTGAACATGGAAACTTAGGTATCTCATACCAAGAAAAGTCAGAACTTCATGACAATGATAAACTTATGGAAGAAATTTTTAGAAGGTTGGATACGCCTGAGTTTAAAGATAAATTTGTAAAAGTTACCTTTGAAAAAAACGAGGAACGAATTGAAATTCGAGTGAGTGACCAAGGGAAAGGGTTTGATTGGCAAAGGTACTTGTCAGTGGAAGCAATGACCAAAAACGCTTTCAAAACTCATGGTCGTGGGATTTTTATGGCTCGAAAGTTATCTTTTGACGACCTTTCTTATACAGACGAAGGTAGAACAGCCGTCATTCGAATTGATTTATCCAATAAACAAGGGAATTTACTTACCGACTTTCAAGAATAACAAAAGTTTATAAAAGAAACACTTTTGGACTAGCGAAGTTTGGTATGATTTGGTTTACATGATTTTTTAATTCTGCTTCTGTATGGGAAGTGGCAACTCCGATGATGGAACATCCAGCTGATTTTCCTGATTGTAAACCTGCGAGTGAATCTTCAAATACCACACATTCTTTAGGTTCGAGTCCCAATTCTTTTGCACATAATTGGTATACTTGGGGGTGTGGTTTGCCTTGGTCAACTCTCGTTCCATCCACAATCACATCAAAAAAATGTCGAAGTGAAAGATTATCTAAAGTAAAATCTACATTCATAGGAGGAGCAGAAGTTCCTAAAGCAATTTTAACTTTTTTATCTTTCAAAAAATATAAATACTCAATTAGACCTGTATGTGGTTTCATTTCTTTTTTGTATAAAGTTTGATACCAACTTTCTTTTTCATCACCATACTGTTTGCATTCTTTGTCAGAGATATCTCCAAAAATCATTCTAAAGAGATCGGCATTGGTTTTGCCATTGAAGGTATCTCTATAGATTTCAGAGTTTAACGGAAAATTATATTTTTTAGAAAATTCCATCCATGCTTTGAAATGAAAAGAATGATTGTCTACAACCACACCATCCATATCAAAAATAAATCCTTTATGATTCATTTATCTTCCTTTCATATCCACCAACAAGACCCGAAATATAAGTTGGGATTTTGGTTTCAAATGTAAGTACTTCTTTTTTGAAGGGATGAGTCAATTGAATTGAAAAAGAATGTAATGCCATTCTTGGATAAGTTCTTGTGTCATTTCCGTATTTTGTATCACCCACAATTGGATGTTTTTTATCTGATAAGTGGACACGAATTTGATTTTTGCGGCCTGTTAATAATTCGATTTCTAATAATGAATATAAATTTGTTTCTTTGAGGACTTTGAATTTTGTTTTAGAAAGTTTTCCTAATTCTGGATCGTCAGTGGAATAAACTCGATGGGCTTTGGATTCGACAAGATAAGATTGAATCATTCCAGATTTTTCTTTCCAAACACCATGGCTGACAGCTAGATAAATTTTTTTTGTTTTCTCCCAAGATTCTTGGAGAGTTTGTTTTGCGGTTTCTGTTTTTGCAAATACCAATATTCCCGAAGTTTCTCTGTCTAACCGGTGAACAATGAAGATTCGATTTTTGGATCGTTCGCTCCCTTTTTTCACATAGTCCATAAGTGCAGCGTAGGCGGTTTTTGATTTTTCAGATTCGGTCGCAATGGTGAGAAGGCCATGGGGTTTGTCTACGACTAGGATGTCTCTGTCTTCATAAAGGATGGTTAAGCCCTTTGGCAAAAATCGGGTATTTGTCTTTTGTTTCATTCTTTCCAGAGGTATGATCTTTGCCTCTCCAGTGAGTCTAAGAAGGGCGCAGATGGGGTCAAGACTTGTCCTGTTCCCAACTGCAAGGCCCAGAACTGAGTTCAGGGAAGAAAATAGTTTAATTTATTGAATATTATTCCGTTAAAACGGATACTGGTTCCCAAGGAAACCCATGCAGACTTTAGAATCTATGCAAGTGAATCATTATGTCCCTTTATTCCAACCGATCTTTTCCGTTGAGGAACAGACGGTGGTCGCATATGAATCCCTCGGTCGGAAACGAGATGAAAGTGGGAATTTGGTTTCGATTCCTGAATTCAGCGACCCACATGTTTCGGCCCTTCGGATGAGTTTGATTGATAGGCAATTGCTTGGACTTGCCCTGACAAAAATTCAGACAACGAATGATTTACTCTTTGTCAATATGTCTCCGGACCAAGTGATTTTGGAATATGAAGAAAGCCGTTCTAATACCTTACCCATTTCAGATTTGGTCAATAGTTATGGGATTCCGTTAAATCGAATCGTCATTGAGATTACAGAAAAGTCGGGAAGTTATGGAACTGATGTTTTGGCAGCAGGGGTTGAACTTTTACGAGAACAGGGTTTTGGAATTGCATTGGATGATGTTGGTTCTGAATCTTCCAACTTAGAGCGATTAGGTGCTATTAAACCCGATATCATAAAAATTGATTTGAATTTATTAAAAAAATCAATCGAGAAAAGAGAATACCAATCGATCTTAGAATATTTAAAACAAATTTCGTTGAGCATTGGATCTCAATTACTCTTTGAAGGAATTGAAACAGAAGAAGAGTTGTATCGAGCAATTAGTTCTGGAGCAAGTCTTTTGCAGGGATATTTTTTAGGTAGGCCTTCTGATTTAGCTCATGATAAACAAGGTATTTGTGATACAGTTGTACCTCATCTACAATTGTATCATGAAAAAAAACGTAAGGAAGTTGCGAGTGAGATTGAATTTGAAAAACAAATCAAATCGAAATTAAATACTATCAATTTAAAAACAATAAAATTGGATAATCGAGTCATCATTGACCCTAATTCTTTTTTTAAAATTGATACTCATGTAAAAAGAGTTTATGTGACAGATTGGTTGGGCACTCAAGTGTCTCCGTATTATGAACGTACAAGTGAAATGGGATTTAACGAAAACCTTTTGTTAATTCAGAAAAACTGGTCTTATATGCCTTTTTTTTATAAACATGTGAAACAAGTATTTCGTGATTCAGAGAATTGGCAAGTGAGTGATCCGTATTGGGACAAGGAACTAAAAAAGAATGTAATTGTTTTCTCACGCGTGAATGAAATGGGTTATTCTTTTTTTGTGGACTTGGCTTTAGATTGATGTTGATTCGTTTGGCAATCGAATCGCATTCCACATTAGTTCTTCCGATTCCTTTAAAAAACCAGGATCCAATTTAATTTTTCCACTTCTGGAACCTTTGACCAACCCAACAAAGGCACCCCAAACAATTGCAATTAAAGCATCTGGTGGCAATTTTCTAAATATAGAACGATTGTTATGTGCGAAACGAGTTAGAAATTTTAACAAAGTAGCTCGTTTTTCAATACTCTTCTTATCCAAATACGGAAGATTATACTGCATTTCCAAAAAATCAAATGCCAGTGGATTTTCTTTTTGGAACTCGGCCATTGATTGCCAAATGAAATGAAACTGTTCTCTGGGACTTTGCTCGATCGGAAAATTCGTTTTGATTTTATCATATAGATTCTCTTGCCAACGTTGGAAGAGGCTATTGACTAGTTCTTCTTTACTAGCAAAATATCGATAAATAGTTCCGGCTGCCACATTGGCTC
Source organism: Leptospira mtsangambouensis (assembly GCF_004770475.1). NCBI lineage: Bacteria > Pseudomonadati > Spirochaetota > Leptospiria > Leptospirales > Leptospiraceae > Leptospira > Leptospira mtsangambouensis. The sequence goes on from NZ_RQHK01000017.1 coordinate 585,493, forward strand.
GTTCTGCAATGAGTGGCACTGCGGTTCCATCAAATCCTTTTGCTGTGAATAATTCAAGGGCAGCAGTAAGGATCTCTTCACTTTTATTTAATTTTGACGACTTTTCGACCAATGGTGCTCGCTACCATCCAAACAGATTGGATGTATTGTTCCTTTTTGAATAGAGATCATTCAATCTCTAAATCTCGTGTTTCATTCTTTTTTTAAAAAAGTACTTGTAAAGTAAAAAAAGGAATGAATATTCATTCATTATTTTACGAGGATGAATACGAGTTGGTAATGGCAATTTCGAGAAAAAATCTGATATCTAGGCGAACTGTTGTCAAAACATCAGCTTTTGGGGCGGTTTTTTTGTTCCTATCCACTTGGAATTGTAAACCATCACCAAGCTCTGTGATCACAGGAAGAGGGATCTCCTGTCGATTTTTAGATCCAGAAGCTCAGGAAGTTTTCTTTCATTTGAGTGATGCTTTATTGTTTTCATTTCTTCCCAAGGATGATTTGGAAAAAGAAAAGGTGATCAATGAAGTGATTCTTGGAATTGATTCCTATTTGTATACCTTACCAATCCACACACAAGATGAAATTTTAGAAGCAGTTCAATTTTTAAAGTTAAGATTTGTTAGATGGTATTTGTTTGGGTCTGGAAATGATTGGGCACAGAGTGATCGCACAATCGTCATTAGAACCTTAAACCAATGGAAAATGTCTTATATCACCTTGTTTCGTTCTTTATTCTTTTTATTACAATCAATGATCACAATAGGGTTTTTTGAAACATCTTATTCGTGGAAACATGTCGGTTATCCCGGCCCAGAACATGCTTTAGGATTACGCCATGGATAAATTAATCAACGCTTCATATTTGCAGAAAGATTTAGATTTAGAAGCAGATTTTGTCATTGTTGGATCTGGTGCTGGTGGTGGAACCAGCGCAGAAATTTTATCCAAAGCTGGGTTCAAAGTTATCATCGTTGAAGAAGGAAATTATGAGACGAGTAAAGATTTTGATCTAAAGGAACTATCTACTTTTAATCGATTGTATTTTGAAGGTGCAACTCGGCCAACAAAAGACAAAGCATTTACAGTTGTTCAAGGAAGGACTGTCGGTGGATCAACAGTGGTCAATTGGACTACTTGTATCAAAACGCCAAAGGAAACTTTAGAGTATTGGGAAAATGAATTGGGGATTCAGGGTTATAGTTCAAAAGAGCTGGAACCTTGGTTTGAAGTTGCATCCAAAAGACTTTCCATTCATACGTGGGAAGCACATAATCAAAACAATAATTTACTAAGTCTTGGTGCAAAAAAGTTGGGATGGCGTTATAGTTCAATTCCGCGAAATGTTAAAAATTGTCATATGTTAGGTTATTGTGGATTAGGTTGTCCAGTTGATGCCAAACAAAGCCAACTTGTGACGACTATCCCTTCTGCATTAAAAGAAAACACAACCTTACTCTATAATACGAAAGCAGTTCGTTATGAATGGAAAGACAATCGAATCGATTATTTAAATTGTACACCAGCCACTGTTTACGGAATAAAAACTCCGAAAATACGTTTGTTTGCAAAACATTTTATAACCAGTGCAGGAGCGATCAATTCACCTGCTTTATTGTTACGATCAAAACTTCCCGATCCTTACCAATTGATTGGGAAAAGAACTTTTGTACAATTACACAATTATTCAGTGGCAGAAATGCCTTCTTCCGTTTTCGGATTTTTTGGAGCTCCACAATCAGTCGCATCAGATGAATTTTTATGGAAGGATGGAGTCACAGGAAGGGCTGGTTACAATATAGAAGCAGTTGGAGCACAACCAATTGTTTTGATGAATTTACGTAAACTGGTGGGAGAAGAATTTGAAGCATATGTGAAAAGTTATCCAAACTTGCATGTGTTAGTATCGCAAATTCGAGATGGATTTAATGAAGATAGCCAAGGTGGAACAGTAAGTTTAAATGATGTCGGATATCCAATCCTTGATTATCCATTGAATGATTACATGATTGATGGAATCAGACGATCTTATCTTTCGATGGCGGAATGTCAGTTTGCTGCGGGAGCCAAGACAGTTGTTCCTGCAAACAATGCAGTTTCTCCATTTTCCTCTTGGATGGAAGCCAAAAAAGGGATTGAATCAATGACCATTCAATCTCCTAACACAGTTGTGAATTCCACTCATCCGTTAGGTGGTAATCCAATGGGTAAAAATCCAAAAACTTCCGTAGTTGATACTTCTGGTAAGTTTCATCATTTAAAAAATTTATCAGTGATTGATGGATCCATTTTTCCTACAAGTCTTGGAGTGAATCCAAGTTTTACAATTTATTCTATTGCTTCGAAATTAGCTAATCAACTGGCAAGGGAGATGACCTAATTCTATGTTAACGCGAGTAGAAGAAATTTTATTTGCTTCAATGATTTTTTTTCTAATGGTTGCGATGGGCACAACCTTAACCTTAGAAAATTTTAAAAAAGCAGTTCAATCTAAAAAGCCATTGATGATTGGAATGTTATCTCAATTCGGTTTTATGCCTCTCATCGCCTTTGGTTTGTCCAACATCTTTGGATTGTCACCTATGTTTTCTATCGGACTGATTTTGGTTGGATGTACACCTGGTGGAACCACTTCAAATTTATTAACTTATTATGCAAAAGGTGACGTTGCCTTAAGTATTAGTATGACGATTACTTCAACGGTTCTTGCAGCAATCATGATGCCATTTTTGTTTTGGTTGTATTGTTCAGGATTTAACGCAGAACAAATTCAGATTCCTTACAAAAGTATAATTGGTTCTATTATTATTTTAATCATTCCAGTTTTGCTTGGTATTAAAATAAGATCATCTAATCAAAGATTGGCGTTAAAAATTGAAAAGATCGGAAGTTTTTTAGGAATTCTGATGATCCTATTTTTACTAGTCGTTATGATTCCAAAAAACTTTGAATTACTAAATAAAACAACTTGGGAAATGTACATCTCCGCTATTCTTATTACGGTTTTAGGTTATTTCTTTGGTTATGTATTTAGTAAATTTCTCAATTTAACGGAACGCCAAAGTACAACAGTATCACTTGAAACAGGAATTCAAAATGGACCACTAACGATAGCTGTCATCTTACTTAGTTTTCCTGAAAACCAGATTAATGAAATTCTTTGGATGCCACTTTTATATGCTCTATTTGTTCCCGTAACTTCATCACTTGCTACATATTATTTTTACTTAAAATCAAAAAAAAATCAGAAGGAACTAGTTTCATGAATTTCTATTTTTCGGAAGAACAAAACCGATTGCGAGAAGCAGTGGCAACTTATGCGAAAATTGCAGGAGCAGATCCACAAAGAGACATCGAAGAAAGAGACAGTGAATTTTCTTGGGATGTCTTGAATGCGTTAGGTGAGAAAGGCTGGACTGGCGTGATTGTTCCAGAAGAATACGGCGGTTTGGGTAAAGGTGCTGTTGAATACACAATCATTATGGAAGAAACAGCAAAAGAGCTTATTTACGGTCCTCAAAATTTAATCCAAGCACAACAAGGATTGTTAGCGGTTGGAACGGAAGAACAAAAACGAAAATGGTTACCAGAATTAGCAAAAGGAAAAATTATGGCGGCTCAAGCTATCTCTGAACCAGATGCAGGTTCTTCCTTTCAAAACATTCAAACGACAGCAGTCAAAGATGGCAATGAATGGGTGTTAAATGGTCTTAAAGTTCATATCAATTTGGGGAAGGAAGCTCAATTGATGATGGTTTTGGCAAAAACTGATAAGGGTTTAACGGAATTCTTAGTCGATAAAGATTCAAAAGGAATTCGTTATGAAAAACAAGACCCTATTGGTTTACGTTCAGCTCCTATGTATGATGTACATTTTGAAGATTGTCGTATCCCTGCCGATACTGTTTTGGGGAGAGAAGGCAGAGGAATTGAAACCTTTATGGCAATTTTTAAACTAAGCCGTTTGGGTGTAGCTTCACAGTTAATTGGAATTGCTCGAGGTTGTTTAGAACATGCGGTATCCTTTACAAAGTCTAGAAAGGTTGGTGAAAATAGAGTTTCTGATTTTCAAGGAATCCAATGGATCATTGCTAAATTGACAGCTGAGTTAGAAGCAGCCAAACTTGCAAGAAACCAAGCAGCATGGTTACATGATCAAAAAGTGAATCATAATTTGGAAACTTCAATTGCTAAATACTTAGCAGGAGTGATTGCTGATGAAACAGTTAACAAGGCATTTACATTAACTGGTTCACATGCATGTTATCGCAACCGTCCTTATGATCGTTATGTGAGAGAAGTGAAATCACTTTTAGCCGGTGGTGGAAGTTCGGAAGTGATGTTAAATAATGTTGCGAGAGAAATTTTAAGACCTTCCTACCACTATTAAAATGAAATTTTCAGGAATAACATTAATCACGGGTGCAAACGGCTTTATTGGTTTTGCACTTTTAAAGGAACTCTCGAAAGATTCATCTTTGAAAATTCGAGTTACGGATCTTCACAATGATAGAATCAATTCGTTAAGTAACAAAAATATAGAATATATTCGGTCTGATATTCGTAATGAAGAAGATTTAAAAACTTTATTTACAGGTGTGGATCGAGTATTTCATGTGGCGGGAATTTGTAATCTTAGCACTCCATATGAAACTTTGAAACCTATCAATGTCAACGCTGTAGATAAAATCACTGATTTTGCTTTAGAAAATAAAGTAAAAGCTTACATTCACTTTAGTTCCTCTAGTGTGTACGGAACTTATCGTGGAACTCCTTTTAAAGAAACCGATTTCTGTAATCCTATGGATGCTTATGCGAAGAGTAAATATGATGGGGAACAAATTGTATTAATCAAAATTGCAAAAGGATTGAAGGCAGTGATTTTAAGGCCATGCACTGTTTATGGTCCAGGTTGTAATGATGGTGCAGGAAAAGTGTTTTCTCGACCAGGAAATATTGCCGGGATACCAGGGAATGGGAACCAGAAATTAGCAAACGTTAGGGTTGAAGATGTTTCTTCATCCGCTATTTTTTTATCGGAAAAGGAAAATGTTTTTGGTGAAATTTTTAACATTGCTGATGATAGCCAGCCAAGTTTAGGAGAAGCATTGGATCTCGCTTCAATTGCATTTGGTTCGAAGATTAATAAAATCAATATTCCTCTGGGTATTCTAAAGGTGTTAGCCAAACTTGAGGCACCATTTGCAAAGTTAAGGGGAAAGATACCTGACTTAGAATTTGAAGCAATTAAATACTTATATAAAGATTATTGTATGGATAATCAAAAATTAAAATCAGTTGGTTATACCTTTCAATACCCTGATTTCAAAAATTCTATTTTAAAAATGTAATCTGTTTCTTAAGGAGAATCAACAAAATGAGTAAGGTAATTGTAATCAGTGGAATTGCACAAGGGATGGGCAGAGAAGTTTCTCTTATGTTGGCTGCAAAAGGATATACTATTTGCGGTTTTGATGTTGAAAAAAAATATTTAGATAGTTTGTCATCCGAATTAACAAAGTTAAACGCTAATTTTCATTTAGAAACACTCAGTATTACTGAATCAGAAAAAATCCTGAAGTTTAAAGATAGTGTAATAAAAAAGTTTGGAACAGTCGATACAGTCGTTTCCAATGTTGGAATTGGCTTTTTTGGTCCATTTGAAGAGGTAGATTTAAACAAAGCACTACAATGTTTTGATATCAACGTTATTGGTTGCGCAAGATTACTCCAAGCATTTATCCCTTCGATGAGAAAGGCAAATCAAGGAAAACTGATCGTTATGTCTTCGCTTGTAGGGCAAGTCCCATTTCCGTTTGAGTCCATTTACTCTGCTACTAAGTTTGCGATTGAAGGAATGGTGTCTTCTTTACGTTATGAAGTAAGTCCTTTTGGAATCCAAGTTGCAATGATCCAACCGGCTCAAGTTTCGACGAATTTTGCGGCAAAGGCTCAAAAGTTACCAGAAAAAGATTCTCCATATTTCGAACGATGTGTGCGGTTTATTGATAGAGATAATGATTTAATTCGTTCAGCAACAAATCCAAAACAAGCGGCAGAAAGAATTGTAAAAGTAATTGTGTCTAACCGACCAAAACTATTCAATCAAGTTGATTTTATGAGTACTTTCTTTTTGGGACTCAATCGCTTTTTGCCTCAAAAGTTAAAAGATAAAATCTTATTAGATCATATGAACATAAACGTTTAGGAATGATTATGAAAGTTCCCAATCTAGAAAAAAGAACTTTGTATTACTTGTCACAGGAAGGGAGACGTCTTTATGGTTCTCTGCCTGTTCAAAGTTTTAAAGATCATAAAAAAGAATATCAAGATATCAATTATAATGAATTCGTTTCTAATGTTGAAAATATAGCAAAGGGATTGTTATATCTAAATGCAAAGGCGGGAGATAGAGTAGGGATCATAGCGGATGTAGGCCATCAATGGTTACAAGTGAGTATGGCAATTACTAATATTGGCTGTGTTGATGTTCCTCGTGGGACGGATGCAACACTTGATGATATAGGTTATATTTTAAAACATGCAGAATGTAAAATTGTTTTCATTGAAACGGAAAAAGCTCTGCAAAAGTTTCTTCCTGAATTAAAAAAGTTAAAAATAGAAACCATCATTTTATTTGGAGATACAAAATGTGATAAAACTGATTTAGCCATTCCAGTATTAAACTTCTCAGATTTAAAAAAATACGGTGTCACGATAAACGATGAAAATTTTCATCAGAGAGGAAAAGAAATTCAGGAAGAAGATTTAGCCACTATCATTTATACATCAGGGACAACAGGAAAACCAAAAGGTGTAATGTTGACTCATGGAAGTATTCTTTTTGAAATTAATTCTTTAGTTGCTGAGTTTCGGAAAACTGGAGTACAAGTTGGCGAAGGTGATGTCACATTAGGATTTTTACCTCCATGGCATAGTGGAGAAAGAATCTTTGAAACTATTTGTTTTTATTCAGGAATTAAGATTGCATTTACAAGTGTTCCTGAACTTGGAAAAGATCTAGCAAAAGCAAAGCCAACGATTTTGTTTACTGTTCCACGCGTTTGGGAAAGTTTTTACGATAAAATAAAAGATACGATTCACAAAAGTATTTTTTTCAAAAAATATTTTTTAAAGACACTCTTATGGAATTCAGTAAATTATTCCATTTGTTATGATAAGGCTTTCGATCGAATCCCCCGATTGAATTCACCAAAAACAACCTTCCAAATTTTATCACAAATTTTTCATCTAATCAAACTAGTTGTTTATTTTCCTTTGTTACCAATTTCGAAATTAGTGCTTTCAAAAATTTTATCTGTATTAGGTGGAAAGTTACGGTATGCTTTTGCCGGCGCAGGAGCTTTGCAAGCGGAAGTGGATCGATTTATGTATGCGATTGGCATGCCTATATTAGAAGTTTATGGTATGACCGAGAATTCTGGAGTTTCAACAATAAGACACTATAATGATTTTTCTGTAGGGAACGTTGGGAAACCAATTCATGGGGTAACTATCAAATTGATTGATGATTTAGGAAACGTAATAACGAAACCAGGAATCAAAGGTGTAGCTCATCATCATGGATTTCATAATATGAAAGGATATTATTTAGAAGAAGAAAAAACTAAGGCTGTGTTAACAACTGATCGTTGGTTAAATTCCGGTGATCTACTTGTTTATACCGCACAAGGAACCCTGAAATTTGCTGGCAGAGCAAAGGATACAATTGTTCTTTCTGGTGGAGAGAACGTGGAACCGGAACCAATTGAAATTTGTTTAAAACAAAGTGAATTTATCGACCAAGCAGTTGTTGTAGGACAAGATAAAAAATCATTATCAGTTCTGATCCTTTTAAATTTAGATAAAGTTCAATCTTACCTTCATTTACATTCAATATCTTTGGATTTGAACAATTGTATTTTTAATGAAGAAGATGATTTATTAAAATTAATAAAAGAGGAAGTGAAACGATTTGTTTCAGATAAAAATGGGTTCAAATCTTTTGAAAGGATCACAAATTTTTTTATCTTACAAAATCCATTTGTAATTCATGATGAATTGACTCAAACGCAGAAAGTGAAGCGGAATCGAGTGCAAGAAAAATATCATAATGAAATTGAATCGATGTATCGCAAATAGGTGGGGAAAAAAGATAAATGTATAAATCTTGGAATGTAGAAATTGAGGATAGGATCGCATCGGTCAGATTACAAACCAATGATATGAATGTGATGGATATGGATTCTCTTTTTGAACTCAAAAGTCTGAGTAAAGAATTAGAGAATAACAATAAAGTTTGGGTCATCATTTTAGAAGGAGCTGGTAAACACTTTTCATCTGGAGTGAATATTGAAATTTTAAACAAAGCAGCAGAAATCAATGCAGAAGAATTTAAAAGACATATGCGCGAAATGCAAAGTTGTTTTACCGCATTTGAAAACATTCCCAAACCTACGATAGCCAAAATACAAGGTTTTTGTATGGGAGGCGGTTTTATGTTAGCACAATGTTGTGATTTTAGAATCGCCAGTGAAAAATCTGTATTCTCTGTTCCTCTTGTGAAATTGGGTTTAACTGTTCTTATGGGAACAAATCGTATAACACGAAATGCAGGCATTGCTGCTACAAATGAAATAGTAATGTTAGGTGATAAGTTTAATCCTGAAAAAGCACTCCAACATAATTTGTTAACTAAGGTAGTAATCCCAGAAAATTTGGATGATGCTGTAGCTCAGTTTGCAAATAAATTTAAATCATTACCTCCGCAAACCATTTCAATCACCAAACAAATAATCAAACAGGGTGACAAAATTCCTTTGGATCAAAGTTTAGAACTTGAGATTGAGTTACAATCAAAACTATTGGGTTCAACGGATTTAAAAGAAGCATTAGATAGTTTCACCAACCGTCGAAAACCAGTGTTTACTGGAAACTAACAATGAGTATAGAAGCTCTTTGGCAGAATGGAAAAGTAACAGTCAATCGTATACGAATTGTATTGTTTTTTCTTTTTTTTGCCGCTTTGCTCGGAACAAAAGAGAGTATGCCTCCCGCTATGTTCTTGCTCCATCTGACTGGAACAATCATAATGGGAATTTATGCTTTAGTTTGTTTTTTATGGCTTCGTTATGGTACACCACCAGAGTGGTTTCATAAACTCTTAATCATTTTCGATATAGGAATACATTTAATCAACACATCCATCGATTGTAGTATGGGACCTATCGAAGCAAAATCAGCATTAAACAACACGGCGGTCTTACTCGTTGTTTATTTTTATTTGATATATTCTGGTTTTTTAGGTAATCCAGGTTTTGTCTTATTTAATGGATGTTTGGCTGGAGTCGGAGTATTTTTATCATATTATATTTCTGTGACTTACGGAGGTTTGTTTCCAACTGAAGATCCAACATTATATATACAAACTGGGTACGTAGGTACTTCTGCCGAAATAATGAAAGGAATATTTATTATTGTGAGCGGAGTTTTACTTTCAAGGTTGATTGCTCTTTTGATTCGGATTAGTGATAAAGGAATTGAAAAAGCAAATGAATCGGAAGAATTATTCAAAAGGTCTATTCAACAAAAAAAGCTATTGCAAGATGCTGCGAAAAATTTGGAATCCTCTATTCAAAACTGCGGTAACTATATTTCGCAAACTGCAGAAAGATTGGAATCTCAAGCAGCTTCTTTAGAACAAGTGACAGCGATCAATACAGAACTTTTTTCTTCCTTTGAATCCAATGCGAAAATCATCGATGATCAAAACATAAAAATAACAGATTTATTTTCAGGATCCAATGATTTAAATCAATTGGTCGCAACCATTAGCAATATCAATCAAGAACTGATTTTGCTCGCCGCTGAAAACAAAAAAGATACAACGGAAATTGCAAACGTTTCAAAACGTACAAGTGAATACTTAAGTTCAATAAAGTCTTCCTTCGATAAAGTGGATGAAATCAATCAAATTGTTGCAGAGATAGGTGAAAAAACCAATTTACTAGCTCTCAATGCATCGATTGAAGCGGCTCGTGCTGGAGATGTGGGGAGAGGATTTGCAGTGGTCGCAAGCGAAGTCAGTAAACTTGCGGACTTCACTGCAACAAATGCAAAAATCATTTCTGAGGTTGTTGGAAATTCTAGAAAATTTATTTTGTCCGGCACCGAAGTTTCAGCCCAAACAGGGAATTTAACTACAAATCAAATTCAAAAGTTAGAAAAAACAATGGAACGTGTCGGTTACATGTTTGAGTTGTTTGAAAAACAAAAAACAATCATTTGTGATACTTTAAGTCGTTTGAATGAAATCAACGATTTGTCCTCTCAAATCTCTTTCAGCACAAAAGAACAAATTTCAGGACAAACTGAGGTGAACCGAGGAATTCTTGCCTTGGAAGATGAGGTAAATCAAATTTCAAATGCTTCCAGAAATTTGGAGCAGTATGTGGAACAAATTAGATTTCAATCGCAAGAGTTATTGACTTTGAGTGAATCCTAAGTTAAGATTTGTATTTTTGGAGAACATACATGTTTCAATTGAAACCACAACTGATAAGTATCTTAGGGATAATATTCCTGAGTTTCTGCATATTCAATTGTTCTAATGCAAAATTAGAACCTGGTCAAATTGTAGACCAACACGGGAAAACAATCATTTTGATTCCTGAACCCGGACCGGAAGCCACCATTCAGAAAGAAATCAAAAGCCCAATTTCTCTTTTGTTAGCTGATGGAAAACTAAATGTATCAGGTTGGTCTAGATATCCTAATTTTCAAATCGAAGAATCTCGTATCAAAGTAGACCCCAAACGATATAAAAGATGGGAACATTATACTTTTTACAATGAAAAATTTGGTGGAGCGGTTACTGTTACAGACATTGGTAATTTGGCAATGGGTAGCATTGAACTTTTAGATTTTTCCACAGGAAAAATTATTTTTTCAAAAACGGAGCTAGTAAGACCAGGAGAGATTTTTTTTCCAACCAATACAACTGATCCAATTGAATTCAAAAAAGGAGATCAGTTCATTCGGATTACGAAACAAAAAGGAAAAAGACTCATTGAATACTCTATCGTTGGTGACTCGAAATCTGAAGTAATTTTAGGTAATTTGGAATTAGAAGAAAAAGCTCCAGAAGCACTGGCTGTTATTACTCCATTTTCGGAATCTACATTTTTTTATGAATATAAAATGCCTAGTTTTCTTTGCAAAGGTTCTATCCAATACAACAAAACAACGTATGAATTTGATAACAAAAGTTATGCGGTTTTGGATTGGGGTCGGGGAACTTGGCCTGAAAAAAACAAATGGTTATGGGCGGCAGGTGCTGGCCTTGTTCACGGGGAATTACTCAGTTTAAATTTGGGTTATGGATTTGGAACTCCCACAGACGCCACAGAGAATGGAATTGTATACAAGGGAAAGGTTCATAAATTAGATAAAGTTACTTGGAAATATGATGTAACTGACTATAAAAAACCTTGGAAATTCATTAGCAATGAAGGTCGTCTTGAATTAGAATTTACACCGTTATATCTCTTACATTCGGACATTGACTTAATGGGAATGGTCGGATTCTTAAAACAATTGTACCAAAATTTTACTTTTTCAGAAATTTTAGACTTACTAAAAACAGAAGCTTATTTGAATAAAGCATTTGGACATTACAACGGTTATGTGGTTCTTGACAACGGCACAAAATTAGAAGTCAAAGACCTTGCTGGTTTTGCAGAACAAATGTACCAGCAGTGGTAATCTAAGTTTTATAATTTCTCAATGTTTCTAATCGGATTGCGCTGAGAACTACAACTAAAGTGATTACGGCACCTGCAGAAATAACTGCTGCCGTAATCGAAACCTTTACTAACAATAGTCCCGACAACAATCCAGACAAAGCAGGAATCACTTGGCTTGTGATTGTATATAAACTCACAAGCCTACCTCTATATTCTGTGGTGACTTCTGATTGTAAGATGGCGACGATAAGGCTTATGCTTGCTCCGGCGCCAAACCCACTGAATAACAAAAACAAAACAGATACCCATACGATTGTGCTAAATCCAATACCTAAAAAACCCAAACCACAAAAAAGTCCTGCAAGGAAAATCATCTTCCCATAACCAACTTTTTTTGCTAGTTTCAAAGAAACTCCTCCACCGAGTAAGAGAGCAAGAGCAAGACCTCCTAAAAAGAAACCACGCTCTAACTCCCCAAGTTCTAATACTCCTTTGGCAAATCGAGGCATCATCACTTGAACAGGCCCCATCGAACAATAGATAACAATAGAAAAGAGTAAGGTTTGTTTGAGAAGAGGATGATTTTTTGCGTATGAAACCCCTCTTAAAATTCGATCCCAAGCGGAAGAAGATTTTCCGAGACCATCAGTTTTAATTCCCAATAGAAGAACCATTGCAATTAAAAATAAAGTAATTCCAGTTAGGTGAACCATTTCCCAAGAATGAATTTTTCGACAAAAAGCTAAAATAGGGGGCGCTGCTCCAAATCCAAGCATTACTAAAATATTAAAAACGACTGCCAATTTTACTTGGCGCTCCCCAGCAAGCCTTCCCAATAGCGACATCCTAGCAGGAGCAAGCACTGACCAACCCATACCAACAAAACCAGCACCAAACAAAAATAAAACGACCGATATTTGTCCGTCCATTTGTGAAGAGAAATGTAACAATCCCAAAGCAATTAAAAAGGAAAGATGGGCAGCTTGGGCTAATTTTTGTGGGGAATAGGAGTCACACCAAGCTCCGGCAAACCATCCAAGAATTAGAGGAACACCAAAACTCAATCCAAAACCGATTCCAGCTAGTGCATCTGCATTCCAAACGTCTTGCGCATATAAAATTACACTGTAGTTTGTTAGGTGGCCTGCTAAAAATCCTAAAAAAGAGGCCATCAAAAATCGAACAATTTGTCCTTGTTTGTATTCTTGATTTGTATTCATTTTGATTGTTTTATTTCCATCAGGGTTGGTTGGCCATCTTCAATTTGCCAACTTGGAAAGGCGCCATTACAAGTGTAAGCTTTGCCGTCTGGACCAAATTCAACATCTCTTGTAAAGGTAACCTTTCGGCTCATTGGATATACTTTCCATTCTTCTGTTTTGATATCCATTGCCATAAGATTGTCTGAAGACGTACCATTCACCCATACAATGTTTCTTGGTCTGTCAACATTCAAAGAATAAGGAGTTTCTACTCCATCTATGGCTGTTGGCAAAGGATAAAGTTTAAATTTCCCATCTTCAGGTGTATACTTTGCAATGGAACCTTCAGGAAAAGCGGAGATCCAGATATGGTTGTCTTTATCAATTCTTAGGCGGCGCGGTCCTTGGAAAGGAGTTTCAATTAATTGGAAACTGTCATCTTTTGGATTGATCACTCCAATGGTATCTGCATGCAAACGAGTGAACCAAACATTTCCATTCGGTGCAATGTCAATCCCATAAGGAAGCGGCATTCCACTCACTCGTTCATCTACAGGCAACAAATGCATAGGGAAACCCCAGTTCATTAGTTTTACAATGAATCCACTAATCCATAAACTAAAACTTTCCTTTTTGGTTCTTGCGGGTAAGGTATAATTTTTGAATTTGTTTGATTTGCGATCGAACATTCCGATTTGGTTTGACAGTGCTAAAGTAAACCAAACACGATCTTGGTCATCAATACGAACGGTATGAGGATACAATCCATCATCAAACATATGGTCAGTGAATTTTTTTGTGATTGGATCAAATTCGGTAATTCGTTTTTGAAGAGAAGGTGTGATGAATATATGACCATCAACAGGTGATTCTGCTAAGGAATGTAATCCAACATAAGTTTCATGTTTCTGAAAAGAACGTAACCTTCCTGGTAAGAGTCCACCCAATTCGTCATCTGGTTGTTTTGGTACTTTGTATACTACCGTTTTACCAGTGTTAGGATTAATTTCCCAAAGTCTGTCTTGGATATTATCACCAACATATACAAGTCCTGTTTTTTTATGATATAGTAGATCATGCATTTGGGAAAAACTATCTCCCATTGGCCATTCTCTGATGACAGCACCGTGGAGTTCTTTTCCCCAGGTCCGGCCAGGTTGTACTCTTTCTGGATGTTTGAGTAAATCGATATAAGCATTGGATAAAAGAGTGGGGAGCTTTTTTTTGGCTTTGCCATGAGGCCTTGCTCCATAACCCATCATTCGATTGATGATTTCTTCCCAGTCACCAGCAGTAAAGGCACGTCGCATAAAAAAACTACCTTGTTGGTGGCAAAATCCACATTGTTCTAAATAGGTTTTTCTTAAGTCCTTATCCTCACCAAAATCAAGTGCAGCCACCCAACTATTGGAAGGGTATTGGCTTACAAGAAGATTGATGTCTACAACCTTTTCCATTCGAAACGATTGGAATGAGCTTGAGGAAAAGGTCCTTAGGTTTTGGTCTTTGTATCCAATTTTTCTCAATCGAACAATCACAGACGGTGCATAAGGAAAGGGTAGGTTGATTCGTCCATTGGGATTTGTAAACATAGTCACTTCTGGAGTGATGGTAAATTCCAATCCTTCTGGCGGATACCCATGGTCATCTCGTGGAGGCACTTGTGGTTTTTCAGCTTTCACTGTCACCATCACAAGGTCTAAAGGTTTTCCGGAAGAATCTTTTACTTCAATCTCAATGGCAAATAACGGAACATAGGCGAATAGAACTAAAAACAAAATATGTTTAAGTTTCATGGTAAGGAACTCCTTTGGCTTTTAAATATTGAATGAAAGTTTCTTTGGATGTAAATTTTGGTGTGTATCCAAACACAGTTTTTAATTGTTTGTTAGATAAAACAGGTCGATAACGCAAAAAATCAATTTGGTCTGGGCCATATTGGGTGAGGCGTAATAACCTTAATACAAAAAGCGCTGCCTGCAAAAAAAAGGCGGGAATGGGAACGTAAGTTTTCCCGATCATAGAACTAATTTCTTTGAGAGTCATTGCTCCATCGCCAGCAAGATTAAATGCACCTTCTTTTTTCTCTAGAATCCCCTTGGTGATGATTTGGATGACATCTTCGTCCCAGATAAAGACAAAAGGACTTAAATGTCCCCAAACACCCATTACAAACGGTTTTCGAAACATATCAGTGATTAGGTTATTCACTGTGGCTCCTAAAATGGTTCCTGGTCTTAAGATCAGTTGTTTTAATCCAGGGTGCTGAATGCGGTATTCAGAAAGGATTTCCTCGATTTCTCTTTTGTGTCTGGAATAGGCAAAAGCGGAATGCCCGCGGATGGGATCTGTTTCTTCAATCCAATCTTTGTTTTCTTTATGGTATCCATAAGCTGCACCAGAGCTTGTGATGATCACTTGTTGGGTTTGAGATAAAATAGCACCATCTAACACATTTTTTGTGCCTTCGACATCGATTTTATGTTGGATGGCTTCACTCATTCCTGCTGGTGGATTTATAATAGATGCAAGGTGAACAATGGAATCTGGTTTCCATGTTTGGATTAATTTGATAACCTCATCCCTTTGGCTAATGTCTAGAGTTTGAAATTCCAAATGGGGAATAGGTTCCAATCCTTGGAGTGGTCTGATATCTGTCGTAAGAATTTTCCAATCGGCAAAGTGTTTTGTTATATGTTTGATGAGTGTAGTGCCGATATAACCGGCACCACCAGTGATTAAAACCCTCAATCTTAAGTTCCTTCTATAGGGGAAAATTTTCGCCAAAACAAAACTAACAAAAGCCCAGAGACAATATGCCAAATCCCCCAAAAGGCTGCCACCAAAGCCATGTTTGGTTCTGCTTGGAACTGTGTGAGGATGAGACCAAGAGCAAGTCCCGAATTTTGCATTCCGACTTCAATGGTAATGGCACGTCGATTGGGAATGTCTTGTTGGAAGGCCCTGGCAATTAAATTACCAATGATGAGGGCTACTAAATTGTGAAAGACAACAATCAGAAAAACAAATCCAATATTGTCTAAAAAAACTTTCCAGTTACCACCGACAGCCACCACTAAAAACACCAAAAAGATAACAGATGAAATCCGTTTGAAAAATGGAGTGATTTTGTGAGCCACTTTCGTTGCAAAATTACCAATGGACATTCCTAATGCCAAAGGAAGCAGGAGTAAAATAATTAAACCTTTGATAATCATGAGACTATCAATATGTAATTCTCCAGTTCCCGAAATCATAGCTTTTGTAACTGGATTGCTATGTGCCGTTAAGGTAAAGTTAAGCGGTAATGTAATGATTGCAAATGCACTAGAAACTGCCGTCATACTAACGGAAAGTGCAGTGTTTCCATGTGCTAAGTGAGTGATGATATTTGATAGGTTTCCACCAGGACTTGCTGCGACGAGTAACATCCCCAACTCAATTCCTGCGGGCAAATCAAGTGATAGTGTGATGAGTAACGTGATCCATGGTAAAAAAAGAGTTTGGCCGATGAGTCCGGCGAAAACAGATACAGGTCGTTGTAATACTGCTCGAAAGGCTATGAACCTAAGTTCTAATGCAACACCGAAGATCATCAGCGCTAAGATAAGACCTAAAACGATTTGGTAGTCGTTATTATAATTCATCCTCATTGATTCCTATAAAAAATCTATTTCCAATAAAGAACGTACATTCGATTTCTGTACGTTCGCCGGACGATATCTTCTTCTATAGAAGTTTCAATTCTATCTTTTTTTGAGTGAGAGTTAAGCCGAACCTAAGTTATTTCTGAACAGTAACTTCTTTTCCAAAGGAACCACTTGTTTTAACTAAGTTGTGATCGTTACAAAATTCACAAAAGGATAGTGATTTTATCCTTTTGTGAAGAGAACCTTATTTGGAGTTAGTTTTCCTTAAATTCAAAATCCTGAAGCAGTGATCGCTGCTTTCGTACAAGGATTGTTATTTGGATCGCAGGTAAACATTTTGAATGTAAACAAATCATTTGGATTGGGTCGTTGTGAAGTAGATCCAAAATTGGTTCCACTAGCAAAACCCAAATCGGAACAAGAAGAAGTAGAAACTGCATACTTTTTTATGTTCGTATTCAAGAGTCCACCAGCCCCTCCTTGTGGAGTGTTGAAATAAGCGGTTGGCCCAATATTTCCTCCGTTCAACTGAAATGTATCAAAACAAGTTCCAGTAAAAGATCCTCCAAGATCGGCCACTTCTAACACTACTAGTGATTTATTTCGATCTGCAACACCATTGAGTAAGTTATTGATCACAAGGGAAGATATATCTTCTCTGTTTTGTTCTTTCGATTGGCAATTCCAAACAAAGTTAGAAACCACTAAGATAATCAATAATCGTATCATTAAATTTAATTTCATGTTCATTTGAGTTCCTCTTAGTTTGGTCTATAACTGTAAGCTTCAGGAGAAACAACTCCGGTCCAAAAGTTCGCCTGGAATTGTAGGTAAACTCTTCTATCATCAATCGGCATTGCATTTCCCGTGCTTGGATTTACATCAAACTGATTGCCAAGGACTTGGTAATAAAGTTGAGCTTTAAAATGGTGTTTGTCACCGAACAAGTTCAAACCTGCCCAATACACTCGTAATGAATCGGTAGGATCCACTTTTCCATTTCGATTGAAATCACCTTGGATAAATTCATATTTAAACACAGGCATGATGTAGTAACGATCCAAAAAGGGAATATTGTAACCAATCGTTCCATGGTATCCAAATAAATCATTGGAAGCTGCTCCACCAAACTTTGTATAGGCGCCAGACAAGTAGAATCCTTTATAAGTAAAGGTACTATCGTATGTATGACCCACAAGTCCCATTTTCGGTCGAGCCAGGGTTGGAACAGAGTTCTGAACCAAAAAGTTAGGATTTCCATTGGCATCCAAACTTCCTCGATCGGGATTAGATCCTTGGGCAGTTAACAATTGAATTCCACTGGTTGTCCCTGGAGTGTATTCCGGAACATAAAGTGCTGGCGTGATTAAGTTCTGAGTTTGGACATAACCCGCACCAACAGACCATTTCAATTCTCGTTGGAAAATTTCTTCCCCTTCTTGCCAGTTCACAGTTTTCCCATCAGACTCTCGTTTGAGTCCACCAAACACGTTTACTTGTGCACGAGCGTAGTAAATAGGAGAGGTGTTCACTGCACCATATCGGTTAGCGGTCGTTAAATCTTGTCTTCTCCCTGTTCCGTAGTCACCACCACCACCTTTTCCATTACTCACCATCAATGAAAGTTGTAAGTATCTTTCCCATTTATGATCAATTTCTTTCAGAGGAGTTGCTTGGATCATCACACCATTATCAAACTGAGGAATGGCATTCACGATCATACTTCGTTCTAAAGTAACAAAGTTTGCAGAAGATTGTAAATACTCCCGGCTGAATTGAGTAGGCAATTGTCCAAACACAAATCGTAAACCACCGTAAGGAATTTTTGCATAAGCAAAAGCTTCGTGAATATAACCACGGTTGTCTTTTAATCTAGTATTTGTCACATAACTAGTGGTAGCTGGTCTACCGTTGGCATCCAAATAGTTTAAAGTGCTAGTAGTTTGGACCACATCTGGTCGGTTGAGCATATTTTCCAAACGAAGTTGGATGTTTGTTCCCCACCAATCGTTTTCATATTGAGCACCCAACCGTAAACGACGGAAGTTCCAATCCACGGTATTAAAATCACGATGTCCATTATTGAAAAGAGAGTCCTGCGATCCTGAAACTCCGCGAAATTGAATCCGACCATAAATCGTTAATTTTTCTTTGGTCGTATCATCGGGCCTGTGAGCAAAGGCATCGGGAAGGGTAGTTGTATTCCCATTCTTTAAAGGACGGTTGTATTCTACTTTCACTCGGTTGGGGCCTGGTTTGGTAAAAATTTGGCCCGATTCCGTGTCTTCGTAAAACTCTTGGTAAACTTTCGCTTGTGGTTCTTTCGTTTCTTTTTTATGGTCTTTGGCTTCCGTTTGGGGAGCTTCTGGTTCCGCAGAAACTGTCCCTACAAAGATGAGGAAGGCCAAAATGGCTTTTGAGATAGTCTTCATTCGATTCTAGTCATGACTGATTTGGATTTATGACACCGGAGGTTCTCGTCCGATTCAATGTTTCAGTCTGGTTACAAACGTATTGAAGTACTGTTGGGATTGGATGACAGAAATGTTACAATTTGGTTACAGGTCCCAGGATAGGGAAAAATTTGTTCGTTTTTTTAGCAAAACTTCGGTTTGTTACAAACCAAAAGGAAGATTGTTACAAAAACATCACGGATTGATGATCAACGAATTGGAGATTCGATTCGGTTTGTTAGGCGGCTCCGCTGGCGCGGACCGGGCTCTCCGCTCCAATCTTTCCTACGGAAAGGATTTCCGCTACGATCCCTTCCGCTTTAGTTCCCTACAATTGAAACTGGTCGCAAATCCCTTTCAATTTGTCAGCCGTATTGGAAAGATTTCTCGCTGAAGAAGACATTTCTTCCGCCCCTGCAGCCGTGTTGACGGTATGTTCGTTGATTTGGGTGATGACATCGGTAATTTCTCTGACGGCCCCTCTTTGTTCATCTGCCGCCACTTTGATTTGGTCCGATTCCCCTTTCACAACAATTGAGTTTTCCAAAACTGATTGGTTGATTTCTGATTGAGAGCCCATAACCGTATAGAGTGAATCCATAGCTTCGGAAACTCCATTGATGTTTCGGATGATCTCTTGGATGAGAGAAGTGGAAGACTGGATGCTTTTAGCCCCTCCATCCAACTCCTTTGAGTTTTTGCCGATCATTTCTGAAATCGATTTGATAGAAGAGGCGGTCCGAATGGAAAGTTTGGAAATCTCTTCCGCCACCACAGCAAATCCTCTCCCTGCATCTCCGGCCCGAGCCGCTTCAATGGCAGCATTGAGTGCCAATAGTTGTGTTTGGTCTGAAATTTCGTTGATAATGGCAATGATGGCCTTCATCTCGTCTGATGATTTTAAAATATTGCTAATCATATCATTCATACCAGTGAGCGACTCTTCGCCTTCTTTTGCCTGGTTGGATATGGATTTCATTCGACCCAAAGTCAAATTGATTTCATCTGCAACACGTTTGACACTATCTGCAAGTTCTTGGATTTTTATTTGGAATTGAGAAATGTTATGATGTTGGATATCAATTGAACCAGTAATGTTTTCCATACTCGCAGACATTTCTTCTACTGTAGCTGACATCTGTTCGGTGGAAGCTGCCGTTGCTTGTGCACCTCCGGAAAAACTATCAGAACTAGAGGAAAGTTGTCCTGCGCTGGAAGCAAGCTCCTGCGATATAAATTGAATCTCTGATACACTTTTACGAAGACTCTGTAAAAAGAGATTGGTATCACCACTGAGTTCTCCAATTTCATCATCGTGGATGATGGCTAGTGATTGGCTTAGGTCACCTGCAGACATTTTTTTGAAAAGATCTCTAAGTCCTGCAATGGGTTTCAGTCTTTGGGTGATCAATCGATACAAAGCAAAAACAGAAAGAGCCAAAATAAGAAAGGCAAAGACACCTATCTTCAATAACATATCATGAACAACGGTAAGGATTTCACCTTTGGACGCAATGGTAGCCAGTCTTATGTTGTATTGGCCTACATCAATCACTGTCGCAATTTTTTCTTTGCCGAAAAAATATTCCATATGTTCATCGGATTTGAGAGAGAGTAATTTTTTTCCCCAATCTAATTTTTGGAGATCCAACTTTAAGATTAACGACTTATCAGGATGTCCGATGACTTGTCCTTCTTTATCCGTAATTGCAATAAAACCTTCTTTCCCAATTTTCACATCCTTTACGACTTCATCAGTGAGATGGTTGAGAGAAATTGCAAAGGCAAAGATTGCCACCACTTGTTTTCCTTGGAACACAGGCATGGTCAATACGGCTACTGGCTCTTGGGTAACGGGGGAACGATTTACTTTACTCAAAAGAGGTTTTCCCTCGAGAACAGCTTTGATATTGGCATCAAAACCTGTGTTGCCCCATCGAAATCCAATGGCCTTGCCAGTGGCATCAGAAAAAACCATTGGGTTCTCTTCCGCTGTGGACAAAAAAACATTTTCGTAAAATCCAAATTTATGACTGATATTGGCTAGGAGAAGATCTAGGTACTTTCGATCTTTTTTAATACAACGTTCTGCAAATTCTGGATTAGAGGCAGTTAGTTCAGCTAAAAGAAATTGTTCGTCAAAAAAATTCTGAATGTGTTTGCCGGAGAGCCTTGCGATGTTTTTCATTTCGCCGATATAGGCATTGACAATGTATTCTTTGCCTATGAAGTACGCAAACGACGAGACCCCTACGGTTAAAACCATAATGACAGAAACACTCAGGGTGATGATTACGATCTTTAGGCTATTGAATTTCATTTTCTCCTATCCTAACAAAAACAAATAGAATCATATGTCATGATCTTTCGAATTCATTTGTCAAACCACATATAAGGACGATTTGTACTAACTATTTCTATCCCAAATCTTTTTGGATTTTTTTGGAGAAATGTTTTTGTGAACTATCTCTATTTTCGGAATCATTGGGGTTAATTTTGAAACCTTAAAACGAATATAATTCGTTTTTGAGCTTTTTCACAATAGGAGGGGTTGTTTTTCTTTTTTATCGATTCTCTTTTCGGATGACCAATTTTAATCCCGACCATGTTTCATCCACGGCACAAACTTTAATATCCACAAGTCCCAACTCAAAGGCAAAATCTCGGATTAGATTTTCATTCATATCGGAAGGAATCTTCGAAGTTTTTTTCGGCCAAGAAATCCAAATCATTCCATTTGGTTTTAGGAATTTGATTAGTTTTGGTAACTTTTCATTGTACTCTTTGGATGTTGTGGTGAAAAAATGAATCATATCCATTCCGGATTTTGGTTTGTCTAGGATCTGGATTTGTTTGGGAAAACTGCCCCAGGTTTTGGTAAAATCTTTGGAGGGAAGATTGATGAAATGGAGGATCATATTTTCTTTGATCCCTAACTTTTCAACTAGTGGTTTTCCAGAATACCCTGCAGTCATAACTTACTTCTCCATCCTTTTCATTTTTGGATGAGTCAATCATCTCGTATTTTCCCGAAAAGAGAAAATTAAGGTTTTAGATTCTTTCTAATGTCCCCACAAATTGCCGGAGGTTTGTCTGCCCGTACGGTTCGTTCCAGTTTAAAAAATGTAAATTTCTTAGAAAAATTGCAAAAATACAGATCATTTCTAAGTGTTTTGATCCGTAGATGAATATTACCAATAAAATATTGCGCCTAATCACCATTCTGGTGATGTAATGAATCGAGGTATTTAGTGTTATCAATTGCAGATCTTTGGAAACAAGGGAAAATCATCATTAACAGAATCAGATTTGGTTTGGTTCTTTTATTCCTTCTCGCTATGATCGGGGCCAAGGACGAGTTCCAACCAAAGATGTTTTTGATCCATATGGTCGGAACATGCACCATGGGATTCTATTGTGCTGTTGCCTATTTTTTAGAAAGAAAATCAAACCCTCCCACTTGGTTTCATAAATCATTGATATTACTTGATACATTAGTCCTTGGTGGCACTATCATTATGGACTGTACTCTTAGTTTAAAAGAAGCACAAGCAGCACTTGCCAATGCAGTGGTGTATTTCATTTTCTTTTTTAATGCTATCTACTCTGGTTTTTTAGGTGATCGAAAATTTGTTTTATTAAACTCATTTATCGGTGCCACTACTTCCGCAATTGCTTTGTACTGCGCTGTAACAATTGGAGGAATCAAACTTTCTGTTGACCCAGAGCTCTCTCGTCAATTGGGTTATGTAGGTATGGCGGGCGAAGTAATGAAGCCAATATTTATTATGATTGCCGGTTATATTGTTAGTTTATTGGTGCAGCTCCTAACAAAGATTAGTTCCCTTGCTGAAATCAAAGCGGATGAAGCGGAACTTCTTTTAAACCAAACCAAAGAAAGAAATAAAATTTCAGCAAATGCAGCAGTCAAACTCGAAAGTTCTATCACCAACTTCAGTAACTTTGTTTCGCAAACATCTGTGAAATTAGAATCGCAGGCCGCTTCCTTAGAAGAAATCACTGCTGTTATTTCCGAACTCTCCAGTTCATTCGAATCAAATGGATCTTCCATTGAAGAACAAAACAATAAAGTCCAAGGAATGGTAGCAGATACCGAAATTCTAAAAGAAACTGTGGACCAAATTCTTGTTCAAAGTGAACGACTTGTTGAAATTGCAGAGATCAACAAAAAAGAAAGTATGTCTGTGACAGAAGTAGCTGACCAAACGGCAAACCATTTGGAATCCATCCAATCTTCTTTTGACCAGGTTAACGAAATCAACAATATCGTTGCTGAAATTGGAGAAAAAACAAACTTACTAGCGTTAAACGCATCGATTGAAGCGGCAAGGGCTGGAGATGTTGGAAAAGGATTTGCCGTTGTGGCAAATGAAGTTAGTAAACTGGCTGAGTTTACGAAAAACAACGTAAAACGAATTTCCGTCGTAGTTAAAAGTTCCAAAGAAATCATTGCCAATGCTAGAAATGCATCCAAAGAAACTGGTGAGTTGGCAAAATCACAAATTGATCGTTTGAACCAAACTTTGGTTGAAATCCAAGACATGAACCGCTTGTATGTAGAGCAAAGAAATACTCTCTCTGCCATTCTAACAGAACTGGGACAAATTCGTGAACTATCCAAACAAATTTCTGAATCCACCAAAGAACAGTTACTCGGTCAAAAAGAAGCATCCAAAGGAATTGTCCAACTAGAAATGGAGGTCAACGAAATTAGCCGTGCCTCCAAAGACCTTGAAGAACATATCGAAATGATTAAAGATGAATCCAATAAATTGGCATCTATGAGCCAAAGTTAGTTCTTAATTTTAAAATTTCGATCCAAACCAAGTGAACCTAATTTCATTTTTATAAGATTAGGTTTCACTTTTATATTTTTACATCATCCTTCTTTTAAAAAACCAATGATTTCATCTTTTACACTCTCGGTACGCAAAATCATTTTGTGACCAAGCCCTTTTGTTTGGACTAACTTAGAATTTTTCCATGCCTTTGAAACCGCAAGCCCCATAGCAAAAGGAATTTCCAAATCATCTTCATCATGAATCACAAGAAGGGAATTATCAAATTTTGGTCCTGCTTTTCCTAAATCCAAACTACTGAGAGGTTGTTTCACCTTTCGTTCTAAAATAATTCGCATGGATTCACTTTCATCTTCAGTCAATTGATAGTATGTACTAAAACTTTTTCTAAGAATTTCCAATCGTAAGGGTGGAGCAATGTAAATCAATTTATTGGCACTTACACCTAATTCTTGTGCTACGGTTGCGACAGCTCCACCAAATGAATGTGTAATGATATAATCTGGATTTCCAATTTCTTCTACGAGTCTACGTACCATCTTTGCAGATAAAACAATATTAGAATATCGACCTGAAGAAAAGCCGTGTCCAGGCAAATCAATTCCAATGACATTATAACCTTCTTCAATAAGGGCAGGAACAATTCTTGCAAAATTTCCCGTATGTCCATTCCAACCATGGACAAGAAGTACGGTTTCTTTCTCTCCCTTCCAGTGAAAGTATTGGATGCGATGTTCTTTTTCTCGAAATTCTTTTTGTTCTGCTAGAGATAACACATCCATTTCCTTTCTGGAAGGTTTTTGTTTTTGTGTGGATAAAAAATACCCAGCGGCCACATAACCCAAGAATGCGGGCTTCCTTCTCGCAAAAGCCCATTTTTCGTCCATGCTGAATGGGTAAGACCTATTTAAAGTACGAACGATCGTGCTATTTGTTTCCATAATTCAAAACCTCTTGTAAAAAATTCTATCTCAATTCCTTTTCAAATATCGTATTGGTGTCGTTTGATTAATTCGTTAAAACTTTGTTTGGTTCTTTTTTCAGCGTTTTTGTCTTCCAAAAGCCGGTTATAAAAATGAAAACCTAAGATCAGTCCCCAGATCTCTTGCACCATTTTGTCTACATTTGTATTCGCATCTAACTCTAAAGTGTCTTTTGCATCTTGTACAAATTGTTTTAAAGTCTTTTGCCAACTGAGTTGTGTTTTTTTCAAATGATCTCTTACCACACCGGGCCTATCGTCAAATTCCGAACTAGATGACAAAAACAAACATCCTCCGGGTAGGCTATCCGTATTTGCCCACGACAACCACATCTGAAACGCTGTTTTTAGTCTGGTTAACCCGGGTTTGGTTTTCAGTGCAGGATACACAACATTCCTTCGGAATAGTTCGCTTCCAACCCTTAGGACTTCGATTTGGAGATTTTCTTTGGAAGCAAATTTACCAAATAGTCCACTTTTGGACATTCCCAATTCATCGGCAAGAGATCCTATGGTAAGTCCTTCCAATCCTTGGATGCTTGCCATTTGGACTGCTTTGTCCAAAATCATTGATTTTGTGTCCTCTCCCTTGCCCATAAATAAAAGTACGACCGTTCGTTTAATTTCGTAAAGTACTTTTTTGATTCTCGGAAACCAAATTGTGTTATTTTTTGACTTGAGTTTGTCTGAGATTCGATAGAATCGTGGCCTATGCAACAGTACACATTTAACAAATATTTTGCTAAAAAAAGTTTTTTGAAAATCTTTGGTGGTGAAATTCGTATTTTTGATGAGAACAAAAACAACCTTCTCTTTTTCGTAAAACAGAAAGCTTTTAAATTAAAAGAAGACATTACAGTTTACGCAGATGAAACAAAAACAAAAGAACTTTTAAAAATAAAAGCGCGTAGTATGATCGATTTTTCTGCGATTTACGATGTTGTGGATGTTTCTTCGAATGAACCTATTGGATCACTTCGTAGAAAAGGATTCAAATCGATATTAAAAGATTCTTGGGAAATTTTAGACACCAAAGACCAAGTGATTGGCTCTATTGATGAAGATAGTATGTTGAAAGCAATCCTTCGCCGTTTTTTAACTAATTTAATTCCTCAAACTTTTTTCATCACAATCAACAAGAATCATGTGGGAGTATTAAAACAAACTTTTAATCCTTTTGTTCCGCAGTTCAATATAGATTTTTCATCCGATACTGCAAACGCACTAGACCGACGATTGGGGATTGCCATTGTGATTTTGTTACAAATCATTGAAGGTAGACAACAATAGTTTTTTGAATTTGCAAAGTAATTTACAATCTCATGTTAAGGAAAAGATGGGACCTATCACCTGCTATCGTTAGATGGCAGGGAGACAGGAAGGGTCAACCAACTCTAGAGGTGTTAGTTAGCGCTTACCCCACTTTCTTATAAAATGTCTCTGTCGCCTTTGATTCTTCGCCATCGGGTGAAATATTAAAAGCCGTTAGAGAAAATTCTTTTTCATTGAGGACCTGAATTTCGGTTCTCCAACCCCAAAGAGCTTCTCCATACTCAGGATTGCCATAAGAACCTAAGACAGAAAATCCGTTTCCTTTTGATTCTCCACTCGATAACATGATTTGAGTTCCCATATGAAAACTATCAATCCAAGAGCTTGTGTATCTTTTGTAAGGAATATCAAATCCAATGATCATCTTTCCTTCGAAGGGTTTTCCTTCCAGGCTACTGCGGTAATCCAGAGAAATGAAACGACCACCAAACACACTAGTGATGGTGACTTCTGCCGCTGATTCATCTGCTAAAACATCTTTTTCAAACCAGGTTTTTGTGTTTCCTTGCCAGTGGCCAAGGAGCCGTTGTAGTTGATGATGAGGTCCATCTTTTAGAGAATCTTCAAATTTATTTGTCGTCATAGTAAAACTTCCTTTTAGCGAATCGATGCCAGATTTTTTTTCTTATGGTATATAGGTGAGAATGACACCACCAGTCGAAAGTGGTTTTGTTTCGATGAGTTTCAATTCTTTGTTTGGAATTCCTTCTAGAAAAAGTCGCCTTCCTTTTCCTAAAAATGTAGGTGCAATGCAGATACGGTATTCATCAAATAAACCTGCTTTCATCAGTGATGCAGAAAGGATCCCGCTTCCAAATACAAACATATCCCCACTCCCTTCCTTTTTCAGTTTAGAAACTTCGCTCACCGCATCTTTGGTGATAGTGGTATTTTTCCATTTGGCGTTTCCAAGAGTTGTGGAGCAGGCAAGTTTCGGGAGTTCGTTCATGAATTTTGCAACTTCTCCCTCATCTTCTGGAGCGTTCGTCCAATAATCGGCCATACCTTGGTAGGTTGTGGCACCAAACACAAGTATGTCGGCTGACCGAAGTTGGATTAGGCTAAACTCTTCGAGTTCTTTTCCCCAAACAAGTCCATGAAAACTTAAGTCCCAGTTCTTTTCTCCTTCGAAGTAGCCATCTAATGTGATCACATTCCACATAATTAGTTTTCTCATCGTTATCCTCTTTTGTTGTTTATCCTAATGGATGGAAAGCGATTGAATTGAATCCGTTTTTTTGGGAGATAACTCTGGTTTGAAATCTCCTTCTGCCATTCGCAAATCACAGACATTGTTTTGAACAGCAGCGCTTGAGCAACCATTTCAGAAGTTGTATTGCCCTTTTCTGATTTGGTCAAGAATTTTGTTTACATCTTCGTTCTGAAGGATTGGTTTATATACCCATAAAACCGCGTTAAGGATACGGAGGGCTTGGTCACCTGCCATCGTTAGATGGTGGGGGACGGGAGCGTAAGCGCACCCCGGAGGAGCCTGACCCTTTGAAAAATAAAATGTTTTAATAGATTGAGATTGGGAACGCCCCAAAAGCAGAATTGTTTTTTCAGGTTGGAAGGATTTTGGTTTATGTACTAATGTTCAAAAATCATATAACATGTATTTTGTTATGAACAATGATCTTGGATTGAATGAATGAAACTTCAACTGGTTCTATTGATCAATTGTTTTAGTAAATAAAATCTTTCCAAACACATGTTGAGAAATTCTATAAGAATGAATGGAATTCTTGGTTGATTGGAAATACAATCAGGATACAATGTAAAGATGCGTTTTGGCCTTCTCATTGTAATTGTTGCTTTCATCCATTGTACTAAACCAGAACTCAATAATCCAAAAGATTTTGAATCCGATTCTTTCCGCGCAAACGAAGCACTCCTTTGTCTCACGGGGCAAAGTTCTGATTGCCAAACAACGATTCCCGTTTGTACTGAATGTAGGTTTTATTCTACAGCCAATACCTATAATGGAAATAGAGTTGGGATCGCTGGAGCTGATGCGATTTGTATGAGTGATCCTAAAAAACCACCATTGCCAAGGCTTGCGGTCTACAAAGCGTTTCTGGTAGATGATGTGAATCGGGTTGCCTGCACGACTTCGAATTGTAGTGGTGGAATTTCCGAACATGTGGATTGGATTTTAAAGCCGAATACATCCTATTTTAGAGCGGCAGATTCAACAAAGTTTGCAGTTACCGATAGTGTCGGAATTTTCAATTCACAGCTGGTGCATGTGGATGTGAACGTACTCACGAATACCTTAACGGGCCTTGCAACAGGTGGTTGGACAACTCGTACAAATAACCATTGCAATCGTTGGACAGATGGAACAGGAACTGGTAATGCAGGTGTTGCGGCAAATAGCGTTTCAGTCTTCACTTCTACATTAGGAGATTGTAATGCTGCATCCGTTATCTTATGTGTGGAGCAGTAAAATCAACTTCGAAATCATAAAAGAATGAAACCAAAGTTTTTCCTGCGTTTAATCTGGAATTTGGCATGTTATCGATGAGCATTTAACGATTGCAAAATACCCCCTCATCCAGAGAGGGTTGTTTCTTTTAAAATTTTATAACAAATGTCCTCCCGAAACTTCAATGTCTTGGGCAGTGACCCAGCCAAAATCATCGGAAAGAAAATTAACAATGACCTTCCCAATGTCTTCGGGAAGTCCAATGCGTCCAAAGGCAGTTTGATCGGCCAATGGTTTGATGTATTCTGGATATTTATCAAATACTCCATCGCCAAAATTACTATGTGTGGGGCCAGGTGATACTGCATTCACACGAATTTTGCGAGGTGCTAGTTCGTTTGCTAAGTAACGAGTCCAAGTAGACAATGCTGCTTTTAAAGATCCGTAAATGGAATAACCGACAAAAGCTTTTGTGCTAGAGGAACTCGAAGTGTTTACAATCGCACCTCCATCTTCCATGAGACTAATTAACTTTTGTGTTAAAAAGATAGGGCCTTTGTAGTTGGTATTTAAAATTTGTTCAAAGTATTCTTCGGTTAAATCTGTAAATGCCATTGGTCCACCAATCCCACCGTTGTTTACAAGGTAATCGAAACTGGACCGGTTCCAAGTGTTTGTAAGTTTGTTTTTCACTTCCTCAACAAACATGGAAAAGGTTTCCTTCTTAGTTAGATCTAACTTCAAAGCAATGGCTCGAACTCCCTTGTTCTTTTCAATTTCTTTGACGACTTCTTCCGCTCGGTCCCTATAAGAATTATAAGTAAGGATTACACTAATTCCTCGTTTGCCAAGTTCAAGAGCTGTTGCTTTCCCAATTCCATTGCTACCACCGGTGATGATTGCTATTTTCATAATAAACTCCTTTTATAAGCTTGATTACCAATAAACACTTGTAATGTGAGAAAAGGATTTATTTCTTTTTCAGGGAAACAAGGATTCATTGATTGCAAGTTTTATGATAAGAAATATAACCGAAGGGAAGTTTCGTAACAAGATCCGATTTTACCAAATAATTGCCTAAAACTACCGATCTAGATTTTTTGGTTAAAAAAATTGGCCCAAAAATCGTATTTTTTGAGGAATGGGGTGCCTAAAAGAATCTTTTGTGTTAGGATGAGTTGTGCAAGCAATACTAAATGAAATTGTGGGACTTTGCCAAGGTGCCACAACAGAACCTACAAAAACAGGGCTTCCGCGTGTGCTCATGATCCAAGGAGAAGTTCCGACACACCAATTGGCGGCCGTCTATGAACCGTTAATTGGTCTTGTTGTCCAAGGTGGAAAAACCATTTCAATTGGTACACAGGTGGTTCATTTGGAAGGACCATCCTATTTTGTCATCCCCACAGAAATGCCTGCAACGGGTTATGTAAGACAAGCCGCCAATGGTTCTCCTTATTTGTCTGTTGCGATTCAACTAGATCAAAAAGTCTTATTGGATTTATTAAAAGATACTCCTGATCACTTAGAGACAAATAAAAATAATCATGAATTTTCTGCCTGTCCTGCTACTCTTCCTTTTTTAGAAGCTTGGTTACGAATGTTACGGTTAATGAAAACACCGGAACATATCAGAGCATTAGCCCCCGTCTACGAAAGAGAAATTTTATACCATGTGTTGATTGGCCCAGAAGGTTGGCGACTCCGGCAATTATTTCATTCTCATCAAAAAGGTTCGAGCATTCACCAAGCCATCCAATGGGTCAGACAAAATTTTACAGATAGTTTTGAAATAGATCAATTGGCAAATCGAGCTTGTATGGGAATCACGACCTTTCATAGACAATTCAAATCCATCACTGGCTTAAGTCCGATTCAATTTCAAAAACAATTACGACTCCTGGAAGCAAGAAAACTTTTAACCTATAGTGGCTATTCTGTGACTGATGCTGCATTAGATGTTGGTTATGAAAGTACATCGCAATTCAATAGGGAATATTCTCGATTTTTTGGAGCATCACCCGCTCGTGATGCAAAACAATTAAAAGAGATGGAGACATAGATATTTCGCAATAAGGTATTGCTAAATAGAATTAATATTTTATGTTATGCTTATGGATTCAGAAATAGTAGAAGTTGACCAAAAAATAATTGTCGGAATGAAATTAGAAATCTCTCTTTTGGAGAATCAAACCCAAACTTTGTGGCAAACATTCATGCCAAAATTAAATTTCATTTCGAATCGATTGGACAATAATTTGATTTCCATGTCGATTTATCCTTCTGATTATTTTCATAGTTTTAATCCATCTAATCGTTTTATGAAATGGGCCGGAGTGGAAGTGAGCGAAGAGCCAACCTTATCCGATGGACTGGAAATCATAAAAATTCCGAAAGGAACTTATGTTCGATTTTTGTATCATGGTTTACCAAGTCATGCCGGACCTTTTTACCAATCAATATTTCAGGATTGGTTTCCAAGCTCGGGATATAGTTTGGACCAACGTCCTCATTTTGAAGTGATGGGAGACAAATATAAAAATAATGATCCGAGTTCAGAAGAGATGATTTATATTCCTGTAATGAAGTAATTGATAGCTGGTTCTATTTATGAAAAAGAAGTTATCTTTTGTATAACTGGTTCAGTGGAATATTTAAGTCAAAGTTAATACATACAAAAGACTAAAATTCGATCGGCATATAAAAAGACATTTCAACTGTTGTAAAAGAAATTTTGTATCCGTTTTGTGCATAGAATGGTCCACCTAAACCCAATCTCCAATTGATCGCACCAATGGGAATCTCCCAAAAAAAGTAAAAACTTTTTGCATAGTTTGTCGAGGAATTAACTCTCCCGATTCCTAAGGTTAACAAAGCATAAAGTTCAAGTGGGTTTAAATTATTTCCAGTAGCTTGTGCATAGTATAAAGCTAATAGTGGATTGATTGTTTTTGGGTTTACATCTCCTTTGATTAATGTATAAGCTCCAAGTGCCTCTAAGTTATTTCCATAAGATAAATTAGACAATAGGTAGGCACGGTATGGATCTCCATCGATGTTTCCATTGTTCAATAAGGAATATCGACCCATGTTGTCGATTTTTTCATCGAGATTTCTTCCTCCACTAAATATCATTATATTATTAAAATATCCATTCCCATCGTTAAAATCAGCAGTACCTTGTATGTTGACTTTTGAATAACCTAAACCTAAACCAATTCTAAATTTATCGTTACCTTTTTGACCGTAATAAATTGCAGGAAGTAACATATGGTAACTACCAAAAGTTTCTGTTCCTAAGTCTTGGTTCTTATATTGTTTGATTGGGGAAGATCGATTGGACGAACCAGATTCTCCTTCACTTGCCATATTTGTTTCGGTAATATCTGTTATTTTTTGTTTGGATTGTCGGAAATTAACGTTTCGATTTAGAATGAATAACCCCCAGTTTTCTCCCACCTGCCACTCATGAGATTTTAAATCATAAAGAAAGGAAAGATTTTGATCCATCCTTTGGTCATCCACCATAACAGCTCTTCCACCAGTTGAAGATACAATCTTTAAATCACTTAAGTTGGCTTGGACACCCGGATAAAAGGTGAAATATTTTGCTCCGTTATCTTTTTTGAGAGAAAATTCTTTTGATGGAATTGGCGGGAGTGGTTGCAAAGGAGGTTCTATGATTGAGTCGTTTTGAATCTGAATTCTTCGATCTCTGATTTCTTGGCTGGCTGGTTTGGTTTCTCTCCCTTCCTTTTGTTTGTCATTGGCAGGTTCCTCGGCAAAGAGAGAAAAAGAAATACAAAAGAAATAAATCAGACAAGTTGTACGAATCAAAAATTGCATTACCGGCAAAGTATAATATTCGATATATTTAAATCTAGAACATTTCAGGTGTTAGGTTAGAAATTCTTGAAAAAACTTCAGTTTTTATGATATAAATCTGATTTAGAATGAGTCAGCTAACGTACAATTTATGAGTTTTGTTAGTTAATTTCGATAAATCATACTTGCAAACTTGATTTGGATCCCTAGATTTTATTCCATGTCAACTTCATCGAAACAATCCCTCTTCCATCGTTTTTTAGGTTTTTATTTTCGCTTACTTTGTATACTTGCAGTGGATTTAATTGTAACAATCATCAACGGACGAGTATTGGGTCTTACGAACTTATATGAAAAACCTGTTGTGACTTTGATTGGTATGGCTGTGATCCTATTGCTCTTTTTCTTTTTGTTCTCTATCATTGATAGGCTCACTAAGATTGTTTTGAAAATGACAGTGGAAATGGGAAATCTTTTGGTCTTTCGGAAAACTGCTGTCTTTCTTATCTTATGCGGAATATCATTTGGAATCTATGTTCTTTATTATCATGCGTGGTTTGGTGAATGGCCAAAGATTCAGTTTGGTTCTTTCCTTTGAAGGATCCATTATAAAGTATAATTTCTTTTAAATGAAATTTTATTAAAAGTTCTAAATTTAAACTTTTATTTCTTTTTGTATAAAAATGTTTTTAATGATTCCTGAAGTTGATATTTTTCCAAAAAGATTGGATATGATTTCAGGATTTAATTGGAAAATTGAATCTATTTTTTTCAATGAAATGTTGATACTTTCACCTTTATGTAGTAATTCCAAAAAATGGAATTCAAAAGGTTCTAGTGAAAGAACATAAATATTCGAATTTTGTTTGTATAAAAGTAGAAATTCTTGGTTTTCGATTTTGGAAGTATCTGGCGGTAGTTTTGATTTTCTATTTTTCCAAATTGAATAAATTGAAAATTGATTTTGAATGAGTATTACTGTTTCTCCAAACTCGAAGACTGAATTTTCCAAATCATATTGATTTTTAATAACACTGAAATCATAACTCCGATGTTCTTTCGTGTGAAAACAATCAGTAAATTGGATTTCAAATTCAGCTAAATTTTTTAAAAAAGGGAATTCAGGAAACATTTCCGTCAAAAAGGAGGGAAAATTTTCTCCGTATTTGGATAAATCATAGGACTTATGGTTGTTTATTTGTATAAATTTTTCAATAGCTAAATCAAATAAATTTTCACCTAATACAAAATTGACGGCTTCAAAATTGTCAGCCATGACTTCCTTCATTCGGTATAAATAGGCATTCTTATAAACAGATGTAGCCTCCGCAATGGACAAATTCCCACACGCATTAATTTGGCTTTGGAATGGGGAATCTCTATTAGATAAAATACATTCACAATACAGGTTTTGTAATTTTTCTAGTTTCATTTTTATCCCTTTTATTCATGATTTGCCGTGCCTTGTTTAGTTCAGCTTCCAGTTTATGAAACTCAGGAACATTCTCATCCCATTCAATCATGATCGGGATATTTTCTGGTATAAGTTCTAAAGATGTTTCAAATAAATTCCAGACTTCCTGATGTACGGGTTCTGCATGTGTGTCGAATAAGTAAGTTCCCATATCTGTAAAACCTGCTAAATGAACCTGAGCTATACTTTCTTTAGGAATTGTTTTTATGAAATCTACTGGATTGAAATGAAAGTTTTTTGCGTTAACGTAAATATTATTTATATCTAGGAGAATCGAACAACCTGTCTGTTGAACAAGTAAACTTAAGAATTCGCTTTCATTCATCGTTGAAGTAGTATAATTGAAGTATGCTGAGATGTTTTCTACTGCAATCTGCCTTTGTAGTTCATTTTGTACATAATCTATATGATTCGCTATAATCTTTAGAGATTCTTCGTGATAAGGAACAGGGATTAACTCATGCAATTTGATGCCGTTCCAATGATTCCATGCCAAATGATCCGATACAAGAAATGGATCCAATCTATCAATCAGTGCTTTTAAATCTTTAAGGTAATTTGGATCAATTTCATTTGAACTTCCCAAAGACATACCAACTCCGTGGCATGTGATAGGATAGTCCTTACGTATGGATTCCAATACAGATATAGGTCGTCCTTCAGTGTTCATATAATTTTCACTTATGACCTCGAACCAATCTATATCTGTAATTGGTTTTTCAGTTAGATATGGATAATGCTCTCGTCTGAGACCAACACCAAATATGGAAGTTTGATTTTCCAAAAGTCTTATGTTTTAACGAATTTTCCGCCTTTTTCTGCACATTCCTTTTCGGAAGTGCCCTTCCAACCTTGGCCTTTGCATGAATTTTTACCTGCACACGCATGTCCCTTTCCTCCGCAATCTCCCTGACCTTTGCAGGCATTGATTCCGTGACATTCACCTTCTGCTTTTTCTGCTACTTGGGTCTTAGCACTCATACAAGATGTAAAAGTAAGTCCAGCCAAGGCTGCACCTAAAAGGATTCCTGATTTGTAATTCATAATAAACTCCTCGTTTGATTTGTATTTTCTTTCGTTTGAAAGATGAAAAAGTTACATCTGCGAAAAAAAAAATTGGCTTTTATAAATAAATTGATTTATGCACGGAACATTCAGATGAAAGAAGAGTGCTGAAATTATCCAAGAATAGGATCTCATCGGATGAATTAGCCGGTTTGATGCGTTCTTCCCAAGAGGGAGATTCATCTTCTTATAAGAAATTATTGGAAGAAATAGACATTATTGTAAGGGGAATTCTTGCCGTAAAAATTTATGATTCAGACGACAGAGAAGATGTTCTTCAGGAAATTCTCATTGCAGTTCATCTTTCCAAGCATACTTTTCTACCTGACAGATCCTTTTTACCTTGGTTGTACGCAATTGCAAATTATAAGATAATTGACTACATTCGAAAAAAAGGACGAAAGAAAAGAAGAGAATTCATTTTGTCTAATGAGTACTTACCTGAAAATCAACATTTACCTTTTGAAGATGATTCCAAGGAACGAATTGAGAAAATAATGGTTAATCTTTCCGAAAAACAAAGATTGATTTTTCGTCTTTTAAAGTTGGAGAAAATGTCAATCGCTGAAACTGCGAGAATTATGTCTATGTCACAATCTGCAGTAAAAACTGCAGCACATAGAATCTATAAAATCATTCGACTTCGTCCGGGAGGCGATTTATGAAGACTGAAGAATTAATTGAAGTCCTTACGCAAGACAATAAAAAAGTATCTCCTTTAAAAAGTCCTCAGTATCGATTCTTGCGTTGGACTTTATTCTCTTTATTAACTATGTCTGCGATCTTACTTTTTTCGATTATCATTCGAGGGCAGTACCATATTCCCCGATTTTGGCAATCAAATCTTGCCTTAGCGACAGTTTTTCTTTCTTGTGGAATTGTTTTATTTAAAAGAAACATTCCAGGACAACAATCAAGATTTGACTATTTGTTTCATAATTTAATTCTCGTTAGCTGGTTTTGTTTTTTGATTTTATCCGTTTCATTCTCAGAGAAGGGTTTATTTTCGTCTCTTTCTGAAGAACTGAAAAATCATGGTTCGAGTTGCGTAGAATTTGTTCTCTTGATAACAATTATTCCTATGATTCTTCTAAATTTTTATTTAAAAAAAGGGTTTATCGAACCTACCATATTATATCGATTATCGGTTTATGTGTTGCCTTTTGCATTTTCCCAAATTGGAATTTCTTTTTTTTGTCCTAATGAAACATCCACTCATATACTTACATGGCACAATTTAGCTTTCTTGCCAATTTATAGTTTAATTTCATTTTATAGCTTTAAACTGATTCAAAGTAAGGTTTAGAATTCATAAAATAATACCATGCCCATTTTAGAATGGAAATGATTCAAAGAATCTACTTACTTATTTGATAACATTCTAACTAACCGGCTTGATCGTTCGATTTGTATCGTAAAGCAATGGTTAAACGATAAAATTGACTGTATTGATATCAAATATATAAACACGATTTCGTGATAACCCAGTGATGGCGTCTGCTTCGAAAACGCTAAAGAGATACGTTCGTGCGGGAGCTCTGGTCACGGAGGGTCATGCAAACGCGAGAAGCGAACGCTGAAACTTTGGAGACGCCGGGAGTCGAACCCGGGTCCTATCATCCTCAAATGCAGCTTCTACACGTTTAGTTTGCAAATAAATTTCGGAAAGACTTACCCTACAAACGGGGGACTAATTCCTATCCTACTTAATGTTCAATCCGGTTCGAAGCGGGCGACAAATCCGAAAGGTCCTTAGAGAGGTGTCGGTTTCTTGGCCACCTAAGGAAACAGCCAGTGAAACCGTAGAGCTTAAAATTAAGCTGCTAGAGCAAATTCGTTATTTGCAGTTATTGTTTTGAAGGTTTTTAAGAGGTCCCTCACCCCTACGTGCCACTGAATCCAAGCCAACAACAGTCGAAACCAATGTCGTCCCCAATTCTTAATACTTAGACGAGTAAAACACAGGAGTGAGAAAGGAAAAGCAAAAAAGGTTGAATTGGAGTTTTGTTGTGCTGGAATGAAAGAATTCCTATGAAATTATCCATTTTGTTTCGAATTACAGTCGCTTTACTTTTCGCATCTGTTTCTTTCGTGTCTTGCTCTCAAAAGGAAGTCCCTTCCGATTCCGAAATCCGACAAGCCGTCTATGGAGATGATCAAGGCAGGCAGGTTCGTGTATTAGGCCAAAAACAGATCAATTTGGATGAAACTCCAGAAATGGAAACTTTGGTTTTATTCCAATCGGGAACCAGTGAGGTTCTTGCCGCATTTCGTAAAGATGGATCGAGTTGGGTCTTTCAATGGAAGTTGGAATTCTTTTTGCAAAATTTAGGCGCGATGTTTTACGATGGAAAACTCAAAACTTGGGTTCCTGGATCAGCACCCGGAAAGGAGAAAGTTTCCTTTGCTGGTGATTGTATACGTCGGATTGTGCTTTCGGAACTTCCGGGAGACAACTTTAATTCCGTGTTTATTGAAGTATTGGCCGAAGAACCTCCGTTAGGTTTATTTTCTGTTCCTATGGGTTATCGAAAAGGCAAAAAAATTTGGGACGGATTTCAACTCAAAGAACACGAAGAATTAATAAGAAGTAAACGAGTCGACTTTGAGTATAATAATAAAGACAAATCCTTTCGAATTTTTCCGACGAATCCAAATTACTCTCAAGAATTTGTTTTTAATGGTTGGGAAATGATTCCAAACCTTCCCATGCAACCAGTACCTTCTTTCGTATCTTTAGAAGTTGTTCCAAAATTTGAAGTCGGAAAAGAATCGCTTGTCACTTTGCAACTAAAGAATCGTGGAAACTATGTTAGTTTAACATACTTATCATTGTCCTTCCCTGAAGCTGGCAATGTTCGATTGGCAGGTGAAACACAAGGAGTTCGGTTATATAAAAAAGGTGACATTGTTTTTAATGTTGTCCAAAACAAAAAAATCCCAGCCGAATATCCATTGTTAGAAGTTACAAAAGAAGGATGGGCAAATAACTTTCGTTATGGAGTAAAATTCTATTATACTCCGAAAGAATCTTCGACTCCAAAGATTTTGTTTCGTTCCACATACAAGTTCTATCATGAAATTGTTTCTATACCCAATCAGTTTTCGATTGCACCTTTTGAACGCGACCAACAAGGATTTCCTTCTTATCTTTTAGGAACACCGGTGAACTAAGCGGAAATGAAACACCAATTAACGGAAGAAGTTGCACTAGCTAGAAGAGAAATCGTTCGTGTGCAAGTGGATCGATTTCATCTTTACTACTATGATTTTTTTCACCGTAACGAAACAATTGGGATGGCAAAATTCTTTTTTGAAACCGTATATAATTTGGATGGAAAAGAAGAATGGGAAACGTTAGCTTTTACTACGTATGACAAAGTGAAAAACATGATGAAGGAAGGTACTAGAGAAAACGTCGAACGTCTCATGGAACTCAATACAATAACAGATGAGTTGGATATCCAAATGGCTGAACTTCTTCTCAATAAAGGTTGGGAATTGGGAAAGGAAATCAACCAAGACGAGTATTTTTCATTATTTTGCGAGTTAGACCAACGTGAAACTAGGAGAAAACAATTAGAAGTTGTACTTTTTAACCTTAAAAAATTTTATGAATTAGCACATAAACCAGTAAGTGCATATGTCATTAAACCTGCAGCTATGATGTCAAGATTACTTGGAGTTTATCCCTTGTTTAAAAAAGTAGAACAAGGTTATTATGCTACGTTGCCAGTAAACCAAGAATTGTTTAACGAATTTTATGCAATAGTCCAAGAAAAGGAATGGGAGTTTTTACATAAAGCATTTCCGGCCCTCAAAGAGGAAGTATGAGAAGACGTTCTAGATTTGTATCAAAAGAAGAAGAACATATAGAGGCGCATGACCGTTGGTTGTTGACCTATGCCGATATGATCACTCTGTTACTTGGGCTTTTTATTATTTTGTATGCAATCAGTAAGGTAGATGCTAACCGATTAACAGAAGTTGCTAAGGATATCAAACGTGGGTTTGGCTTAAATGTCAGCTCTGTTGGTGCACTTTTGGATGGCGGCTCGGGAATTTTAGAAGATGATACGATGGAACCGAAGTCGCAAGTGTTTCGACTTTGGGAAAGAATTGGATTCGCTTTAAAGACACTTCGCGAAAAAGCTAAATTGAAATTGGGGCTTGCAGAAACTGAAGAACTTAAATTAACGTTTGCTGGATCTGATTTGGCATCCGATGATATTTTAAAAGCTGATCCTGATTTAAAATTTGCCTTTGAACAATTGGCTGAATTATCCAAAGGAATGGATATAGATATTGTGGTTCGTGTACAAATCCCTTACGAATCACAAATTGATAAATCCAAATTTCAAAATTCATGGGACTATCATTCCCATAGAGCCTCTTTACTTGCAGAAAAATTAGTGAACGAATATGGAATTCCTAAAGAACAGGTCTCTGTTCAAGGTTATGCTATGTTTCAAAAAGTAAAAGACTCAGATACGCCAGAAAAAAAAGCCAAAGAAGAGAGAATTGAAATTCTCATTCGCAAAAAAGAAACAACCGAAACTGGAAAATAACAAAGGAAAACCAAAGGAACTTATGAACTTACTAAATTTACTTTTTTCGAATATACGCACTACGCATAAATCCCGAGCGACGACGGATAATAAGCGATCTACGATTAACAGCCAAATATATATTTCTCTTCCTAAATTGAATATGAAAAATGGAGTAAGTATCTTCTTATCTATCTTAGTTCTAGTAACAACTGAATCCTGTAAAAAAGACAAAGGGATTATGAACTTAGAGTGGCAAAACGAATCTTTGAGTTTAACTGCTGAGATTTGCGGAAAGTATAGAGAGTGCGCTGACAAAGAATGGAAGTCCATTCCTGAAAATTTAAAAAAATTTACTGAAGGCAGACTAGAAGAAACTCAATGCCAAAAACGATTTCGTGAAAGTAATGCTTATAAACTAATTGGTGCGGATCCGTTAGCGATTCAAACGGCATATAAAGAATGTCATAAACAAATAATGTTATTTAGTTGTAAGGACTTACAAGAAGGAAAAATCGAAACTATAAATGCTTGTGTTGCATTTCAAAAGGTACAGAACGGGAATTAGACTTATCAGATTTGGGTAGGCAGGACTTAGGTTGTTCAGTTAATGGCAATTCGTATAGCCTACTTGGTTGTTTGGAGAATGAAGCGTTGATTGATAATCCAAAATAAACGATTCTAAAAACCCATTATTTCTTTAATATAATTTGCGTTTTTTTCTGAGGTTAATATTTTCAAAAGAAGTAAAGCAACTCCCATTGCAGTCGCAGGACTCCAACTTGTGATAATATTTTCATCCAGTACGATCGGCTCCATTTGAACATTGGCACCACAGTCTGCCAGTTGTTTTTGTCTAATACTGTTTTTGTGATTATAGGTGGTTGCTTTTCTTTTGTTCAAAACACCAGACTTTGCAATGGGCAAAGCTCCCACACAAATAGATGCTATGATTTTATTTTGTTTATCAAAATCTCGAATTAACTCGAGAAAATCTGGGTGATAAGCTTCTTCATAAAAACCATATTCTTCAAAGCCGCCAGGTATGGCTAAAGCATCGAATTCATTAATATTTACTTCGTTGATTAAGCAATCTACATTGAGTTTAATGCCAAAGGATCCTGTGACTTCTTTTGTAAAACCGCAAGTATAAAGTTCTGTAGTTTTGTCTCCATCAACAAGGTTCCAACCAATGACATCAATGAAAACACTGGCTTCAAATGATTCGAAGCCTTTTGCGAGTAAGAGTAGGACTTTTTTCAAATTCTAATCTTCCGCTTTAATTTTACCGGACTTTATCTTTAAAGATTCAAACGAAACTATTTTGAATGGTGCCTGTCCGTCAATTGTACCATCCACTTCGGCAATGAGAACAGGACGATTTGCAGAGCGAAGGTCGATCATCAAAATTCCTTCTGCTTGGTAATCATTTCCAGTGGCTCCATCATCGACAATATAAGCGAAAGGAATAACTCCCTCCCTTAGTTCCGGTGAGAATATCTCGTCATCTCCATTGTCTATAATGTATTTACCTAAAACATTTTCTTCTTCAATGTCACCAAACCGATCATAGAAATCGATTTTTTTGTTTTTACTCATTTGAAACCAATCGAAAATACGAATGTTCTTTTGTATTTTTTTCTGACCTTCAAATGGGATAGTGACATTTGCTGATTTGCCAAAAAGTTTTTTGTATTCCCCTATGATTTGATTGAATGTAGATTCGTATTGGTTCATAGATTTTCTTTTTTAGTGTGATCGTTTTTCACTTTGTTTTTGATTCAATATTGATACTGTTTAAAATGAGAAACGAATGCATTAAGATGTCCTGCCATTCTTCATCCGGAAATTTAGGATGATAGATTAGATTCATGGAAACTCTATAAGTTTCATTGGTATCTTTTATATAATAAAATGTGTTTATCTTTGTTCCCAGTAGTTCCCCAGGTCCCATTAGGATTTTGGTTTTTTCTGTTTTGAATGTGAGAAGTTCGACCCATTTGTTCACTTCGTACGGTGGATTGCCAAAATCAGCAGCCCTTGATTCTTCCACCAATGTATCAAAGGATTTGATTGATTCTGGTATGACAGATACAGCAATGAGTAAGGAAAAACATTCTTTTTCTTGGATGCAGTCTGCTTTAAAGAAAGTGATTGGATACTTATCCTTCATATGAATGGAGTCGGACCTTTTTGCAGCTTGCGGAATGAAAATGGACATTGCTTTTATTTTTTGTGCTTCAGTGGTTGAAAAATTAATCCCACGAAAAGTATCTAAAGTTTCTGATTCTGTAGCGAAAATTGCGAGGAAGGGGAGAATGAGTAATGGAAAGAGCAAAAGTTTGTTTTTCATTTTTTATGAGATTCCGTTTTACTTAATTAACAGTCACCTAACAAATTTGTTTCACGGAAATATAAATTTCTTCTTTTTGTATCTCATATTTTTGTTATGCGATGTATTTATTTGTTTATAAGGTTTTTGCATTTTGAGATAAGAACTTCATTATAATACCGATCTTTTTCAATTGGTTGGAGAATGTTTATGCATTCTTTCGCACAAAATTCAGATTCTTTATAATTTTCGTTTTTCTCGTGCATTAGGGCAAGGCTTAAAAGTGCATTTCCTTTTGCGCTTCCATTTAATACATTTGCGAGTTCTTGGAGAAAAATTAATTTCGCAGTATTTGGAATAGATTCATCAAAGTAAATTAATTGAACATACTGATCTCCATAGGTAGTAGTAGAAGAAGTTCCATTTAGTCTTCCTCTGAGTAGGTCCGAATATAGTAGAGCTTGACTTTTTATGAAATTAAATTTTTCATCAGGACTATTTTTTGAATAATTTGTAAAATGTTTGAATTTAAAAAATAAATCAGGCTGTGTATATCCATATTCCCAAAAAATCAATTCAAGACCCTTCGTTTTTTTATCAAATTTTTCCATATGTATGAATTGTGAATTTGGCAAAAGATTTAGTTTGTTTAGCTGATCCGCAGCTAAGTTTCGATTCCCTGATAATAATGCTGTTTT
Source organism: Leptospira mtsangambouensis (assembly GCF_004770475.1). NCBI lineage: Bacteria > Pseudomonadati > Spirochaetota > Leptospiria > Leptospirales > Leptospiraceae > Leptospira > Leptospira mtsangambouensis. Next base: position 628,045 of record NZ_RQHK01000017.1, read on the forward strand.
TAGAATAGATATTTCTAAACCAATAATGTAAGGATCATTCTCTTTAGAATTGATTAATTTACCTTTTAAATTTAGAAATCCATTCAAGGCATTTTTAAACTCTTTTTCATTATCAATTAAACTTTGTAATTCCATAAGTTGGCTTTTGAAATCATCTAAACTTAAACTAGTATTTTCCTCTGGAATTAAAGAGGAAAATGCGAAGATGGTGAATAGCAAAATTAAAGTTTTTTTCTTCATTTATTTTCCTTAGTAAAAATGTTATTTAACGCATAAAAATCATTTCCATTCCCGCCTCTCCGTCAAATTTTTGCAATCAAACTATTGTTACAAGATCCCCCACCGAATCACAACTGCCGCAAGTCCACCACCCACTAACGGGATCACAACGGGAAGCCATGCATATTTCCAATTCGAGTTTCCTTTGTTGGGAATGGGCAAAAGCCAATGGGCAATCCTTGGTCCTAAGTCACGAGCAGGGTTAATCGCATAACCAGTCGTTCCACCCATAGAAAGTCCAATGGCCCAAACAAGGAGTGCTACAAATCCAGTTCCCATAACTCCTGTGGCACCGCCGTTGAACGGAGAGAAGATGGCATGGATTCCGAGGATGAGAAGAAAGGTCCCAAGTCCTTCACTAATGACATTAGAGAGAGTGTGTTTGATGGCAGGGTCAGTAGAGAACACAGCTAGAATCTTTCCAGAATCTTTGGTTTCTTTCCAATGGGGAAGGTAATGCAAATAAACAAGAGTGGCACCGAGGGCAGCCCCTGCGATTTGGGCGAGGCAATAGGGGAGAAAATTGGAAAAATCACCTGACTGGATACAAACAGAAAGGGTCACAGCAGGATTCAAATGGGCACCGGGACTTCCCAAGGCCTTTGCCACCAAAACCCCAAAACAGACCGCTAGGGCCCAAGCTGTGGTGATCGTGATCCATCCCCCGTCTTTCGCCTTTGACTTTTCTAATAAAACACCGGCAACCACACCGTCACCCAGTAGAATGAGAACAGCAGTTCCAAAAAATTCTCCAACTAGTTCCAAATTTGCCCCCTATGGCTTTTCGTAAGGTCTTTATCTAAAGGGACATAGAACTTCCATCAACCTTTTTTGAAAGGCCATTGCTCCAATTTATTCTAGGATTTTCCATTGAATCATAAATCGTGGGAAAATAGACCATGAAAAATAGCGCACTTGAGTATCACTCTAGGTTTCCGAAAGGAAAAACCAAAGTAGTTCCGACAAAACCAACGGAGAACAGTTACGACCTGTCCTTGGCCTACTCACCGGGAGTCGCTTACCCTTGCCTTGAAATCGAAAAACAACCTGATCTCGTTTATGAATACACAAACCGAGGAAATTTAGTCGGAATCATCACCAATGGAACAGCTATTTTAGGTCTTGGTAATATTGGAGCCTCCGCTGGAAAACCAGTGATGGAGGGAAAGGCAGTTTTGTTTAAAAAATTTGCCGGCATTGATGTCTTTGATATTGAAATCAATGAAACCGATCCTGAAAAATTCATTACGATTGTTAAGGCCCTTGAACCAACGTTTGGTGGTATCAACTTGGAAGACATTCGTGCCCCAGAATGTTTCCATATCGAAAAAACTTTAGATGAAAGTATGAAAATTCCTGTGTTTCATGATGACCAACATGGAACTGCAATCATCTCTACTGCTGCCTTATTAAACTCATTAGAAATTACCGGTAAAAAAGCTGGTAACATCAAAGTTGTGATCAATGGAGCAGGTGCTGCTGCCATCTCCATTGCTGAGATGTTAACACATATCGGAGTCAAACATGAATCTATATATATGTTGGATTCTCGTGGTGTGATCAATCACAAACGAACCAACTTACATGAATCGAAACTTCCTTTTGTTCGTAACACCGATGCAGAAACGTTAGCAGATATTTTTCCTGGAACGGATCTATTTATTGGAGTGTCTGTTGCTAATGTCGTAACAGAAGAAATGGTAAAAACAATGGCTGAGAAACCAATTATGTTTGCTCTTGCCAATCCTGATCCAGAAATTCCTTATCCAGATGCAAAACGTGCAAGACCAGACCTCATCATGGCAACAGGACGCAGTGATTATCATAACCAAGTCAACAATGTACTTGGGTTTCCATTTATCTTTCGCGGAGCATTAGATGTTCGTGCAAAGGTTGTGAATATGGAAATGAAATTGGCTGCGGCTTATGCGTTAAGCGAACTCACCAAACTTCCGGTTCCCATCGAAGTTTCAGAAGCTTACAACGAAAAAGAAATTCGATTTGGTGCTGACTATATCATTCCAAAACCTTTGGACGCAAGGGTTCTTTACCATGTGGCTCCGGCCGTAGCAGAAGCTGCTGTCAAAACAGGAGTCAACCAAGTAGAGTATCCAGGTCGCGCCGCTTATGTAAAGTTTTTGGAATCCATCATGGCCCAACAACAAGAGCCCATCAGCGCTTTAGAAATCTAAATACAAAACATTAAAGATTCTCTCGGTTTCGAATGATCGAAACGAAACAATCGAAAACTTTGTATTTAGATTTGGTTGAAACTTGTTTTGTTTTTACGTTAATGTGATTTCGCTAAATTCGCTTTCCTTCTATCTTTCAAAACGTTTTATTTTGTAGGAATCTATGGGATTCAATTAGAATTGATTTTTTGGGCAACCCAACTATCAATTGCTAGTTGACCACCGCCAGTGAACATCAAAATCACTGCAATTCCGATGGCTAAGATGTGATATTCAAATCCTTCGCCGGGTTGTTGGTTGAACCAATTCATAAAAAAGCCGTTTTTTCTTACATAAATGGCTGCTCCGATCATGGTAAGTCCAATCCCGAACGAAGAAAGCCTTGTGAAAAATCCGAAGATGAGTCCAAGTGCCCCGAAAGATTCTGCCACAATGACTAAAAAACCGATGGCGTAGGGGATCCCTTCCGATTTAAAAAAATCCAAAGTAGCGGAAAATCCATACCCTCCAAACCATCCACATAACTTCTGTAATCCGTGTGGCAAAATCACAATACCTAAAACCAATCTGAGTAAGGTAAAAAGCCAACTTGATTCTGTGTAGAATAACTTTTCTAACATTTCTAATTCCTTTTCTAAGTGTTGGTTGTATCTTACGGAAAAATAGAAAGTTGGTAAATGGAGAGAATTTGATTTTTATGGTAGTTTTCGTTTCAGACGTCTAAAATTTTCAGGTGAGTTGTCGGTATGGTTTTTAAAAAATTTACTGAAGTAAGAATTGTCAAAGAAACCTAAAGTCAGAGCAATTTGGTTGATATTCAAATCAGAATGTAGTAATAGTCGTTTGATTTCCAAAATAAGCCTTTCTTGGATGATTGCTTTTGCGGACTTTCCATATTGTTTTTGGCATAATTGGTTTAGATTTCCAGAGGAAGTTCCAATTTGTTTTGCATAATACGAAGTTGTTTTTTGATCTTTAAAATGATTTTCTAATAAACGAAAAAAATCCCATAACTTGGAATCGACGGTCACTTTGTCTGTAAAGGATGTATTAAATTCTTTCAGTGATTGTTGCAAAACCAACTGTATCAAAAGATAGATCATAGAAGAATTTGATTTTGAATTTTTTTCGGTGAGTAATCTTTCAAAATCGTTTTTTAACTGTTCTCTTTCTTCTACCACTAGTTTCGAATTTTCATTTCCCAATTGGAAAAAAGGATAGTTTTGAAAGTTTGTGACCTGACCTGCCTGTTCGGATAAATAGTCAGGATAAATCTTTAAGGCGAAACCTTTCACAGGTTTTGAAAAAGTCCAAGAATGGACTTGGCCCGGCCTTAAAAAGAAAAGACTATTTTTTGTAATCGAATGGGAAGTGAAGTCGATGGAATGATTTCCTTCTCCTTCTGTAAAAAAGAATAACGCATAATACGAATGCCTATGGGAACTATCAAAGTTTTGGAATTCATTTGGTAATTCTTCCAAACGGCCGGCATAGAAATAGGGATTTTGGGCATCCTCATGAACATCTGTTAAGTGTACCATCGGGATGTTTTTGATTTCCGTTTGTATCTTGGCTGGAGAATTCAGCGTCTTCATGTCAGAACCATTCTATAAAAATGAACCGTAAACTGGGTTACGAAAAAAAAATCCAAAAATTTACAAAATGGGATAAAAAAGTTCTTGAAAGATTTTGTGCAATGCACATAACTGTGTTGTGCGCTGCACAAATAGGTGAAAACCAGGAGCTAAATTATGGAAAAACAAATCATGGACATTCTTAACGCAGGAATCGGACTTTTCCAATCTGGAAAAGAAGGTCTTGAAAAAGCAAAAACTCAGTTGGAAACAACTTACAATGAATTAGTATCCAAAGGTGCTTTGGACAACACGGAAGATTCTGTAAAGATTCGCCAATCCGTTGACAAAATCCTAACAGACATTAAAGAATTCTCTAGTGTTGCTGGAAAAAACTACGACGAAACTCGTTCTAAAATCGTAGAAAACTACAACAAAATTGCTGAAGAAATCAAAGCAAAAATGCCTGAAGGAAAAATCGAATCCGTAAAAGCAAAAATCAACGAAGTTGCTGAATCGATCAAAAAAACAGGTGCTGCAAAAGCATAAGTATCATTTAAAAAGAGAGGGTCGGGATTCCGACCTTATCTCTTTTGTTCTTTAGTGTCCAAATCTCTTCTTTCTTTTAACAGTTCTTTCATTAGTTTCTTTTGAAATTTCAAATCTTTTGATTCTTTCCCACTTCGATTTTTTCTAACTCACTTTCCCTATTGACAGAGGATCGTTTTTGCTTCACTCTGGAATCAATGTTTCGTTTCCATGTTTTACTCATTTCCATTTCTTTATTTTTTATTTCTTGTTCTTTGGCTGATCTACGCCCTCCCACCTTACAAAAAGAAGGTTTTAATCCTGAATTAAAAAAGAAGGGATTGTTTATCATCACAAATCCCCCTGTGAAAGAACTCACACCTGGCGATTGGAAAGGTTACAAACATATTCAATTTGTATTGAAAGATGTTTGGCATTCTAAATTTGTTCGATTTTTTACACCGATCAAAGAATCGGAACAAAGGCTACGTGTGTATTTGGATTTGGAAAAAGATGCAATGGAAGTGGAATTCCTTGGTGGTGAAAAAAAAGGCCTGATCCTCGGCCTTGTCAAAAAAGACACTTACCAAATTGCTGCTGATACTGGAAAAGTTTTTACTGGTGACGATGAAGTTCGAGTTTATTTAGAATCCCTTCGTTTGTATCTAACACTGCCTTGGCGACTGACAGAATACCCCATCATCCAATATGCAGGACCCAGTCAAAAATTAGGCCAGGACTATGAAGTAGTTTATTTTACCTCTGTGCAGGTGAATGCCACTCCCGACACAGACCAATATGTTGGTTACTTTGAAAAAACAAGCGGAGCCCTGGAATGGATGGAGTTTACCTACCGGGAACTTTTTAGTTTTTATAAAGGTGTGATCAAATACGGATACTATGAAGTTTGGAACGACAAACAATACCCGAGACGTATTAGTATTTTAGATAAGTTTGAAGATCCTGATTTTGTTCATGAAATCCGAATCGAAAAAATAGAAATTCCAAAACAACCTATGGAAGAAGAAGATAAGGTATTGGAATTACCAGAATAGCGAAAGGGATCGTAGCGGAAATCCTGCTTGCAGATTGCAGCGGAGAGCCCGGTCCACCACCGTTTGGTGGTGGATTCGCCCCAATGATAATTTTAATTTAAAGTAAATCGAATGGGAACAAGCACCTTCACGGTGATGGCTTTTCCCTCTAGGATCGATGGAGAAAATCTTTTTCTTCGGTAAACTTTAATGGCTTCTTCTTCAAGACCGCCACCTAACTGTTTTCCTACGGAGCGAACTCTTAACACTTCGCCAGTATTTCCAATGATCACTTCCAAAGTCATAGTTCCTGTCACACCAAGAGCTTTTGCATCGGATGTATATTCTGGGCGAACGTTAGGTGATAAATCCACTGGAGATGTTGCTCCCGAAACGATGGGATCAGAAGCACCGGCAATGCGTGGGTCTTCTTTTTTCTCTTCTTTTTCTTTGTCAGTCAGATCAAAATCACCATCGGTTGGTTTGGAATCGGTAGATGGTTCTTGGATTTGGACATTGTCGATGAAAGCAACTTCTTCTACAAGGTCATCCAAACTATCGGTTTCCAAATGAGGAGTGAACCAAAAGAGAATGATGATGGCTTGTAAAAAGGCAGAAATGGCGAGACCAGTTTCGATTCGGTATCTATCAATGAACCGATGGATTCTCTCTCGTTTGGATCTTTTCTGTGTAACAACTGTTCCGTTCACGTTACTTTCCTTTTAACCCGCCACCTTGAGTGGTCTTGGTAACGAGAGAAACCTTTAAGGCTCCAATCTCTCGGAGAGTTTCGAATACATTGTCCAACTCTTCATAAGTCAAATCTTGATCTGCGTGGATCAAAACTTTTAAGTCAGGTGTAGTGGAAATTTTAGCTCTGATTTCACTCATTGCTTCGTTAAGTTCCATCTTCACTGAGTTGAAATAGACAGTTCTCTTTTCATCAGCAGTTAGATAAAGATTGGCAATCTTTTTGTTTAACTGTTCTCCACCAGGAACATCTGGTAGATTGATGGGAAGGTCTGGATCCGAATCTAATACTGAGGTTACCATAAAGAACACGAGCAGTAAGAAGGCAATGTCTGCCATTGAACTTACGGGAACTGAAGGTGCGACTCTCTTTCTTCGTAACATATTATTTCTTCTTTCTCACTGAGATTTTTTCAAATCCACGAAGTTGAACTGCGGATAAGGCATCCAACATCTTTGCATATTTGGTATCACCGGTTGTAACAATGAGTGCTAGTTTGTTTTTAAGATCCGGGATTTCCATTTGGTTTAGATCATCACGAAATTCTTTTAAACTAGAATATTCTTTGGTTCCGAATGCTGGGTTACGCATTTTGTATCTGTCTTGTGTTACCAAAATTTCATATACATTTTTACGTAAAAAAGGCTGAGGTTCGGATTGTTTGCGAGGAAGAGAAATGTTAAGTCCTTCCTTTACAAAGAATACAGCAGTTACCATAAAAAATACCAAGAGTAGAAAGGCAATATCCGACATGGATGCTGCCGATATCTCCTCTAGTTCTTGTTTTTTCTTTAACTTAATCATGGTTAGTTACTTTCCGTTACTTACGCTCTTTTTCCGGCTTTGAGTTTTAAGTATTCTTTGTAGATTTTGTTTGCAGCTTCTTCTACTTCAGAAGTAAAGAATGCAACTCGGCCTTGTAAGTATTGGTAGAATGTCATTGCAGGAATCGCAACGATAAGACCAGCAGCCGTTGTGATAAGTGCTTCTTTGATACCACCAGCAACCACTTTCGCGTTGACTTGGTCAGCATTTGCAATCGCATCGAATGCGTTGATCATACCTGATACAGTTCCAAGAAATCCTACGAGTGGAGCAATCGTTGAAACTGCAGAAAGAACAGTAAGACCTTTTTCAAGAAGAGTCATCACTTCACCAGCTTCTCTTTCGATACCAGCTGCAAAAATCTCTGGATCGTTTTGAGAAACTTCCATACCATTTTTTAATACATCAGTGATTTTTTGGCCTTCGTTTGCTTTTAAGAATTCTTCAATTCCATTCATTCCAGAAGCATCAATGGCATCTTGTAAATCTTGGTTGTATCCTTTTCTGATTAGTTTTGCTGTGAAGAAAAAATACATTCTTTCTAAGATCACACCAAATCCAACGATAGAAGAAAGGAGTAGTGGCCACATTGACCATCCACCAGTCACAAACAATTTAACGAGTCCGATTTCAGATTCTTGTTGTGGTGCTTCCGCAGGAGCTTCTGCTACAGGAGCCGGAGTTTCTGCTGGTGCTTCTGTGGTTTGTGTGGATTCAGTCGTTGGTGCAGCAGGGGTTGCCTGTGCTTCGATTTTTTCTGCAAGAGTAAAGATTGTGATGAGTAGGGTCACAAAAGACAAAGCGATTTTTTTCTTTGTCAGGTTACATGAAAAGTTCATGAATGTCTCCATATCTAATTGATATGTTTCAAATCTAGAATATCTCTGTTACATTTATATGACAGCGGAATGACAAAGTAGGGAATTAAAGGGAGGAGAAGATCTCTTTTAGTTTAGGAATTCCTTCTAAAAACAAAGCAGGCCCTGGTTGTAATATAATGCTTGGGTCTAGTTCAAAGATTTTGTTGGATTTGATAAAGTTTGTAGATAACCATTCTGGTTTGTTCCGCACCCAGTCCCAGTCCATCGCCTTTCCACACCAAGAACCAACATAGACATCGGGATTGGCATCCTTCACATCCTCGGCTGTGATGATTCTGTCTTTGGCAAGTTTACGGTCTTTTAAGTGCGAAAAACAATCTTCGCCACCTGCCAGTGTGATGGCTTCGCTCACCCATTGGATTCCTGTGATGATGGGTTCATCCCATTCTTGAAAAAAAACTTTCGGTTTGTATGTTTTGGATTCGTTCTCTTGTTTCCAAAACTCTATTGCGTTTTGCCATTCTAAGATGAGGTTTTTTGCTTTTTCGGCCTGGCCCACAAGGTTCCCTAAGATTTGCATATTGGCTAAGATTTCTGTGATGGATCTTTGATTAAAGATGATAACATTTAATCCTCGTTCAATGAGGTCTTTGGCAAGTTGGGATTGGATGTCAGAAAATCCAATGACAAGATCGGGTTCGAGAGCCGTTATTTTTTTTAAGTTCCCACTGATAAAGGCAGAGACTTTGGTTTTTTCTTGCTTAGCACGAGTCGGTCGTTCTGTATAAACCGAGATTCCTACAATCCGTTTTTCTTCACCCAAAAGATACAACATCTCTGTAGGTTCTTCTGTAAGACAAATGATTCGTTCTGGACCCATATTTTATGTTTCCAGAAAACGTGCCAGGTCCGTTTGGGATCCAAAGAGAACAATGATATCATCTTCTTTGAGGATGGTGTTTCCATGTGGGATTCCTAAGATCTTTTCAGATTTTGAATCGGAAACACGTTTGGTATCTTTGTTGATCGTGGGGCGTTTGATGGTGATGACATTGATATTGTATTTATGACGAAGATCTGCATCGGCGATGGTTTGGTTGATATAACGTTTGGGAACCGTGACTTCTACCACACTGTATTCATCCGAGAGTAAAAAACTAGAACGCATTCCAGAAAAGGATAAGGTTTCGGCCATACTCCTTGCAGCTTTTTCTTCAGGATTAAACAAATCTTTGATTCCCAGAAGTGCCAAAACCTTCATTTGCAATTCTGTTTGGTAACGAGCGTAAATGTTTTTGACACCACATTTTTTTAAACTTTCGGCACAAATGATAGAGGTTTCAAAATCATCGGCAAGGGCAATGACTGCATAATCCACTTCAGATATTCCTTGGGATTGTAATGCATGTTCGTCGGTTGCATCCAAGGTAACAGCAATGGTAACATAATCTTTTATGGAATCGATGATGGTTGGATCTTTGTCGATCGCAATGACTTCATGTCCGTCATCAAATAGATAACGAACAAACAACTTTCCAAAACTTCCAATTCCGATGACTGCTATTTTTTTTCTTTGCATACGAAGTTCAACCTACAACCACATATTCTTTCGGATATTCATACGAGATACGATCTACTTTTTTAGAGAGTGCTACAAGTAGTGTTAAAATTCCAACTCTACCCACAAACATTACGGTACAAATGATAATTTTACCAGAATCACTCAAATGAGGAGTGAGACTACGAGTGAGACCGACTGTCCCAAAAGCAGAAACCACTTCATAACACAAATCGATAAAGTTAGCATTTTCAGTGAGTAACAAACAAAAAATGGCAACAAATATCACAAATAAAGAAAGAACAATCGTAGCACTGGCTCTTGCAATTGATGAATTAGCAATTGTTCGGTGGTCGATTTCCATTCTATCTTTTCCGCGAATTTCATTGGTTATGTTTAATAAAGAGATGGCAAAGGTTGTGGTTTTGATTCCACCTCCGGTGGAAACAGGAGAGGCTCCCACCCACATTAAAAAGAAAGAAATGAAGGTGATGGGAAATCCCATTTGGCTTAGATCCAAAGTATTAAATCCAGCGGTTCTTGTGGTGACCGAATAAAACAAAGAATGAAAGATTTGTTCGGATGTGGTTAAACCTTTTAAACTTGAATTCTGTTCTAAAAAATAATAAGAGACCCAACCAAATAACAAAAGACAGCTGGTCGTCCAAAACACTAATTTAGATGTCACAGACCAACGAAACTTAAAATCAAAAGGATTGGCAAACCTTGTACGAATTTGGAATAAAACAGGAAATCCAAGCCCACCAAGAACTATCAGAAACATAATCACAGATAAAAAACCTTCTGATCTTTGGAAGGCTTCTGTTGCGAGTCCATTCGGTAACAAACTAAAACCAGCATTACAAAATGCAGATATAGAATGGAAGATAGAATAATAAATTTTTTCAGAGAGGGCGATCGGAAAGTTCTCTGGAAAACTATAAAATAATAATATCGCTCCAATGGATTCAATGACAAGGGTTTGGAGTGTGATTTGTTTTAAAATTTCTTTGGCTCTACCCATTGTTTCTTCAGAAAGAAGGTCTTTGATCATCATTGTATCACTTACCGATACTTTTCCTGCAAGGAAGATCGAAAAAAAACTGGTTAAGGTCATAAGCCCGAGCCCACCCACCTGGATGAGAAGTAAAACAATCAATTGTCCGGTCAATGTGAAACTCGAACTGATATCGACTGTGGAAAGTCCAGTCACACAAGTGGCGCTAATCGTTGTGAATACAATGTCAATCGAAGGAACAGTTCCATTGGTTGATTTTGGAAAATGTAAAAAACAAACACCTAGTAGTATGATAAAAGCAAATGATAATACAAATACAATGGAAGGGTTTAGTTTTTTGGAATCATGATTTCTAGAAAGTCGATAAAAATGGGCTAAGTTAGAAAACAAAAACAAAACTTGGTTGGCTGATAAAAAGATCAGTGTGGTATCATCTCCCGAAATATGATAGGACTTCAGAATCGAGACTATATTTTTTTCATAAATAAACTCGAGTCCTAACATCAGTAAGATGATGAGTTCTATTTTGTGAATGGATACATATTCTTTCCAACGTTTGTTCGTAAAAAATAAATGGATGGATTCATAGAAAATAAAAAAGGAAACGAGAGTTCGAATTGAAAGTGTTACATACTCTTTCCAAATTTCCGGATAATAAAATCCAAAATCTAAAATTAATATGGTAACGGACAAAAAACCAAAGAATATATAAAACGTTCTTCCCAGCCAACGGAAGTGTTCTACATAGAATTTTCGAATTTCGTATCTTTGGACTTGTAAATAAAGAAAATAACGTGATAGGAAAACGATGAATCGTTTGAGTTTCAAGGGAAAACTTCAGCCAATTGTTTTTTCTTTTCTCGGTGTTCTTCTAATCTTTGTCTGTCTAGATAAACATTGGTTCCAGAAAGACCAGTGGTTCCTGTAATGAGAATCCCACTTGCTATGGCAGATTTTTGTAAAGCTGGTGCCAGGAGGGCCACACCACCTGCTGAAACAATGAGAGCAAACGGTAAGGTCAAAAAGAAAATGATATAGGCCCTTCTGAATTTAGTTTCTTCGTAGACCGCATCCTCATCAAACTCTTCTTTTTGTTTTTTCTTTAACTCTTGTTTGATTCTACTTTTTTGTAATTGGTTTTGTAGGGCTTGTTCGTTGATTTCCCCAGTGAGTGGGTTGATTGGTAAATTTTGTGAACCAGTTAGATTGTAGGGATTGGCTGCTGATTGGCTCGAATTGGAAGTCGTTCTGGAATTCATTAAAGCACCAGCACCGGGAATGGACTCAATCCCACTGTATTGGGTTTTTACATTTTTGGGAGTGGCCAGAGCAGGAGTTTCAAACTTAGGTGGAATGGTTACATCCTGCAGTACATTGGATTCAGGATCGGATTTTGGGAGATTTCTTAGATCGTAGTTATTTGTGTCATAAAAACCTTCTTTGGTTTGTCCAAAAAGAGGTCCCATTGCCAAAGAAAAGACAATCATGGGCACAAAAACTTGGGAAAAAATCCGCATACTTTCCAGTTTAACTAATCTCTGTCAGGGTCAATCCAATTCACGGCCTGAAAGTTTGGTGGATCTGTAGGAAAAAGACTTCTCTCGGATGGTTTCTAAATCTTTTTCAGAGACACCCGCTGTATGGGCATGGCCATATTCCTCTGGCATGGTGGTCCCAAATAAACCTGGGTCATCGGATCCGATGGTGAGTTTGACATCGTTTTGCAGAAACCTTGTGATCGGGTGATCGATGTGCGACTCCAACATCCCAATGTATAAATTAGAAGAGGGACAACATTCAATCACAGCCTCTGTTTGCGCTATCTTAGACATAACATAGTTTTGAAAGGTATGGAGGTATTGGGACTGTTTTGCATCAAACTGGATTTTTAATAGTTCGGAATCAGGTTTGCTTTTTAATTCCTTTCGTTTGAGTTCGAGTTCTTCTTTGGGATAAAAAGTTCCAAAGGAAGAAATTTCATCATAAGATTCCAATTCACATTCGATTTGGTCTTTGGCTTCTGATACAAGTTCTGTCCTTTCATCTCCTAAAAAATAATCGGAATCAATTCCCAGTGCCAATGCATGTCCCAACCGATGGGCACCATTCAACGCAGATTCCAAAACCCAACGGGCTGCTGAGAAGGGAGTTTTGTCTCGAAAACTTTCTCCCACATGATAAAGGATCGATAAGGCAGTGTTTGGTTCTGCTTTGTTGTCTTTGATTATCGATTGGAAAAAAGTTTTTTTATCTTTCGGGGGATGACCTTCTTCGATATGACAGAAATCAATTCCCACAAGCCCTTCTCGAATGATAGATTCTTTCTCCATCCAATTTTTCATCCAATCATAATGCCTTTCAAAATTGATATCTCTATGTAGAGACATCACAAGTTTTGATTGGATGGGTTTTCCTTCTTTTTTCGCAGAGTTTTCGCCTTTGGAAAGCCCTTCCAAACAAGCCATTAGTTTGCTATAAAAACTTTCTTTTGGTTCTTCTTTACCAAACATCAAACGATATTCGGCATAACTGATATCATCCAAACTATTGGATAAGACAACATCATGTGTTACTTCTGTAATTTCTCTTTCATCAAACTTTACAAGTGCGATGATGAGATTAAACTTTGCTTGGAAATGTAAAAAAGGAGCCTTTTCTCGAAAGTGATAGAGTTTGGAAAAATCTTTTATGTCAGCATAATCTTCAAAAAAAGTAGAAGGCCGAATTTTTAACCCATATGCTTTTTCATAAGAATCTAAATAGAGATGCCATCTAGGTTCTGGGTTACTTTTTCCAATTCGATACAAAGTTTCAGGGGGTAAACATCCATAAAGGTGGTTGTGTAGATCGCAATACATATAAGAATGACAAAACTATGCTTCACAAAATTAGACGCATCTTGAAGCCAACTCGATTGAATCAGAAAATTCTTGGATTAGCAATCCCTGTTTTTTTTGGAATGATCAGTTATACAGCCATTATGGTGGCAGACACTGCTATGGTAGGGAAATTAGGTGAAGTTCCTCTTGCCGCAGTGGGATTTGGTGGAATGGTTTATTTTTCCATCTTCGCCTTTCTGATGGGTGGATCCATGGCCGTACAAATCATCGTAGCACGTCGATTTGGCGAAAAAAATGACAAAGGTGTCGGAATCACTTTAGTTAACTCCGTATATTTGTCCTTAGTTTTAGGATCTCTTTTGTCCTATTTTGGATTCCTTTATGCTCCACAATTTATGGGTTGGATTGGAGATGATCCGGAAGTGATCGAAGTGGCAGGAGTTTATCTTTCCTATCGTTTTATTGGTACGGTTCTCTTTTTTGTTGGGTTTGCCTTACGTGGATTTTTTGACGGAATTGGAATTGTACAAGTGGGGATGATCTCTTCCATTTTAGCTGCTGTCACCAATATCTTTTTTAACTGGTTACTAATTTTTGGAAACTGGGGTTTCCCAGCTTGGGGAGTGAAGGGTGCAGCCATTGCTTCCAGTTTATCTTCTGTTCCTGCACTTCTGATTGTGGTGTTTTATTTTTTCCGTAAAGATGTTATCAAGTTCTTTCAGTATCAAATCTTTGCTCCTAGTTTTGAAATCATCAAAGAACTTTGTATGGTTGGATTTGCTCCTGCTGTGGAAGGAACACTCGTTAACTTTGCCTTTTCAGGATTTTATAAAATTGCAGGCATGATTAGCACAACCACCCTTGCCTCGGCTAGCGTTGTATTAACATGTCTTAGTTTGTCTTTTATGCCTGGGTTTTCTTTTGGGATTGCGGCCACTACCATTCTCGGCCAATCAATGGGACAAGGAAAACTGCGATTGGCTTATGAAGGAACCATGCGTTCTGCAACTTTCTCAGCCATTGTGATGGGAAGTATGGGACTCTTTTTTATCATTGGAGGGCCTTGGCTCATTGGACTTTTTACCGATGTTCCTGCCGTTGCGAAAGTTGCTTATCCTGCACTTTGTATTGTGGCCCTCATCCAAGTGGGAGATGCCTATCATATGGTGATTGGTTCTGCACTTCGCAGTGCAGGGATGATGTACTATGTAATGTTTGTTTATCTTATTGTATCTTTCATCATCATGTTGCCCTTGGCTTATTTATTCGGGATTGTCCTAGCGTGGGGAAATTTCGGAATCTGGACTGCGTTTTTTATTTGGATTTTACTCATGGCAGTGATTTTTGTCAGAAAATTTCGTAAGAAGGAGTGGGTGAACATACGAATTTAATAGAACGAGGGGAAAATGAAACGAACAGAAGTAGAACGACAGGCCATACAAAATTTTTTAAAGTCTGTGGATTTGTTCAAAAAACTTCCCCCTGCAGTTCTCTTAAGACTGGCAAACAATGTCCAAGAAAAATTAATCCGAAGCCACGAGGCTCTCTATTATAAAGGAGAGTCTTCGGAATCGATTTACATTGTCAGATACGGTGAAATCCTTCTTGAGAATGTTGCTGGCCAAAGTCATGTTTATGTAGGTTCTGGCCAAGTATTGGCAGAGAACTCACTCATCTCTAGTTCTAACCACTCTACGTCTGCCATTGCTGTCATCGATTCCCTTGTTTATGTTTTGAATGGAAAACTTTTTTTACAATTAGCATCCCAAGAGAAGGTTTTTGCACAAAACATCATTCAAATGATGGGCTCGCGGATGCGAGAAAATTTAGACCGTTCTAGCCATAAAGATACATTTCCCGGCTTGCGAAGGTTATGTGTTCATGTTCCTTTAGAACCTGAATATCATTTTGGTGAAAAAGTAAAATCCTTCTTAGACGAGTATGGTGAGGTAACCAAAAAATTATCATCTGCCATTCCCATTTCTACTTTTAAGGGAATGGACCCAACAAAAATTTCTGAGTATCTAACCAACCTGAGAAGTAAAACCCCCTTACTTCATATTTATTTTGATGAATCCACTTCCAGAGTGGATTTACATTATCTTGTAGTACAATCTGACTTCATTGTGTTTTGGGAAGATGAACCAGAAAAGTTTTATAAAGAAAAAGAAGAGATCATCAATTTTTGGAAAACAAGAATCAGAAACTTTGAAGGCCGTGCCATTCGTATGATGGAAAGTGGCGTTCGTAAAAGTTACCTTCCCCAAGACCAATCACTCAAAACCTTTTATCAAAAAGATACGTTAGCTAGATACCTTGTGGCAAAAACGAGAGGTTTGGCGTTAGGTGGTGGTGGTGCAAGAGCCCTCGCACATGTTGGTTTGTTAAAAGTGTTACATAGAGAAGGAATTCATTTTGATTTTGTTTCTGGTGCATCGATGGGAGCTGTGATTGCGGCCTTGTATGCGAGAAAAAATTCACCTGAAGAAATTGAAGAGATGATTAAAAACTTCTTTGGTGGATTGGAAAGTGCATTTGATCCAACAATCCCGGTCGTTGCCTTTTTTAAAGGAAAACGAATGAAACGTATGTTAAAGAAAGGGTTTGGTGACCAAAGAATTGAAGAATTACCTCTCCCTTTTGCCACTTCCGCTGTAGATTTGCAAACAGGAAAAGAACATATCTTTGACCAAGGTCCCATTACAGAAGCTCTCACCAGTGCGATGAGTTTGCCTGGTGCTTTTCCTCCTTATAGACTCGGTGAAAAATTATTAGTGGATGGGGGAATGATCAATAACGTTCCCGAAAATCTCATTCGTTCTAAAGGTGCAGATGTGGTGATGGGAATCAACGTTTCTCCTTTGCAAGAAATTGTTCCGGTCAAACTCTTTGAAGACAGAAACACAACAGAAAAAGGATTCTTTCGTTATATTTGGGATACTTTAAAATACCCACCTATCTTACAGATTATGACAAGAACCATTACCTTGGAAGGAAGAGAGATCACTCGTCTCAAACGACCTAAAATGGATCTTTTTGTACATTTTCATTTGGAAGAATTCCAGTTATTTGATTTTGCTCGTTACCAAGAAATCATTGATAAAGGGGAACAGGAAGCAGAAGCAAACTTAGCAGAGATCAAACAATTGTTTTCTTAAGCACCGATAGACAAAAAAACTATTTTCAAATGATTCTGTGAATGGATTCGTTTTTTGAATCGTTTTGATTCGAAATGAATTGATTCATAAGATTTTTTGCTTTGGATTTCCCACCTAACGAAAATTAAAATTTCCGGTAAGTGGTTTGGATGTTTTAAAGTTTTCTTTGTTTTTACAAAGAAGAAAGGATTTCCTTTTTTTTGGCTTCAAACTCTTCTGCGTTGATGAGTCCTTGGTCGAGTAATCCTTTTAGTTTGGCAATCCGTGCGGCTGGGTCATTGGCAGCTGGAGCTGCACCACTTTGGCCTCCCCCTTGGTTCATCATATTGCCCATCATTTGGCCCATATTCATCCCCATTCCCATCCCCATCCCGGCACCCATCGCACCACCACCTTGGCCTTCGTTTTCTGCAGCGGCTTGTCCAATATCGAACATTTTCTTTTGTTGGTATTTATCGCCGAGCATATCGATTTCGAATTTATCGGTAATAATTTTTTGGATTCTTTGGTAGTTGGGATCGTTTTGGTCAAAGTTCACCGATGATACATTAAACTCTGTTAAGTCGATTCCATATTTTTCAAATTCAGGTGCTAGTTTGACTTTTCCTGCGGTGGAACTTTCATCTCTGAATTTATTAATCTCCACTACAGATGTGTTGTTATTTAAAATGACTTCCGAAATAAAATCACCGATCCCACGTACTATATTTGGTTTTAAAAATTCATCAATGGATTCGTTGGTAGTTCGATTTCCACCTTTCACTACATTCAGTAAAAAGGATCTTGCATCTTTGATTCTAAATTTATAATCACCAAAAGCACGGATGTTTAATACAATTTTGTATTTTGGATCTTCCAAAGGGATTGGAGTATTGGTTCCCCATTTCATCGCAAAGATGGCTTTGTTTACATAATATACTTCCGCAGTGAAAGGAGTTTTCCCACCAAACGGAAGATTGACGAGAGCTTCAAGGATGGGAATGTTTCCCGTTTTTAAAGTATGAGTTCCGGGACCAAAAGTATCCAATGCCTTTCCTTCTTTAAAAAAGATGGCTTCTTGACTTTCATCCACCACCAGTTGTCCTGCGGTACTGATTTCATCAGATGGATACTTCCAAACGATTTCGTTGGGACTGCCTTCAAATTTAATTCTATCGATTAGTGCCATGGTTTATTTCCTTATTTTATTATTTTAAAAAGATTGAGTTTCTTGATTCAAATTGTGTTTCAAAATCTAACAGTAATTTGTTGATGGATTCGATGGCGGCCTCTGGGTTAGTCACAAAAGCACTGGGAAGGGAATCCAAAATTTCTTTTTGTATGTTCCCCACTTTTTCCAACATCGTAAAGTCATGGTTGAGTAGTTTTTCCATTTCTTCTGCAGTGGCTTTGACTCCCGCGCCGAGTCCATTCAGTCCATACCCAGCAGAACCTACTTTCATAATGATTCGATCGAGGAGTGTCGTAGCAGGATTTGTTTTTCCGATGTTTTGGATTTGCGCTTTTGCCACAAAACCTTCTTCTAGTTTACGAAAACTTTCTTTAAATGAAGTAAGAATTCCTCCGAGTTCTTTTCGGATGAGAAGATCGGTTTTTTCATACTCTTGGTTAGCAAGAGCTTCTTCAAAAAGTTTGGTTTCTTTTAAAAACTTACGTATGGGATCTTGTTCGTTCTTAAAACGTTCTAATGTAGTTTTTAACCAAGTTTGGTCCATTTTATTCCTCTGTTACGTTTCCTTCTAACGTCTGTATGGTGTTACAAGTGATGTAGTTAAAGATGACACTTTTTTCAGTTTGGTAGAGCCCTTTGGCTGGTAATGATTTCCATTTAGCCATATCAAAATCACAGTCATGTTTTTCTCCTTTGGTTTCTCCGCTAGACTCTGTGAAATGAACTATATATTTTTCTTCCTTGGGTCCTAAACGTTCACAACCAATACTTGTGCTCGCACATTCGCGAATTTGAGGAGTGGGCCAATAGGGTTCTTGTGTGGTTCCAAATCCTTTGGCCACAGCATTTCTGTCAAAGGCCCATTTGTCGATGCGGTAACTACAATGGTCATCATACACTGGTTCTTGTCTGTATTTGGTAGTACAACTTTCACTTTCAGAGAAGGTTCCATCTCCACGATCCGAACGAACTGTATGACAATCTTCTCCATCAGGAATGCTGTTATAACTTCTGATTTGGCGACTGCGGGACACACTGTACGCACCCAAAGGCATAGAGTCACACCATTCGGATTCGGAAACTGGTTTGAACTGATCAATGGCGATTGTGCGAGACCATTCATGGTGAGTGATTTGTAATTCTACTTTTTCAGTCCATAAAACACCTAGACAAACAAATCCAATCCCACCAATCACAATGGTTCCCAGTAACCACAAAACCCATTTGGGAGTTTTGGGATGAGGTTTGATATATTCGGAATTGGGGAAGGCTAAATCTTCTTTGGCTTTTTGGACAGAGTCTTCTGTGATTCCATCATGATCGGATCTGAGTTTGACATTCTGTGCACCATCTAAAGAACCTCCACAGTTTCCACAGAACGTGGCTTTGGCTCCATTCGGAGTTTGGCAGAAAGGACAAACCTTATCGACTCCGTAATAGATATGGTCTTGGACAGCAACTTTGTCTGCATCGTTTGGAAAGTATCGACGGCTTGGGTCTTGAGTGGCTCCACAATTGGGACAATGCCTATGTGTTTTACCGAGTAATTTTTTTGATCCGCAAAATTCGCAGTCCCAAAGCATTTCATAGATTCTTTCTTCTGCCATCGCAACCAAGGTTTATCTGCAAAAAATTGACTTTTGCAAGAAAAATATTTCCAATTCGTAAAAACCCACATAGAATCTTTCCAACATGAGATTGGTACTAAATCTAGTTCTTAAGTTTCGCTATATCCTTTTTTCTTTTGTTGTTCTGATTATCTCTCTTGGATACCTTCAGTCTCGATCAAAACAGAATGCAGTTCATCCATTAGATAGTTTGTATTTGAAACTATCACCTAATGTGGTTAAGGCGGATAGGAAAATCACCTTTCGAAGACTTTCCCTTCATTTGCGAGGAGTGATTCCCAGTGTCGCCGAATGGAAAGAACTTGAGGCTCTACCTGCCGACCAAAGTTTAGAATCATTCGCTGTTAGTTTTTTAAAACAACCTGAGTTTGCCGAATACTGGGGGACTAAGTTTACTTCTATGCTGCGGGACAAATCCAAAGGTCGTAAAATTCCAACAGGTTCGTTTTTTGAATACATAGCGGGTTCTCTTCATAAAAACAAACCCTATGACCAATTGGTCCAAGAGATGTTAACATCGACCGGCAATGTAAAAGAATCTCCTGCTACCATGTTTTACATCCGAGATGGGGCCGATCCATTACAAACAGCTGAGTTTGTTGGAAGGTTATTTTATGCAAAACGAGTGGCTTGTGCTAGATGTCATGACCATCCGTATATTTCCGATTTCACGAGAAGGGATTATTATGCACTTGCTGCTTTTTTTAGCCAACAGTTCTTTCGCGATGGATCATGGGAAGTCGATCGTTATGGAAAAACATTCAGTTATGTACCAAGAGAATTAGAAGTCCATCTTCCCATGGAAGACCAAAAAAATCTCCAAGACAAAAACAATGAATGGAATCGAGACAATTGGAACAAATGGACCGACGAACAACGAAAAGACTACCAAAAGAAACATGAAGTGGAATACGCCACCCTTTATTACCAACCGAAACTGGGCCTTCGTTTTCCTCATACGGATGACGCCCCAGGTGGAGATTTGGTTCGGCCCAAGTATTTGGATGGAAAGGAAGCCAAACTAAAACCTGGTGAGGATCGTAGAAAAGCCTTTGCTGATTGGTTAACCAGTAAGGCCAATGACAGGTTTCGCAAAGTTTTGATCAATCGGGTGTGGACCGAACTTATGGGTTGGAGTTTTTTCACACCACTCGATGACTGGAATGAAGACACTGTGGTCACAGGGGAAGAGATCCTAAACCATCTCGATTCTTATTTTTTAACAAACAACTTAAAACTAAAAGAACTCATTTTATACATTGTCACTTCGAATGTTTACAATCGTTCGTTGACAAAGAATCAAAACGACCAAGATCCCATTCGGTATTTTTCACCACAAAGATTGGATAGTGACCAACTCCTCAACTCTCTCATTCGCGTCTCTGATTCCCAAAAAATCAGTAACATTCGAGAAAGGAATTTATCTTGGCTCTCTGGCATTATGGATAAAAAACCTTATGATTTGACTGGTAAAGGTTCTCTTCGTATTCCCCAAGACAACTTGAAAGAATTCTCAAATGCTTCTGAGGTGGAAAGACCTGCACCTTACCATACCATTTTATCTGTTTTTGGATCTGGTCCACGAGTGGATATTTCTGATGATATCTCTGAACTAACCATTGAACAAATGTTAACACTAATGAATGGACGTGTGGTGGGAAAACTGGTTTGGGATTTTGGGAATAAAGAGTCTTTGGTGAAACAAGAGTTTGACCAAACAAAATCTATGAATGCAGTTATTTCTAATCTTTACTTTCGACTTTTAGGTCGTGAGCCAAGTCCTTTAGAAAAAGAAAAAATAAAAACACTGATGTTAAAACCAGATACCGTTTTTGACAAAGACTTACTCCAAGACCTTCTCTGGGCTCTGATCAATAGCCAAGAGTTCCAACATATCAATTAAGGAATTTTCATGGATCGCAAAGAATTTTTAAAAAAATCAATCCTCAGTTTGGGACTCAGTCCCTTTTTGTTTTCTGCAAATCCCTTTGGAAGTCTACATGCAGCAGAAGAAGAAGAGGAATCCATTGCCCTTCCTTCTAAAGTAAAGTCAGTCATCTTTATTGAAATGATGGGAGGGATGAGCCATGTAGATACATTAGATCCTAAACCGAATAGTGCATTTGGAAAAGTAAGTTCTAGTATCTCAGGGTTATCAGTTTTAGAACCGTTTTCTCTCACCGCCAAACAATTACATTCGATCGGAATCGTTAGGTCTACATGGAGTGAAGAAGGGGATCATGGCTTTGCACAAATGTTACTGGGTACGGGATATCGAATGACAGAAGCGATGGGGTTTCCTGACATTCCTCATTTTGGTGCCGTGATTGCTTATGCTAAAAAATCAAAAGTCAAATCATCGTATTTTCCAAGTTATGTGACAATAGGTGGTCGTGGTGGAAAAAATGGGAACTCTGGGTTCCTCGGAATCGATTATTCTGGTTATCATGTTGGAAATGTGGATGAACCCATCCAACACCTAAACCCATCCTATGGAAAATTTGCAGAAGATCGAATTCTTAGAAGAAAAGATTTGGTTTCTTTTATGAATGAGGAGTTTTCTAAAACTTATCCGACAAAAGAATCCAAACATTGGAAAAATATGCTCATGGCAGCTGAAGAGTTTCGAAATTCCAAAAACATCGATAGTTTTCGCATCAGTTTGGAAGATGAAAAAACAAGGACTCGGTACGGAACCACTTGGCAAGGAAAGGCGATGTTACTTGCCAAACGTCTTGCGCTGCAGGAAGTTCCTTTCATTCATATTTCCATTGGAGGATGGGACACACATACAGGCAACAAAGCACAAGTCACAAAAATTATGAAAGAAACTGATATGGGAATTGCTTCTTTATTAGAAGACCTAACAAATTCTGGACTCATCAAACAAACGTTATTTGTTCTTACCAGTGAATTTGGTAGAACTCCTGATGTGGGATCTAGAGATGGTCGTGACCACCACCCTAAAGTTTGGTCTACTTTACTCGGAGGAGGTCCCTTTTCCAAAGGATTTGTATTAGGAGAAACAGATGAGACCGGATCCAAACCAGTAAATCCCAAAGAAACCCTCCATCTGAGAGATCTCATTGCCACTATTTACCAGGCGGCGGGAGTCAACCCCGATGGTGTACTCACCAACTCCTTTGGCCGTCCGTTTCTTTTGACCACGAAGAAAGCCAAAGTCTATGAAGGTTTGTTTTAGGGTCTGGCTTTCGAGGCGGTAATCCATAGAATGGATTTGGGAAGGGGGATTTCGCAGGAAATAGGTGCTACTTTTTGAGAATATTTACCTTTTCAGGTTCATTTTTCCTTTTCTTACGAAAGAAATTTAAAATACTGATCCCTGATCTATGAAAAAAGCACTTATTACCGGAATCACAGGCCAAGACGGTTCCTACCTGGCAGAACTCCTCCTCCAAAAGGGATACGAAGTCCACGGGATCGTTCGTAGAACGAGTCTTTTCAATCGCAATCGCATTGAACATCTGCACGGAAACCCAAACCTCCACCTCCACTACGGAGATATGACGGATTCCTCCAACCTAAACCGTATTTTAGAAAAAATCCAACCTTCGGAAATCTATAACTTGGCGGCTCAGTCCCATGTTCAGGTTTCCTTCGAAGTTCCAGAATACACTGCAGAAGTGGATGCTGTTGGAACCTTACGGATATTAGATGCCATTAAACAAACAGGTATTAATACTCGTTTTTACCAAGCATCAACTTCAGAACTTTACGGACTTGTCCAAGAAGTTCCACAAACAGAAAAAACTCCTTTTTACCCACGATCTCCTTATGCAGTCGCAAAACTTTATGCATATTGGGCCGTTGTTAACTATCGTGAAGCGTACAATTTGCACGCATCTAACGGAATTTTATTCAACCACGAATCTCCTCGCCGTGGTGAGGCATTTGTGACCAGAAAAGTGACCATCGGAGTCTCTGAAGTAAAAGCAGGAAAACTCCCTCACATCACTATGGGGAATATTGATTCCAAACGTGACTGGGGATATGCTCCAGACTACGTAGAAATGATGTGGATGATGTTACAAAAAGACACTCCAGATGATTACGTTGTTGCTACAAATGAAACACATACCGTCCGTGAGTTTATCGAAGAGGCATATAAAATTGCTGGATTCGAAGTGGTTTGGGAAGGAAAAGCTGAGAAAGAAGTTGGTAAAGACAAAAAGACCGGCCAAGTTCTTGTCAAAATCGATCCAAAATACTACAGACCAACGGAAGTTGAACTTCTCATCGGAAATCCTGAAAAAGCAAAACGTCAGTTAGGCTGGGAACCAAAGGTTAAATTCAAAGAATTGGTTCAAATCATGATGGAAGCAGACTTAAAAAACCAAGGTTTTTAAATAGGAATTTTAGGATGTCCTTCCCTTTGTAATTCGGGAAGGAGTCCTTATACAAAATACGTTCTAGTATTTCATTTGTGTTTTGCGGGGATTTCTCCCCTGTATTCGCATTGGATTTGGGATTTTAAAACTAAAAACTTAAATTGATTTAAAGACCAAAAAACTGATCCAACATCAATTTCTTCAAAGTTTCTTTTAGTTTTTCTTGGATATTGACAATCTTCACTGTCATTTTCTTTTCATCGGCTTTGTTTTTGAAGGAAAGTAAACGAGAGATCCCGAGAGAGCTCACAATCACCACTTTTTCTAAATCCAAAAAGATTTCCTGAACGTTCTTCTCCAGAATCTCTGCTAAAATTTCTCTTAGCTCTGGTGCGTTTCCATCGAGAATTTGATCCATAAAACGAACGCGGATCGTGTTTCCCTTTTCTTCCACTAGTATCTTATCACTCATATTTTGTTGGCCTCTAACATAAGTCAGGAGAGGAAAGCTGGCAAGAAGTTATTTCAGCTTCTTTAGCTTATTCTCCATGTTAGCCTTTTTATGATAGAATTGGACGAGTTTTTCCAGCTCTGCCATGTCCGTACAAACAATTTTTCCCATGTCCATACGAATAAATTTATTATTCTTCATGATATCGGAGATCAGGAGTTCATCCTTTGGATCCGTTAAACCCACCATTTTCAGAAGGTCTTTGGTCCCAATTTCAAAATTGTAAGCTTGTTTGGGAGCCACTTTGATTCGATTTTTTTCGGCCAAAGTCATTAGTGTATCTACGATGCGACCTTGTGGGTCTTTGAGAAGTAGGTTCGCAAGTTGTTTATAAGCAATCCAAATTCGTTCCGATAGAAGTGTGATAAGCCTAGTTGCCAATTGCGGTTGGGCTTTTACCATCCCTTCAAAGTTGGCTTTGTTGATGGCAAGAAGTTCCACATCTCCTGCAGCCACTGCGGATGCAGAACGTGGTTTGTTGTCAAGGATGGCCATCTCTCCAAAAATGTCTCCCGCTTGGAGAACGGCGAGCATCACTTCGTTTTGGTTTACAATTTTGGAAATTTTAACCTTTCCACTTTGTAAAATGAATAATTCCTTACCCGGTTCGTGTTCACAAAAGATCATCTCACTATCTTTATAGTTTCGATTGAATTTATTGTAATCGATAGGAGGTGCTTGGAATGGTTGGTTGCTTGTTTGCAAACGTAGTTTTGCCTGTGGCACAAACTGACCATTCGGAAGGTGTTTTAAATAACTTTGGTAAGCAAAAGTTGCATGTGATGTGTTTTGCTGTTGAAAGTAGTATTCACCGATTTTAAAAAGTTCGTTTGGATCTTCTTCGACTGCATTTCGAAAGGATAATCGAGTAATGGTGGTATCAAATTGGCGTAACTTCATAGAGAAGAAACGAATGATATTCATCGCAACAGCTGTAGACTTTTGGATTAGGGTTCCAAATTGGTCGTAACTAACAGAGATTAAAGATACATTGGTAAGGGATGTGGCAGATTCAATTTGAGGGTGTTGGCTCATAGCAGCAACCACACCGAAGAAGTCACCAGGTCCTAAAACTTGGTTTGGATCTTCTCCCACAACAGCAGTCTCACGAGTGACACGTACCTTCCCCTCACGGATGATATAGAAATTGTTCGCATCCTTTTTCCCCTCTACAATGATGTAGGAGTTCGCTGGGAAAGTAACCATTTGAAAAAACGACATTCTTAAATCTCTGAACCCTTTTTGCTCAACTTGCCTAGTTTATTATCGGAGATCCCTAGGGCAATATTTTCGTAAAAATTACTTATTTTTACTCTCTCCTAAAATTTCCATCTGAGTCAGTTCTAATTCCGCTTCTTGTGCAATTTTGCTGGAATACGTATTTTTGATAATGTCCTGAAAAATCTGATAGGCTTTGTCTTCCCGGCCCATACGGACATAGGCTTTGCCTGAAATTAAGTAGGATTCGAGTCCTTCTTCTGTATTGGGAAATTCTTTATAAATTTTCAGTTCGTTTTCAGCAAGAGCCAAAACATCACCTGTCATTCGGTAGTTGGAACTTAAGGTTTTTCGCACTTCACGTGTTTTGGAATGCCCTGGATAGAGTAATAGAAAGCTTTTGCAGGTTTCCACTGATTGGTAGTGGTTCCGATCTTCTAAAAATTCTTTGGCCTTTTTGTAGAGAAGTTCCCCTTGTTTGTTTCGTTCGTCTGCAAAAATTTGGCTGACGGAACGGTCTGCCAAGAGAGGAAAAACCCCCATAGAAATTAGGATTCCTAAGGTAAAAATGGCTCGGAGGCAACTCATCCAGACTGTAGAATTCTGTCTCATTACCTTCAGTTTCGGCTAGAACTTGGATTCTCGTGAATGGGTTTTTCTTCCGAAAGAGCAAGAATTTTCGGAACTCCCGTCAAATCCCAAAGTTCGGCGGAAGCTTTCATTCGTTTTCCTTTGGGCAGTGGGAAAACAAATCGTCCTTTTCCTTCTGGACCCGACTTAAGCTCAATTTGGAGTTTGGTCAGGTCGCCCATCCTTCGCTCACGGAGTGGAGGAATGGGGAAACTTCTTTGTTTTTCCTCATATGGAAAAAGATACAACTGAACCATATAGGAAGAGTTGGCTTTGGCTGTGTATTCGTAATTGAGAATATAACCTGATTCGGAGCCATCTTCATAAGGAAGAATGTTCAGGATTTTGATTTGGTTTGGGTATGAAGTGGGTTGGTTTGTGTTGGTTGTTTCCGAAACAGGGTTTGGTTCCTGTTCTTGGGAAAAAAAGATTCGTTTGAAAGAAGAATCATAATCTTCAGGTCCCTTCAAAGAATAATAATGCCCATCTCCTAGGATCGAAAGTCGTTTGAGGTCTTCTTCTCCTTTGGGATCAATATCAATTCCTAGAATTTGCATCCGAAATTTTTTTCCAGATTGTTTCCATTGGTACAAAACGGCTTTGGGATCTCCGTCGCAACTTTCCACTCCATCCGAAATAAAAATAATTTCTGTTTCTTGTACATCATTCAAAAGGAATTCACCAACCACGTTTAAGGTTTGGGCGATGGGCGTGGATCCTGCTGGGACAATAGAAGAAATTTTTTGGCTCACGATAGAAGCGGCACCGCGTTGGATGGGATGATACAACCTGGCAGAAGAACAACCTGCGATTCGGTTTCCGTAAGCAACAAGCCCCACACTCACATCCTTTGGCAATCCCCCAAGAACTTGTAATAATTTTTCTTTGGCAACAGCCATTCTTGTTTTGCCATCCCATTTTTCTGACATGGAACCACTGGCATCAAGAATAAACACATATCTTTTGTTAGGTTGTGTTTGTGTGGAAAGGGGAAGGTGGGAAAGAAAAAATAAAATAAAACCAACAAAGACAGAAGATCGGTTCAATGCTGTTTTTTGGATTTTATTTTTTTCTCGCACCTGTACACCATCGGCGAAAATCCAAAGAGACCTTAGAGGGATTTAGGGTCCAAATAAGGCGGTTTGACTAGGTTTGGTTTCACGAGAAGGGGGGTTCTGTTAAAAGAGGAAAACTCTCTTAGGAATCGCAAAATCATTTCGCAAGTGGCACCCCAAAGCAGGCCATCCCCTAAATCAAAATAATAAGCAAAATGATCTCTGCCAGGGATTTGGATCGCATAAAATGGTTTGGTCCAAAGGTCAGAAAAAGGAAGGAGGATGATCCGGTCCACCTCATCTGTGTTATGCTGAAAGGAAAAATCTCCTTCGTAAGTGGCTAAAAATGGGGTGATATGAAAACCAGTTTTTGTATTGAGACCTTCTAGTTTTCCCAGAACATTTAAGGTAGAACGGTGGACACCCATTTCCTCTTCCCATTCCCGAAGGGCAGTGATGAGGAGATTCGGATCTTCTTTTTCTTTGACCCCACCAGGAAAAGAAATTTGGCCGGGATGAGATTTTAGATTTTTGGAACGTTCCGTAAGGATGATTCCTTCTGCAATTTCTTTGGATCCAAATAAAGGAAAAATCACTCCTGACTTCACTTCCGTTGTGTCAGGAATCTCGTCGAAGTCCCTTGAAAGTTTTTCTACAAAGGACTGGTAGGGTAACATCAACCCTCGTCTTTCGAGTTTTGGTTTTGTTTTTTCCTGCGTTTGGCAACGAATGCTTCTTTGGAACGAATGGCCACCAAACGATTGATCATCGAATCAAAAGGAAGTCCTTGGATGGCAGCAAGTAAACTTGGTCCGTAGTTCTGTACTTTCCAGTCAGAAAATACGTGAAGGGCTTTTAGTTCCTCTAAGTTTTTTGGTGCTGCACGTAAAATAACGATGAGTTGTTTGTTAGAAGGAAGAAGGGAATGTTCCATCCGTCTAGCGCGCATAATACGAAGTCGCCATTTTTTTGCGTTTTGAAATTTATGATTTTCATCTTCGTTTAGGTCTTCGCCATGACGTTTGGATAGTTCTGAGGTGTCGATAGGATCACTGTATTCTGCGATGAGTAGTTTGTAGATTTCTGATCCATCTTTTTTTCCAAACCATTCAATGCATTTTTCTTCGTTAGGTTGTCCTTTGACTGCTTGTGACAATCTATCGTTATTAAACACACGAAAACTTGCTTTGTTGATCCGTTTTGCTTTTTCGTCACGGTAACGAAGGAGTTCTAAAACCTTTCTTCTTTCGAGCGGAGTGAAATTAAGAATGTCAGGAAATTTTCCAAGGGAGAATCCTTCTCCTTCTTTGGTTACGTATTCCTCAGAGGCTATGAATTCAAATTCTGATTTGGCTTCTTCGTAGAGAGACCTACGTTTGAGTTCCTCTTCCATTTTTAACCAAATGGATTCTAAATAAGCAGTATCGAGTGCTGCGTATTTGAGCTGTTGTTTTTGAAGAGGACGGATTTCCCAGTTAGACTTTTGTTCCACTTTGGAAAGTGTTACTTTATGGTAATGTTCTACTACATGAGATAAAGAACTTTGTTCTAATGACAACAATCGAGAACTGATCATTGTATCTGCCGTGTTCACAAACTCAAACCCAAAGTCTCGTTTTAAGGCTTTGATATCGTCTTGTGCCGAATGGAAGATTTTGAGAATGTTCTCATCCTTGAACAAAGGACCCAAAGCTGACAAATTTGTGATTTTTAGTGGGTCAATCAGGTAATTTTTGCCATTAGAATTGATCTGGATGAGGCAAACTTTGGGGTAGTACGTGTAATAACCGGAGGACTCGGTGTCGATCGACATGATTTTGGACTGTCTGAGATTGATCAGAGCTAAATCCAAAGCTTTTGCTGTATCAACGAGAATATAGTTGGAATTGATTTGCATCTAATTGGGATTTTGGAAATACTGCAATTGTCATTCTAACAATGATTCTCCAATCTGACAAACCAAAAGAAGAATGTGCCATTTTCGGCATCTACAATAGCAAGGAAGCTGCTAATTTTACCTACCTAGGTTTGTACTCGATGCAACACCGTGGCCAGGAGTCCAGTGGGATCGTCACAACTGATGGATCTCACTTATACCGGTATGCCAATATGGGCCTCGTGGCAAATATCTTCACCCAACCGAAGATCAAAGAGCTCATAGGGGATTCGGCCATTGGCCACAACCGGTATTCCACAACGGGAGCCAGTTTTCTAAGGAATGCTCAGCCCATCCGCGTGGAATCCCACTTAGGTCCTGTGGCTCTGGCCCACAATGGTAACCTAGTCAACTCTTGGGACATTCGAAATCGCCTCGAAAGAGACGGATCGATCTTCCAAACCACCATCGATTCTGAAGTCATCGTCCACTTGATGGCCAAAAGTCATAAAACAGACCTTCTCGAAGCTCTCTGTGAATCCTTAGGCCAAGTTCGTGGTGCCTACTCTCTGTTAGTTTTAACTCCAAGATACCTAATTGCTGTTCGGGATCCAAATGGTTTCCGACCACTCGTGATGGGGAAACGTTCCGATGGAGCCATTGTATTTGCTTCGGAAACCTGCGCTTTTGATATCACAGAAACGGAATATGTAAGAGATGTAGAACCGGGAGAGATGGTTGTCATCGATCATACAGGAATGCGTTCTCTTTATCCATTCCCAAAAGCAAAACCAAGCCTTTGTATTTTTGAATATATCTACTTTGCAAGACCTGATTCTTATATTTTTGAAGAGTCAGTTTACAAAGTAAGAAAATCTCTCGGCCGCCAGCTAGCACGTGTTATGCCAGTGGAAGCTGATGTCATCATTCCTGTTCCAGATTCTGCAAACATTGCGGCACTTGGTTACAGTGAAGAGTCTGGGATTCCTTACCAAAGTGGACTAGTACGTTCTCATTATATTGGTCGAACCTTCATTGAACCAGACCAAAAGATTCGGGACTTTGGAGCCAAAATCAAATACAATGTGGTGAAAGAAGTGGTGAACGGAAAACGTGTTGTCATTATCGATGACTCGGTGATGCGAGGAACCACAAGCCGCAAAATCATCAAGATGATTCGTAATGCCGGTGCTAAAGAAATTCATTTCCGAGTGTCTGCACCACCAACAGTTTCTCCTTGTTACTATGGTATCGATATTCCTACGCATAAAGAGCTGATTGCCTCCACGCATAGTATTGATGAGATTCAAAAGTATCTTCGTGTGGATTCTCTTGCTTATTTAACATTAGATACAATGCACAAAGCAGTGGAAGGTCATAAGGGTGGTGGGTTTTGTGATGCTTGTTTCACTTCCAATTACCCAGTGGAATTCCAAGACCATGCCGGAAACCAAAAGTCACTCTTTACGGAATACGCGACGGAAGAGTGATGGAAGAGCTTGAACTTTCCAAAACCTTTGGTTTTGAAGCCGCACATTTTTTACCAAATGTTCCCGAAGGCCATAAGTGCAAAAGAATGCATGGCCATAGCTTTCGTTTTGCTGTATATCTAAAGGGTGAAATTGATCCACATACAGGTTGGATTATGGACTTTGGGGAACTAAAATCTATCGTAAAACCAATTTTAGACGAACATTTGGACCATTATGTATTAAACAATGTTCCTGGCCTTGAAAACCCAACGAGTGAAAATATTGCGGTATGGCTCTGGAACCAATTAAAACCAAAATTGCCGCTGCTCGATAAAATTACTCTCTACGAAACTTGCACTAGCTCCTGTGTTTACAGAGGGCCGAAAAAATAAATGGTCTCCGTAAAGGATTCCTCACTCAAATCCAAATCTGAAAAAAAAGGTGCCGTTGTACTTCTGTCAGGTGGACTCGACTCAACCACATGTTTGTATTATGCTGCCAAAGAATTTGGTTATCCTAAAAACAAAAAATTACCGCTCCTTGCACTCTCTTTCGATTATTCTCAAAAACATAAAATTGAACTGATCAAAAGTAAAAAAATCGCAAAAACTCTCGGAATCAAACATGTGATCCAAAAATTGGATCCCGGATTTTTTTTGGGAAGTTCCCTTACCGAAAAAAAAATCAAGGTGAGAAAGAACGCAAAATCCTTGTTTAGTGGGATCGAAGAAGAAATTCCGAATACTTATGTCCCTGGTCGCAATATTCTATTTTTATCCTTTGCTTTGTCACTCGCAGAAGGCCATGGATATGATTCCATTTATATTGGAGTGAATGCACTTGATTATTCAGGGTATCCGGATTGCCGGCCAGAGTTTATTGAATCCTTTCAAAAGATGGCAAATCTTGGGACAAAAAAAGGGGTGAGTGGGGATGGTGATTCCATCCAAATCAAAACTCCACTTTTACATCTGGGTAAAAAAGAAATTATTGAACTCGGAATCCAAGTAGACGCGCCTCTCCACCTAACGCATTCTTGTTATGATCCCGTACGTGGGAAACCTTGTGGCAAATGTGATTCTTGCATTTTAAGAGCCAAAGGATTTTTGGAAGCTGGAATTTTAGATCCAGCTATCTCTCTTCGATAAAGTTTGAAAGGGTTCTATGAAAATTCGATTCGTTTTGTTTTTTTTGATTCTGACAACGATCTATCAATGCAGAAAAAGCCAACTAAACAATTCTTCCGACTCCCAATCCGATGCTTACTTTGAAACAGCAATCTGGAACTGTATGATCACCACAGTTCCATGTTACGAAATTAAACAACAAAACCAAGGTACAAAACAATGGACTAGGTTGTTAGGTGGCACTTCGTCTGTTGCAACAAATTCTTTTGCCTCTGCAACAGATTTCGAAGGAAATAACTATATTGCTGGTAAAGTGGACGGAGCACTTCCGGGATTAACTAAAGTATCATCTGGTTTTAATACGGATTTATTTCTCGCAAAATACAACTCCATGGGAGTCCTACTGTGGGTTCGACAATTGGGCTCTTTAAGCAATTATAATTCAGATGCGCAGTCGATTCATGTAGATTCCTTTGGTGATATTATTGTGACAGGACTAACCCAGGGTTCTTTTGGGGAATATACTTCAACAGAATATGGTTTAGTTTTATTAAAGTATTCTTCATCAGGAGAAAAACTTTGGACAAAAATATTTTATGGTAATTCGGGATTAGTGACTGCTGGCGTGGGAGTCACTTCTGATTTACAAGGGAATATTTATGTTACTGGGCATACCGAATTAACAAATATTAACGGGGAAATCGCATATGGAATTTATAATTTAATTTTATTTAAGTATGATCGAACGGGGAATTTGTTATGGACTCGGATATTAGCAGAGACTTCGGGAAGTTTAATTTACGGATACAAAATTACCTACGATAGTTATTCCAATCAAGTTTTTGTTGTTGGCCATGCCACTGGACCTGGCACCATTTTAGGCCAAACCATCGGAAACACGCAGGAAAGTTTTATCGCTGCATTTCGCGATAATGGTATGAATACTTGGGCAAAAGTCATAGGCCAAACAGGAACAAGTGTTTTTGCGCGAGGTGTTGCTTCTGATAAAAAAGGATCGATTTACTTAACGGGTGATTTGAGTGGAATGCCGATAGATGGACAAACTTTTTCTGGTACAATGGCTGAGTTACTCATTAAATTCAATGTGACTGGTTTTCGGGAATGGACAATCCTAAGAGGTGCTGGTTCTGGCACTTCGACGAATGCTCGTGGTGTCTATGCAGACAATTCAGGCAATGTTTATACTGTTGGATGGACAACTGGGAATCTTTCTGGAATAAGTTTGAATGGAACTCAAGATGCGTATTTATCGAAATATCATTTTAACGGGAATCTAGAATGGACAAGATTGTCCGGAACCAGCTTGGTAACGTTAGATGGTATGGCATTGTCTGCGGATCGATTGGGAACCATTTACCTTACTGGTGGGACCACAGGAAATTTGGATGCGCAAACAAAAACAGGGACAAAGGATGCCTTTGTCATTCAGTATAAATAAGATTCACAAACAGAGTGTTTGATACCAATGCGTTATATTTTAATAATATTTATTTTATTTTTATACCAATGTAACCCATTGTCATTAAATAATCCTTCTGATGTTCGCACAGATGCCTTTAAAGAAACACAATTAATTCGTTGTATTTTTGAGCAATGGGAATGTTGGGAAATCCCACAAAACAACGAAGGGACCAAACAGTGGACAAAGCTTTTGGGCCAGACCGGTGGAACCAATACCTATTCACAATCAGCGGTAGCAGAAAGAAATGGATTTATTTATTCTTTGGGAACAACTGATGGCTCGTTAATGAATCAGCAAAAAATATCACCTGGTCCTGGTTATAGTGATGTTTTTTTAACACAATATGATCGAGATGGAAACATACAAAGATTGAAACAGATGGGCAGTCCCGTAGTATCTTCAACATATGCAGAGCAGATACATATAGATGTTTTTGGAGATCTGTATGCAGTCGGAAGTTCAAATGGTCCATTCAATGAACTTCCAACTATTGGTGGTGGTAGTTTACTCATAAAAATTAATCCAACTGGAATGGTTTTGTGGACAAGAATCTTTCCAACAGGAGATGAAACTTTAGGATCAGGTGTTACTTCCGATAATGAAGGAAATGTTTATATCACTGGTAATACCGAAACTCAAGTCGTTAACGGTGAAACAGCAGGTAATTCTCGTAATATCATCATCTTAAAATATAACAGAAATGGTGATTTAGTTTGGACACGATTGATTGGTCAATTGGGTTTTACAGCTTATGGGCACCAAATACAATTTGATCCGGTCTCTAATCGCATTTTGGTAACAGGGATTGTGGGGGGATCAGGTTCATTTTTAGGTACAACATTACCAGGCGGTACATCAGATTCTTTTTTATTTTCTTTAGATACGAATGGTGTGATGAAATGGTCCCAGTATTTAGGCTTGTCTGGAGCCACGACTACCATAAAGGGAATGTCCGTGGATAAAAAAGGTTCCGTATATCTTACTGGAGATACTAGCGGTAATTTAGATGGCCAAACAAAAGATGGAAATACTGTGCAAGTTCTCGTAAAGTTTAGCATATTAGGTGAGAAAATTTGGACACGACTGTTGAATGGCGGTGGAACATCTAATACTAATGGTATTCAAGTTTATGCTGACAATGCATTTCATGTTTATACTACAGGTTATACAACTGGTAGTCTAAATGGAAACACACGTATTGGTGTCCAAGATGCATACTTAGCAAAATATGATGGAAATGGAAATTTGATTTGGACTAGAAATACAGGAAGCAGTGGATCAACTTTATACGGAAGGGGAATATCTTCTGATAGATTTGGGACAATATATGTTTCTGGTTTTACAGACGGAAGCATTGACAACCAAACGAAACTAGGTACAAACGATGCATTTCTAACCCAATACAAATAATATATGGATTCCGATTTCCGATTTAAAAGATTCTTTTGCATTTTACTTTCCTTTTTGATTGTAAATTGTGATCACAAACAAAATCAAAATAATGAAATTCTATTTGTTTTGTTGAAACCATCCTTAGGAATGTTTGGCGATAGTATCATGGCATTTTGGCCGGCGGAGGAGCAATTAAAACCATTTGTTATCATCAAAAATGCATTTCCAATTCGTTCCTCTTCGGATATATTAGAAGTCGCAAAAAAAGATCAGTTACATTATACAGCGTGTTTGTACAATTCTGGGGTAAATGATTTTTTAGGAAATTATGCACCAGAAGACTTTCAGATACAAAATACAATTAATTTACAATTACAAACAATCGCGATACTGCAGAATCGATGTGAGCACATATTGGTACTGAACACCTGGTATGTAGAATTTCCTTGGCCTTCAGAAGCTGTTTCACGATTAAACAAAGCGATGAAAGAAAACATATTAACTGTTCCTCGACTTGATTCAGAAAGTTTGATTCACAAATCGGATCTTTTGGACGGAGGCCATCTAACAGATATAGGATATAATAAATTGGCTAAATTTACACTGGAGCATTTTGGGACAAAAATTCCTTGGATGGGTCTCTTGCCTAAGTGATAAAATGTATTTACACTAACGAAAGGGATGGAAACAATTAACCAATCATTGGGATATTCGAAGTGTTATTTAATTCATTAGTATTCGTTCTCTTTTTTGTTGTTTTATACACTGTTTATTGGCAGCTAAATTCCAGATTTCAGAAACTAACAATTCTTCTGGGTTCTTTGATATTTTACGGATACTGGGATGTATTCTTTTTAGTTCACTTCCTGCTTATCGTTTTCATAAACTTTTTATTTTATCATTTCTCTAACTACCAGTTTAACAAAACAAAAATAACACTCGTTGTAGTTTTTAATATGTTGAATTTAGTGTTTTTTAAATACTTCTATTTCCTAATCAACATAGTAACCGATATTTTTGGATTCCAACAAATTGCAGAAGTAACAACAAAACTTCCCAACATCATCCTTCCACTTGCCATTAGTTTTTACACATTTCAAATTTTGGCATTTCAAATCGATGTTTATAGAGGAAAAATTTTATCCAAAGTATCCTTAGAAGATTTTACAATCTTTATCATGTTTTTCCCGCAATTGATTGCGGGACCAATTATGAGACATACAGATTTCTTCAAACAGTTACATAGTAAAAAAAGATTTCTTGAATTGCCCTATAATGCAGGTGCATATCTAATTTTATTAGGAGTTCTCAAAAAAGTTATCATTGCAGATAATATTTCTCCGATCATTGAACCCTTTTTTAGTCATCCGGAAAATTTTGATACATTTAGTGCATTAGTATCTACTTATGGTTTTGCCATTCAAATTTATTGTGACTTTTCTGGTTATTGTGACATCGCTAGAGGTTTGGCATTGTTATTAGGATATGACATTCCTGTAAACTTCAACGCACCTTATTTCTCAACCTCTTTAAAAGAATTTTGGCAAAGATGGCATATCACACTTTCTCAATGGTTGCGAGATTATTTATACATTGCATTAGGTGGAAATCGATTTGGAAACTTTAGAACTTATTCTAATTTACTTATTACGATGATTCTTGGTGGTCTATGGCATGGTGCAAATTATACCTTCCTAGTTTGGGGCGCCTTACAT
Source organism: Leptospira mtsangambouensis (assembly GCF_004770475.1). Taxonomy (NCBI): domain Bacteria; kingdom Pseudomonadati; phylum Spirochaetota; class Leptospiria; order Leptospirales; family Leptospiraceae; genus Leptospira; species Leptospira mtsangambouensis. Next base: position 664,250 of record NZ_RQHK01000017.1, read on the forward strand.
GGACTTTATTTAATTGTGGAAAGAGTGATTACCAACAATAAACCAGATACACAAAATGTTGTGATTCAAGTTTTCAAAGGGTTAGTTGTTTTCCATCTTGTTTGTTTAGCATGGGTGTTTTTTAGAATCGAACACATTCGAGACATTCAATCAATCTATGAAAACTTGTTTTCTCAGTCTGGAACTAAATTACCTGAAACTCCAAAGTTATTTAGGCTAATTGCAGTTGGATTTCTGTTACATACATACGAATACTTTCAAACTCGTTTTAGTTTAAAATTTGAATATAGAAAGTTATTATTACCTGGTCTGGCACTATTGTGCGGTGTATTGGTTTTAACTTTAGCATCCAATTCAGCACAGTTCATTTATTTTCAATTTTAGGAATACTTCTATGAAATTTAAAAAATTTAGAATACTGATATTATTTCTCATCTTTTTTTGTTTAGATAAAATAATTTTAATCCCTTCTGTTCGAAGTTTCCTAACAGAAGAAAGTATTGGAAATCCTTATGTTGAGTCTTTTAAAAACATTTCGGCTTCCTATCTTGAAGATACAAAATATAAGGACAAAAAAAAGGTCTGGGCTTTTGGAACTTCAAGATCCTTCATATTTTATCAGTATGCAACCGCGGATTATAACCGCCATTCAGATCTTATCAATGAAAATCAGAAAAAGAGTTTAGAAGATTATAAATTTTTTGGATTTGCTGCACCAGGTTCAAATCCGTTAATTTATTATACTCGTTTCAATCAGTTGATGGACAAACAATACAAACCAGATGCAGTTTTTTTAGAAGTATCTGCGTTTTCTTTCAATAAACGAAATCGTTTTTTTCATATTACTTTGTTAGAGGGTATGCCTCTTGAATTTGCGATCCAATATTTTAATGATTTACCATCTGACTTCGCAAAAGAATATTTTTTCTCTCGTTTATTTGGTTTGAGCCGATATAAAATTTCCACAAAGGCTATTTCGACAAATTTATTTGGTACCAAAGATAAAAATGCAGAATTGTTAAAGAATTTTATGCCTTCGAACCAAATGTCTGTTGATCCATTTGCTAATGCGTTTGATACAAAAACAAATAGAGAAGAATTACCATATTCACCTGATGGTTTTAATGATTTTTACTTAAAACCGACAAACGATACAGACACATATTTAAAAACGGTTATGTTAGTTGATGTTCTAAAAAATGAATTTTATGGAAACTATTCATTTAATGAAGATAATTTAGTCTTTTTGGAAAAAATAATCGAACGATGTAAAAAAAACCAAATTCCTGTGGTCTTATGGATTCCAAAAGTTCATAAAAATCTAACAAACTTTTATGCTGCATCTACATTTTATCCATCTTGGAAATCAAAAATCCAATCACTTGCTGATAAAACATCTACGAGATTTGTTGATTTAAATGAAGAAGGCAAAATTCGTTGTGATTATTTTCAAGATGCAGCACACCTATCTGGACGTTGTATGCCTGAAGTAAATGCTGTTTTATTGAATTTATCTAAATAATATAGATCATTTCAAATATACTGAATGTTTCCAGATACAATATAAAAAATGATCGGGAAATTTTGTAAGTACATTGTGTAACCAGAAAGCCTTAGGTTTACACAATGTATCTTTTACAAATTTAGTTAATAACCAACAGTAAATCTTTGTTTTACATATTTTCTTTCTTCGAGTTCATCTACAAAGGCTTTTACTAAGTCAGCCAGTGAGATATGGCTATGTCCATTAGCATCAACAAGAAGGGATTCTTTTGAAAAACGATACTTACCTGTTTTTGTTCCTTCTGGTTCGATAACAGCAGAAGGAGAAAGGAAGGTCCATTCCAATTCGTTTTCTGATCGTAAGTGGTTTAGTATCTGCCTTGCACCATCAGCACCCGCAAAATATTCTTTTGGAAACTCTGGTGTGTCAATCAGCTGCACTCCAGGTTGCACTTCCAAAGATCCTGCTCCACCCATAACAATGATCCGTTTGACGCCTGCTTTTTTTGTGGCACCTAGAATGGATAAAGATCCATTGATCATATTTTCTCGAATATTGGGGTCTGTCCAACCAGGGTTATAAGAATCCAAAACAGCATCTGAACCGGAAATGATTTTTGCCAATCCATCCGTGTCAAAAATATCTCCTTGGATTTTTTTTAAGTTTGGATGTTCCACTTTTAATTTAGAAGGATCTCGCAAGACAGCCGTAACCTGATATCCTTTGTTTAAAGTTTCTTCTAGAGTTTTACTTCCAATAAAACCTGTTGCTCCAATTAATGTAATTTTCATTTTTATCTCCTTTGTTGTTTTGTTGTAACTTACATTATTACATCTTATGTTAAAAAAATTTTAATCTCTACGCTCGTTTTTTATAAGATCCTGTTTTTTTGGATAGTGTCCTTTGGCGTATTTCCGAACTAACATCCGATAAATTGTATTTTGAAAGTTTATCTTCCATGGCTTTTTGCGCTTCGTCTAAAATTCCAGTTAGTGCAAACTGAATATTTTTTCCAATAGGGCAATTCGGATTGGGATGTTCATGCAAAAGGAACAAGTTTTCTTCTTTTTCTGTTGCTTTATAAATTTCAAGTAGGTTGATCTCCCTGGCAGGTTTCGACAAAGAAGAACCTTTGATTCCCCTGCGCGCATTGATGATGCCTGCTTTTTTTAGTTTTCCGAGTAACAAACGAATGATTGCGGGATTAGTGCCCACAGATCCCGCAATCTCCTCTGAAGATACTTCTCCATCCATTTCCAAAATGGTTAAAATATGGATGGCAACAGAATATCGGCTAGGGATGGACATAAAGACTACTTGTAATCACAATTGTTACAGGTGGATATTCTGGCAAGTCTTAAATTTTCTACTTTCTCCATTTGCTTGGACTCGAAAAGTTTTTGGTACGACCCGGTTTGACATGAAACCGCGATCCTGTATTGAATTTTGGAGCATTGAATCGAGCATTATTGAATTTAAAACGACCAGGTTTGATATCCATTTTCCCTCTTGGAATGTAAGTCCTTTCTTTTAGAATCGAAAACAATCCGCCTAAATCAATTTCTCCGTAAACACCACCACCTCCGCCCCCACCGCCAGCTAATTCTTCCTCGCCTTCTTCTTCAAGATCATCGTCGTCATCGTCATCTTCTCCATTATCATTCTTTTTCATTTGATTGGCAGAGGACACATCTAAATCAATTGGTTTTGGTTCTATGTATCTAGATTGGAAATTTACCTGGGAATAAAAATCTAAAATGTTAGATTCGGCTAACTTTGGTAAGTTTTCTAGGTTCGTGTCGTCCTGTATACTTCTAGATAAAATAAAAATTTGACTTTGCGATTTAAAACAAGAAAACACAAAGTATTCTTTTTTAAACTGATCTTTCTCAACATCCGGTTTCGCAATTTCTAATGTAAAAGTATATGTTCCGTCCCGATAATCAGGCGAATAGGTTTCATGAATGATTCCAGATTTTGGATAGTTCTTCTTAATTTTATCAATGAGGTTTGTCGTAATAAAAGTTTTTAAAGTTTTTTCAATCCCTTCAGTGATAATATCAGATTGTATTTTTTGGTTCACATTGATGGCTTGAATTTTAAAAAGCCCATGAATGGGATCAAAAAAGCTAACGTTCCGTTTGCCATCGCGAATAACAGCAAATCGTGTATCCACGGGAATTTGTGTTGTAAAAAGATTTGAATCGGATGTGTATGTTCCGCCAAGGACATCACCATACACTGGATTTAATCGTTTGATTGGCAATGGTTGGCTATTTTTGTTTTCTAAAGCTGCCAAAAATTGATCTTTTGAATGATCTATGAATCTGTAATCTTTGTTATAATTTTCAACTTCGTTAAAAAAATTGAATGTTGGTAAAAGAAGCCATGTGAGAACTCTTCTATATCCAAATTTATACGTTGTTAGAGTTGGTACTGTTTCCATGGACTTTCTTTTGAATACAATGAAATAATGATTTTCATAATTCACGGTAGGAATAATTCCAATAGAGATTAAAAATAAAATAAGGTTATAGTTATCTTTTTCTCTTCTTACATAGTAGAAGTTATAGTAAGTGTCACAATTCTCTATATCATCAAAAAGATTAGGATTATCTCCTGTGTATAAAAAAGTATCTGCATCGATGATTTCAGCATATTTAAATAATGTTTTTTTATCTTTTGGGTCAATTGTCATTTTCTCAATTTGGTGGAACCTTTCAAATGACTTGTTTGTGCGAAAGGATTCTAGCTCTTTAGTATAAGGCCAAGACTTAGGAATTCCGTGAATTTGTTTGATATGTCTAGTGTTTGTATTTTTGAGTTTTAAATTGGTTCGTATATTTTCAATGAACTGGGTGTCGATGAGTGGAAGATTTGATTGAGTGAGTTCATTGGAAGAACCAGATTCTTGGAATTTTAAAATAGAAAAAAAACAGGTTGTTCCCGTCTCTCCTAAGACGTTTCCCCCTTCCGCAATTGGGATATCACCAGATTGGTTTGAAGAAACTCGAGTATGATACCAACTGACCTGGCAATGGAAAAGAAAGAAGAGAAAAATAAAATAGAATTTCATTTCGGGAACCACCGAAGAGGTTAGTGGTTCCCTAGGCTTTGTCAAAACAAAAAGCTAACCAATTGTTGGTGATTCGGAAATCAAATGGTTTCTATTGTTCGACACAGATGATTCTTGCATCGTCCGTGCAAGACATGGTTCCAGAATTACTGATCGCAAGATAATCCGTTTGATTATGTTGTGCCGCCATAAAGGTACCGCCTGCCCTCCAACCCGTACAGTGATTAGGACTACTTGTCCAATTTGGACGCAACCCTGTTGCCGTATTCATTGTGCCAGTCCAATTAGTTCGTGGAGGATTTGTCAAAGGAAAGGTAAAGAGTCCATTGGCATTCGTAGTTCCTATAACGGTAGTTCCATCGGATTGTCTATATTGTTTATTTGCCTTTAAAACCCAGTCTGCATGTTCGGAAGGTCCGCCAGAGCAATTTGCAGTTGTACAAGCAATTCGGGTGGTTTCATCTGTGACAAGTGCTTTGTAAGTGCCACCGCCAGAAGGTTTGTCTGTGGCTTTATTGCAATAACTATCTAATCCACTGATTCCTAAATTTGTATTTAAGGCGGGATAAGAAGCTGTAGAGACAAATATTTTGCAATATGCTGTGCTTGCGCAAGAATTGTCGGAGGTTGATCCAGTGGAACGATTGTTAGCCATTAGTGCAAGAGCACTGACTGCTTCTATATTGTTATTATTTTCTGGTTCACAAGAACTAAGAGTGAAACATATGAAACTAACTACGATTAAATTGATTGTAAGTGAATGTTTTTGAAAGATTCTAAAAGGTTGCAGAAAAAACTCCATAAAAAAGGTAATACCCAAATAGTAACTCAGCCAAGATCAACGTTCTTGGGAATAGAGTCAATTTATTTTGGTGAAATCAGAAAGTGATTCGATGAATGACAAAAAACGTACAGTTTGTAACTTCAATGTAACTTTAGTTGTTGTTTCATTTTAAATTTTTACCAAATGGTTTGGTAAAAAGGTTCTTAATCGGATTTTAAAAACAAAACAATGGTTTTGCGATTGACTCTTCACAAAACCATTGTTCCCGATTGTTATTGTTCTACACAGATGATAGCCGCAGTATTCGTACATCCAGCGGTTCCAGCAGCATAGATTGCATCAGATGATGTACTGTCATATGTTGCCATTGCGAAACTACCAGTCCCCGTCCATTGTGAACAATGATTACCATTACTAGTCCAATTTGCATTCAGTCCTGTTGCTGTCATATTTGTAAAAGGAATTGCATTGCTAATTGAATTTGTCAAAGGAAAGGTAAAGATGCCATTGGCATTGGTTGTGCCAATCACCGTGGTTCCATTGGATCGCCTATATTCTTTATTTGCCTTTAACACCCATCCAGTATGTTCGGAAGGTCCCCCAGAGCAATTTGCAGTTGTACAAGCAATTCGATTGGCTCCATCTGTGACAAGAGCTTTGTAAGTCCCACCACCAGAAGGTTTATCAGAGGCGTTATTACAATAATTATCTAATCCACTGATTCCTAAATTCGTATTCAAGGCAGGAAAAGTATTGGCTGTGACAAATATTTTGCATGGACCAGTTGTGGAGCAAGGGCCAACAGAAGTATTTGTTGCACTTGTAGTAGAAGAAGTAGAACTGCTGTTATTTGACACGAGTGCAAGAGCACTGACTGCAGCCGTATTGTCGGTCTTATTTTCTTCACAAGAGATGAGTGTTAAACAGGTTAGGCTAATAATGATTAAATTAACTGTAAAAAAGGAATTTGATAAGTATTTCAGTTTTTGCAAAAAAAAATTCTCCAATATAAGGGTAATACCCAAAGTTGCTCGGTTAGAGTCGACTTTTTTGGAAAGCGAGTCAATTTATTTTAGGGAAATGCTAAGATTATTTTTCTTTTTTGGCAAATGAATAAAAAAGTACAATATGAACGATTGTTTTTGAATGAATTTTTGAATTAGAGAATACTGATACAAATTGATGACAAATTCAACAAATCAATGTTATAGGAAACATTTTTAAAAGTATAAAAGCCATCAAGATTTGTATGAATGATTATTTAAATATTGGTAAGATAAAAAAATCAATTTGTCATATTACCATTGGAACCAATATACAATCAGTGGCTCCAATGGATATGTTCTGAAGTTTCCCCAGAGCAATTCGCGTTAGAACATACCCTTCTTTTGGTTCCATCCGATACTAATGCTTTGTAGACAGTCGTACTTGATGGTATATTTGTCGAATTGTTACAGTGCGTATCAAAGCCGGAATTACCTGCATTGATAGGAGCAGTTGGAGTTGCGATAAATATTTTACAGTTTCCAGTTGTGACAAAATACGGTGTTGTGCTACTGAAACTGCGGTTTTGATCCTATTTTCGATTTAAGAATTGGATTCATTTCTCTGGAAATTAGGTCCGAAAGCTAGGATCAGGCCCCAGTTTGGGTAAAATTCCTGAAAATTTTGTTTCCAAAATGGCCATTTTTTCCATAACTACTACTAGTTTATGGAAATATTTGTTACAGCCGTCACGATTTTCGTCCTCGCGATCTTCGTGGGATTTGAAATCATCACAAAAATCCCCCCCATCCTCCACACCCCTCTTATGTCGGGTTCCAACGCCATTTCCGGCATTACCTTGATTGGTGCGCTTTATGCAGCCGGAATCCAAGAGAGCAATATCACAAAAATTTTGGGCTTACTCTCTGTTATTTTTGCTACGATCAACGTAGTAGGTGGGTTTCTTGTGACTCATAGAATGCTCGGAATGTTTAAGAAAAAGGACGCACCTAAATAATGGAATTAGTCAGTATTCTTAACCTATCTTACCTTGTTGCTTCCATTCTTTTTATCGTTGGAATCAAACAGCTAGCACATCCTAAAACTGCATCTCGAGGAAATTTACTCGGTGCCTTAGGTATGCTCATTGCGGTTGTCGCAACTCTCTTCGACCAAGCCATCTTAACTTACGATTGGATCCTTGTTGGGGTTCTGATTGGATCACTCATAGGAATTATTTTAGCGATCAAAATCCAGATGACTGCAATGCCACAACTTGTTGCCGTTCTCAACGGATTTGGTGGAATCGCATCTGTGTTTGTTGCTGGCGCTGCGCTTCAACTTTCTATTCCTAAATATGCTTTTGCTGTGAACTACCAAGAAATCGTATCCATCGTATTCTCTGCAATTGTTGGTGGAATTACTTTCTCTGGAAGTTTTATCGCCTTCGGTAAGTTACAAGGTTTTATTACAGAAAAAGCAGTTCGTTATCCCGGTGACCAACTTGTTAAAATCTTAGTTGGTCTTACAGCAGTCGGTCTTGGTGTGTATGGATGTTTAGAGCCAACAGATGAATCCATTTATTGGATATTAAGTGGTGTGAGTTTACTACTTGGGGTGTTCCTTGTGATCCCGATTGGTGGGGCTGACATGCCGGTTGTGATCTCTCTTCTGAACTCTTATTCAGGGATTGCAGCATCAGCAACAGGATTTGTTCTTAACAATAACGTGCTGATCATTTCAGGATCACTTGTTGGAGCTTCTGGAATTATTCTAACGCAAATCATGTGTAAAGCGATGAATCGTAGTTTGACGAATGTGCTCTTCGGTGGCTTCGGGGCTGTCGCTACAGAAATGAAAGATGATGGCGATTTTTACTCAGGTAAAGTGAAATCTACAAGTGCTGAAGAAGTCGCAATGTTGTTAGATGTCGCACGAAGTGTAGTGATTGTCCCTGGATATGGTATGGCTGTAGCGCAAGCGCAACATACTGTCCGCGATTTATACCAACTTTTAACTGCACGTGGTATCGATGTTACATTTGCAATCCATCCAGTAGCAGGTCGTATGCCTGGTCACATGAACGTTTTACTTGCGGAAGCAGATATTCCTTATGATCGATTGAAAGAGATGGACGAGATCAATAGTACTTTCGAAAATGTTGATGTTGTGATAGTCAATGGGGCAAATGACGTAACAAACCCTCTTGCAAAAACAGATCCAAAATCACCAATTGCTGGTATGCCGATTTTGGATGTTGGAAATGCTAAGACAGTTGTTGTGATCAAACGTTCCTTAAGTCCTGGATTTGCAGGAGTGCCTAACCCACTCTTCATTGCTGACAACTGTTTGATGTTGTTTGGTGATGGTAAAAAAGCAACACAAGAGATGATCACAGCTTTAAAAGAATCTTAGAGCCGGAAAATATGAAGAAACAAGTCTATATCGTTGATGACCACCCTCTTGTAGTAGATGCACTACAAAACCTAATTGCTAAATCGGAAGATTTAGAGTGCATCGGGAGTGCGGATAACATTGAAAAATCATTTAATGATATAGAAAAACTGCAACCAAGTTTGGTGTTAATTGATATTCAACTCAAACAAAACCAGAATGGTTTGCAGTTACTCAAACGTCTTAGAACAACTTTTCCTAATATTGCCGTCATCATCATCAGTATGTTGACGGATGATACCTTTGTGGATCGTGCTTTTAAACTCGGTGCTATGGGTTATGTTTTCAAAGAAGACACTACCACACAAATCGTAGAAGCCATCCACACTGTGCTGAAGGGAGATTATTTTGTGAGTTCTTCCCAAGCCACTCGTCTGCTCGGACATTTGTACAGAGCTTCCCAAAAAGACGAAAAAGATCCTATCGACAGATTGTCCAATCGTGAATTGGAAGTGTTTCTCATGATAGGAGAAGGGATGCCGGTCAAAGAAATTGCTGCCAATATGGGTCTTGCCCCTTCCACTATTGAAACTTTACGTTCACGTATAAAATCCAAACTCAGCATCACTGAAAACGAAAAACTAATTCGTGTGGCTGTGGAATGGAAATACACGCAAGCTAAAACGGATATCGTCGTTTCTTAATCAATATCTAAGTTTAAAATAGTGATACAGTAAGTCTTTTCCCTCGCGGGAAGAGAGTAACATTCTGTAAGCTTCTGCAATTTTAGATTCGTTTTGTGATTGTTTTTGGATGAAATGAAAGAAGTCATTTGCTCTTTCATCGTATCCTAAATTCAAAAGTAGATTTAAATAAAAACTTTGGTCATATTCATCGGCAAACGGTGAGTAGGCGATTGGTCGAAGTAGGTTTTCCGCATCTCTCCATTTACGAATTTCAAAGTAACATCGTGCATATATCTTTTTTTCTCTCCATCCAAGGACTCTTTGGTTTTTTAAATAAGTGAGAGATTTTTTCGGATCTTTTTCGAGTAAATATACAACGCGGCCCATTAAATGGGATGCTTGGATGTGTTTGGGATCTTGTTCCAAAATGGTGGAAAGTTCCACTTTAGCTTTTTCCGTTTCATTTAGTTCTAAATAAGTTTTTGCTAAAATGAGTTTTGCTTCATTGTAGTTTGCTTTGTATTCTAAAGATTTGTTTAAGGAAACAATTGCATTGTTGTAATCTTTTAGTATAAAGTAGGCAAGACCTAAGTTGTAATGATAAAATGGATTGTATGGGGAAATTTGATTGGTTTCCATCCAAGTATCTTTTGCCTCGGCCCAACTATCTTCCTGAGCATAAATCATACCGAGTAAAAAACTTGCTGCTTCATGGTTTGGTTCTTTTTTAAGAGCTTTGTTTAAACTTTCTTTTGCCTCTTGCCATTCCATTCTTGAGTATAACAAACTTCCGTTTAAATAATCATACTCAGGATAGGATTTATAAACATCGGATTGGATTTTTCTCCATTCAGTATCCGCTAAAAGAAATCTTCCATAACGAAGTGCATTGATGATATTGCGACTGACTTTTTCCAATTCGATCTTTGCATTGATTTCTATGGTTTCTTTGTCTTCGGTTTGAGCAAAAATAGAATTTGTAAAAAGTAAAAGAAGAAAACCGAAAAATAGAATTTGTATTTTAGCTTTCATAAATTGATTCTAACCATTTCAAAATTTTTAAGTGAGCATCGCGAACTAATTTTATTTTTAAATGAGGAAAAACTTTCGGAAACTGATTGTTTTCATTTAATTCAGAAAAAGATCCTAAGTAGGGAATTCCTAATTCTTTTTCAGCAAATTTACCCAAAGATTCATGTATAGGTGTAATTCCTAACAAACAAACTTTTTTACCATAGGATAGAGATTCCATCATCGTTTGACCAAAGTAAGTAAGAACAACTTCAGATGTTTGAATATGTTTTAAAAATTCAATATAAGAAACTCTTTGGATATACTGCACTTCCTTTGTTATGGGAGGTGTTCCCCCAATGCGAACCGCTGAATTTATGTTAGTTTTCCCAAGAGAAGCATTGGTATTTAGAAATTGTAATACATAGCTATCAATTTGTTCTGATTCTTCTTTTCCTAAATTGCCTGCATAGATTAGAATTTGCCCAGGGATGGTGGATTGATTCCAATCCAATTCGGAAAGCGGGGAACTAAAATATGATATAAGATCGCCCGGGGTAAGTGCTGCCACTGGATTTGGGAGAAAAAAACTAGAATTGGATTTGTTTGGCAAATGATGGAGATTATCGATATAAAACAAATGGTTTAAGGGAAATTCATTTTCTCTGATATCTAATATCTGTGGTAGATGTTTAGATTGGAGATCTGGTTTGTCTGAAACTATGGGATGGTATCCGTTCATCTCCAAAAATACAGACAAAGATTTGCATCGTTCCCAATGTCCACTTCCATAGAGAGAAGGTTCTGCATAGACAATCCGCACTGGTTTGGATTCGCCATTTGTTTTTGGCAAAGGAAACGTTACTTGTTCCACAGAAGCGTTAACCAAAAAAACTTCCGGTTGGTCTTTTGCAAGTTGGATCACTTCTTTGGCACCAAACAGTGGGTCTCTCGTTCCTAATTTTTCCCACAAGGAACAAACAAGTTCAAAATCTTTGGATTCATCAACAGTGATTCGAAGAGAACTTGGATTTAAATCAACGAACTGATTGAGATGTGGGGCAGACAATCGATATTGTTTATGGATTTCTGGATGTTCTTTGATATGAAGGGAAACATGTTCTGTATGTCGTTCCGGTGCTTTGCCTTCTAAATCAAACAAAAGAGAATCTGCAGAAAAACATTCTACTCCCATTCCCAAGGGCAATCCAACCATAGATAGACTATAATAAGGATCAGAAATATACGTAATTGCTTCATACAAATAACGTATGGATTCTAAATCAACAAAAGGATTATCTCCAGTTAGGCGGAATATATGTTTGGAATTAAAATGAAGACAAGCTTTGCGAAATCTATCTCGAACATCAGATTCCGATCCAACAAAGTATTGGTAATGTTTTTTATTTAGAAATGCAATGAGTTCTGTATCCCCTTCGGGAACCAAAAAAACAATCTGTTCTTTGGGGAAGATGGTAGAAAGTCGATTATGGATATGACAAAGGACAGAAGTATTGGATTCTTCTGGGATGGACTTTAAAATTTTTTTAGGGAATCTTGTGGAACCTAGTCTTGCCTGGATGAAGGCAAAACAATCACGCGTTGAAAGTATACCACTCATCACAATTCAAACAAGGGGCAGGAATTTTATCGTGTTCACCATTAAAGCTATGTTTAAAAAAATCCAATCCTTTTTGCCAAACATCGCCGAGAGTTTCTGTATATAAATTTCCGATCACTTCCGTTTGTTTTTGTTTGCAAATGGAAACAGTTCCATCTACGGAAAGAGACAAATCTCGCACCAAATGCCAACAAAAATCTCTATGAATCGGAGTGAGATCACTCACTCGACGTTCAGGGAGCTTGTGTGCAAACGTATTGAATTTTTGTAGAATCACATTGATTCCTTTTTTCTCAAAAAAAGTAAAATAAGGATCAATCTCTTCTTCTACTTCTTTCATTTTGATCATCTGCACATGTAATGATTTGTTGGGAAGGTTTTGCGAAAGTAAATCAATCGTACCTAGCACTTTTTCCAGTTTTGGTTTTCCATATAATGATTTGTAAACATCTGGATTTAAAGTGGTTACATTTACGATGACACAAAGTTTTTCTTTATCCGAAGGAGTTAAACTTTCTATCAGAGACAACAATGAGTCTGTATTTGTGTAGAGAGCTGTTTCGACGATGAGTTCCGATAAAGAATTTAATTTTAAAATTTCTAAAACTATATTTTTAAAATTTGGGTGGAGGAGGGGTTCTCCATTTCCTGTTAGACTGATGGTAATCGGAGAAGAAAGTTCATTGCCCAGTTTGGTGATGGTGGATTTTACATCTTCTAAAGAAACAAAACTTCCATCATTACTTAAATTTGCGAACTCACGCGGACAAAATGTACATTTAAGCTCACAACCTTTATAAATTTCCCATTCCAAATAAGAAGGAGCACTTCGAAATAAATTTGGATTTTCTTTTAATTTAGAAAGGAGATTTTCATACGTTAAATCTTTACCCAAAGGCAATAACCCTTGGATGAGAATTAGCGAACGAAAAGAGGAAAGTCGAAAGTCCAAACGAAGTTGGCGAAGGTCCGGTGCCTTATAAAAAATATCTACATCATATTGGTTGATGTTTTTTAGAAAAAACGAATGGATGTCAGTGGTCAGTGTATCCGGTAAAGAAGTAAGAAATTCACGAGTGATGATCGTGGGTGTGAGCCCTGGCGGTAAATTTTCCGAATAAGAATACTGGCTAAAAAAGTTTTTATGACGATCCCATGCTGTTTCTGTTAGTCTAGAATCTAAAAGTGGAGATATTCCAGTGAAATATAAAAAACAAACTTCATCCCAATCTGGATCTTTAAACTTTGACTCTGGCAAAATTTTTCCTAATTTGAGGAGAAATTCATATTCCTTGGATACATCGTCATGGAGTAAAATTTGGTTTTTTAAAGCACTGGAATTTATTTTTTGTGAAAGAGATTCGTTTGTATTGATATGAATTTGAATTTTGGGAAATGTTTTGGAGAGGCGATGTACAAATTCTTCCCATAATTCAGGTTTAAAATTTTGGTTTAAAAATTGAATGGATTGGGAGTCCAAATAGACAACCGCAAAACTTGGGTTATAGTCTTTCCGGTTCATCATTAGTCTATATTGTATTTTTCTTCCGGATTGCTGATATTGTATTCTTTGATATAAATAGGATCAAAGATGGAGATGGAGGAATTTTTTCGTGTATTGGAAACCCAGTCTTCAAAAGAAGTTTGTTCCTTTTCTCGAAATAAAAATCCTTGGATCCCTTTTCTGACTGCATCTAATGGAGTGGGACGCATTCCTTCAATGAAAACTAAACAATAACGTTTGCGATCATCACGGAATACTTCTGAAATTTTTCCAGCTCCACCTACTTGTGTTAATACAGAAGCAGTTGTGGGTTGGGATTTGTATAGTTCGAAGGTTGGAACCCAGTTGACGAGTCCACCGTTCAAGCGATATCGAGATTCGTTTCTTGGGCCAGAAGCAACAAGTTTAAAGAAAGAAGGATCTTTTAAAGATTTGTTTCGAATTTCAGTGAGTTCATTAAACACTCTTGTTTCTTCATCAATAGATGAATTGGCTGGTGAAAAAACAATTTCTCTAAATCTAAATTCAGAACCCACCTTCGCCTTGTTTTTGTTATACCAAGCTTGTACTTCTTGTTCTGAAGGTAAAGGCGGACTTACTTTGATTTGTAGAAGTTGGCCTTTTTTGATTTGGTAAGGTAGATCTTCCAACCAAACATCATAAGGTAAATTGAATTGGGTTTGGACGGCCTTTTTGAATTGTTCCAGATCACTAATTCCTTGTGCTTCCATCCGTTTTTGGATTTCTGCTTCGATTCGTTTTTCATTGACCTGGATGGATTCTTCTTCGGCAGCATTGTCCACCACAGCTCGATCGATTAGAAAATCCACCACTTGGGAATGAAGAGATCCTTTTTTACGATAATTGGGAAAAAAGCGAGATAGGTTTTTGTAACGTTCCACACCTTCTTCATAATCCAAACTTGAGATGGATTTGGGTCCAACGATCACTAAAACGGAATTTAAAGATTCGTAAGAACTTAAACTGATAATGGGAGCAAAAAAGAGGCTAAAAACAAAAACCGATGCAAAAAATAAAATCAAAAGTCGAGGCATTCGAAGTCCTTTTTGCATACGGTCGTAAATTTACCCGATGAACGTAGTATGTAAAGCCTTTACTGCATCTTCCGCTTGGTTTTGTTTGATGACGCAGGAAATTTTAATCTCTGAGGTGGAGATCATTTCAATATTGATGTTTTTTTCAGCGAGTGATTGGAACATCTTAGCGGCCACACCTACATGGGATTTCATCCCCACACCAACAGCAGAAACAATCGAAATGTTTTCGTCTATTTCTGCTTTTCCATTTCCATGATCTTTTGCATAGGCATCAATGATTGGTTTTGCTGCGGAAATGTCTTTTTTGGCAATGGTAAAAGAAATGGTATTGATTCCGTCTCTTGGAGACGATTGAACGATGACATCCACAATCACATCTTTGTTTGCTAATTGAGTGAATAACTCTGCGGCAATCCCTGGTTTGTCTTTTACATCGGCAATGGTAACTCGAGCTTGGTCACCTTTAGCAGTTACTCCGCTCACTTTCATTTTTTCCATAATTTTGTCCTCACTCATCACTAAAGTTCCCGGTTTGTCGTGGAAACTGGATCGTACGTGGATGACCACGTTATAGTTCATACCTAATTCAACACTTCGAGAATGAAGGACTCCCGCACCAAGGCTAGCGAGTTCTAACATTTCTTCGTAAGTGATTTGTTTATGCATCTTTGCTGTAGGAATTTTTCTTGGATCGGCAGTGTAAACACCATCAACGTCAGTATAAATTTCACACTCATCTGCACCAAGGGCAGCAGCAAGTGCTACAGCAGAAGTGTCACTTCCTCCGCGACCAAGGGTGACAATATTTTCGTCTTTATCAATTCCTTGGAAACCGGCAACTATCACCACCTTCCCTTTGTTAAATGCTTCATCAATGCGAGAACGATCGATCATTTCGATTTTTCCATTGGAGAAGTTTCCATCAGTTAAGATTTTTAATTGAGAACCAGTAAAGGATTGTGCCGGGACTCCAATTTCATTCAGAGCAATGGCAAGAAGAGCAATCGAGACTTGTTCACCTGTCGAGAGCAACATATCCATTTCTCGTTTGGGAGGATTTTTAGAAATTTGGTCAGCAAGGTCGACAAGTTCGTCGGTAGTATGTCCCATTGCAGAAACTACAACGGCAACTTTTTGGCCTTCGTCGTGGTAACGTTTGATGCGTTTGGCCACATTTTGGATTTTAGTGGTGTCACCAACGGAGGTTCCACCGTATTTTTGGACAACGATTTTCGATGACATGGGTATATGGACAGGGTGCTACAGGCAAATCGGGAATCAAGTAGAATGAATTTTTTTGCAACCAAACGTAATGAGAGGACTCCAATAGATATAGGTTTCCCTGAATGAATTCTTCCTCCTCAACCGTCGAGCCGATTGTCAAAGAAAAGGCTCCTTTACTTTTTCTAATTTTGTTTTTTTTGGTCCAAGCCACTGTCCTTACCGTTTTTACCGTTCCCTTTTCCTGGTCTCTGGTGGGGCTGGCCCTTGGATCCTATTTCCTTCGGATGTTTGGAATCACTGCTGCTTACCATCGTTATTTTTCACATGCTTCCTTCAAAACATCCCGCGTGTTTCAATTTGTTTTGGCATGGATCGGGGCCATGGCTATGCAGAAAGGTCCACTCTGGTGGGCGGCTCACCATAGAAACCACCATAAGTATTCAGATACCGAAAAGGACATCCATTCTCCCAGCCGAAAGGGATTTTGGTATTCGCATATGTTTTGGTTTTTAAGAAACGATTACAATGATTATGAAGCCAAACTCATTCCTGATTTTTATAAATATCCCGAGTTACGTTTTATCGACCGTCACCATTGGATTGCACCGTTATCGTATGCCATCTTACTCTATTTAGTGGGTGGTTGGGCTTGGCTTGTGTATGGATATGCTGTTTCTACTTTCTTTTTAGGCCATGCCACGTGGACGATTAATTCTCTTTCTCATGTTTACGGTTCAGTGCGGTATGATTCACGCGATACGAGTAAAAATAATTTTTGGCTGGCACTTCTTACGATGGGTGAAGGTTGGCATAACAACCACCACTATTACTGTTCATCGGTAAACCAAGGGTTCTATTGGTATGAAGTGGATGTTTCTTATTATATTTTAAAAGTTCTTAGTTGGTTTGGGATTGTTTGGGATTTAAAAAAACCACCTAAAAAAGTGATTGAGGAAGGACTTCTTCGAGACCGCGAACAAAAGGCAACAAAACGATTCCTACGTGAATCGAAACAATCTTCTAAGATCAAAAACAAAACAGAGGTATTGTCTATTTAAATTGAGGTTGTTATACCCCTAATCGTTTTCTTATATCTGCTGGGATACTTTGGATGGAATCATATTTTTTTTTCTTTCCGCCTGGCAGAGAAACATAATAAAATCCATTGATCATTTCTAAAAAGTAGTCTTCTCCTTTTTCTCCTAAGGACCGATTGTCCAGTTCCTTTACCATTTTTTGGTATTTGGCGGGAAGGAGATTCCAATTCATATAATTGGTAACCACACCTTGGTCATTCACTGTATAAGCACCATCTTGGTGGAGGATTTTTGTCCCATTGTAATCAAAAACTTCCATCACCTTCAGATTGGTATCTTTTGATTGTTTGGAATCCTTTTTCGATTTGTTGGAAGACTGGTTGGAAAGGTCTTCCTGGTTACTGTTTTGTTTTGATTTTAAACCTGTGGCGGTTTCTTTTTTTCTAAGTTTTCCGAATACGAGTAGAAAAAGACCGGCTAATGCTAGTGATGCGAATAAAAAAACTTCCGCAGTTGATAAATCAAATAAATACCGCCACATAACTATCTAAAACTCGTACTAATTGCTTTACAGGAGTCAGGAAGATATCCTTCCGTATTCCATGTGTTACAATCTGTCAGTTCAATTGCCTTAAAACAAAGTTTTAATTCGTCAATTTTAACTCTACCAAGCACCAGTGCACCAGGAAGTTTGTTTGCACCGCAGGAAGAGTTTTTTAAAGCATAAGTTTCAAAAATCTTTTGGTTTCCTTCACTTGCAGAATAAAACAAATCATCTCGATTTTGAATGCATTGAAAGTTGATTCCAATGCTAAAAAGAAGGGCGATAATCCCGAGGTAGAAAAATTTCATTTTTTAAGTTTGATCCGAGAAACTTCTTTCACGGGAATGGGAAGTTTCCCAAAAGCACTATCTACTTGAACCGTTCCATAAATTTCGAATTCTGCATCTTCCCCTCGTCTAGCTGCATCTGATAGTTGTTTTGCTAACATAAGAAGTTTGGGTAGAATTGAACCTTTTTGTTCAGGAACAAGTTTCAAAACCACCAATGCCTCAGAGTTTGGTTCTACTTCGAGAGGCGTTTCGTTTTGGAGTTTTCCTATGTATTCTTTTCCTTTAGGAGTCACAAGTTCTATCTCCAAATCAAATTGATAGATGGAGACTTTGGTGTTGTTTGGATTGACCACTGAAACTTGCGGATACAAATCCACTAAGGGAATTAATGGAAAATTTGGATTTGGTTTGAGGTCCACACGAACATCCACCAAATCAAACTGACAGGCCTTTAAACTTTCTAAGTTCTTTTTTGTATCACTTAGACAATGGACAAAAACGAATGAAAAAAGAACTAAAGATAAAAATAAATATCTACGGACCAAATACTACCTTCCCTTCGGTCATATGTTGTTTGTAAAATTCCAAACCTTCTTTGTATTCTTCAAATTTAAATCGTTTGTTGATTTTGGTTTGGAAAACAGTTTTTAAATACTTTTGTGCTTCTTTTGCTTGTTTCTGAAATTCTTCTAAACCAATTTCATAAATCCAGGAAGACAACCAAAACCCTTCGATCTTTTTGTTTTGAAAAAGGATAATCCCTGAATTTACGGCAAATGGTTTTTCGGAAAGAGCTCCATAACAAACTACTTTTGATCCATATGGCATACATTCTACGAGGGACTGCGCTGTTTCCCCTGCCACTGCATCAATCGCATAAGTTGCATTTAGTTTTTTAGAGATTTTGAATAAATCTTTTTGGTAGTTGGGAGAAGTGGAGTTTAAAATGTTTTCTGCACCAATTTCTAAAAGACTATCTTCTTGTTCTTTTTTTCGCACAACATTGATTAAAGGGATTCCACGTTCTTTACAAAGTCGAACCACCATTTTACCCAAGGCACTGGCAGCTGCCGTTTGGATCATAGCAGGATGGCCTTCTTTGGAACCTTTGGAAACCATAGCCCAAGCAGTCATAGGGTTTACAAAAAAACTAGACCCTTCGTCAAGGCTCACTCCATCCACTAACGGCAAACAGTTGTCTTCTGTAGTGATCATATATTCTGCCCAGGACCCATCATTTTGCGGAGCCACACAAGACACATTCATTCCTACTTTTAAAGTTTTGATGGCACTGCCTACGGCATCGACGATTCCACTGGCTTCAAACCCTGCAGAGACAGGAGCTTTTTTTTTGAATCCATACAGTCCACGGATGAACATTAGATCAGAAGGATTGATCGGAGAAAGATGGATTTTGATCCTGACTTCGTTCTCTTTCGGTGTTGGAACTTCTTTTTCACGGAGTTCCAATTGAGGTTCGGATTCGTCGTATTTGAGGATGGTGACTGCTTTCATCTTCTCCCATTCAGTCATTTAAAATCTGCTTGCCAACTCTTTCTTTGGAAGGAAGAATTTTAAGTCTGCCGTGAAATCAAAAAAGTTATCAAAGGAATCCCTGACTGGGATCGTTTTTTTTTCTATTTTGGTCTTTGCTTTTTTCACTACAGTCATTGAGCCAGATCGACCTGCCAAAAAATACCCTTACCGGTTATCTTTATTTTACTCTCGCATTGATGGAATTAAGGAAGGGACCGAGGTTCGAATTTTAGGAATCCAAAAAGGGTATGTAGCCCATATCGATTCTAGGCCACTGATTGATGTACCCGATCGCCGGTTTCTCGACCATAACATAGATCATGCGATAGAATTACATATTGCTTTGGAAGATCCATTGACCCTTTGGGATAACTATGAAGTGGATTTTCAAACCATAACATTGTTTTCAGGAAGGATCATCAATATCAACCCAGGAAGTTCTGATGGAAAACGTCCTTTTTTTAAACCCACGTTTCGTGAGGGTGAAAAAAGTCCCGACTATTTGCCTTCGGCTCGTTATTTTGATGATTTTTTCAAAGCCACTTCCGTGACGATGGAAGAAAATCGGGCAGACCTCAGACAAATCACATTGGATTTTCGTTCCATCTCCGATAAATTAAATCATACAGAAGGAACAATTCCCAAATTAATCGGGAGTACAGAAATGTATGATGAACTTCTTGCGACTGTGAAGGACGCAGAAACCATTGGAAAAGAAGGAAGGCGTTATATGGAAAGTTCTAGAAATTTAGAAAACACCATGCCGATTCCTTTTTTAATTACAGCATCGTATTACGGACGTACAACGCCAATTACGGGAAGAAGGATTGGACCACAAGAATAATGAAAGTTGCAATTATACATGATTGGCTCACCGGTATGCGCGGTGGCGAAATCGTACTCGATAGTTTATTAAAAGCATTTCCAGAAGCGGATTTATTTACTCTTTTTTATTCCAAAGGAAAATTAAACGAAAGGATTGAAAATAGAAAGATCACAACGGCTTTCACAAACAATCTTCCATTCAAAGAAAAATACTATCGTTACTATTTACCTGTTTTCCCCACTGCCATCGAATCATTGGATTTAAAAGGATATGATGTGGTGATTAGTTCTTCGCACTGTGTGGCCAAAGGAGTCATTCCTCATCCTGATACCTTCCATTTGAGTTATATCCATAGCCCCATGCGGTACGTTTGGGATATGTATTATGATTATTTTCCTGGTCGGAAAGGTATTAAATTTTTTCTTTTACAAACCATTGCCAATTACCTACGTACTTGGGATGCCGCATCTGCCAATCGCGTGGATTATTTTACATGTAACTCGCATTTTGTGGGAAGACGGATCCAAAAGTATTATCGACGTGATTATAAAATTGTGTATCCTCCCTGTTTACCCCAAGACTTCCGAGTTCATGATGTTTCAAAAGATGACTATTACTTGATGGTCTCGGCCTTTGCCCCTTATAAAAAAATTGACCTAGCCATTGAAGCCTTCCGCGAAAACGGAAAACCACTCATCCTTGTGGGTGGGGGCCAAGAAGAGGGGAAACTCGTCAAAAATTTACCGAAAAACATCCTCTGGAAAAAGGGACTCCCTCGTACAGAGGTGGTAGAGCTATACAAAAAAGCACGAGGGTTTATTTTTCCTGGAATGGAAGACTTCGGAATCACTCCTGTTGAGTCGCAAGCCTATGCCACACCTGTCATCGCCTACGGGAAGGGGGGTGCGTTGGAATCGGTCAAAGAAGACAGAACTGGGGTATTTTTCAAAGAACAGACCGTAAAATCCTTAAATGAGGCCATCCAAAGGGCTGAGAAGATCCATTTCAAACGCGGAGATTTCCAAAATTCCATCAATCGATTTACGGAAGAAAAATTCGTAAGCGAAATTCGAAAGGTAGTCGATAGACATAAATAGAAATCTCTGAAGGGGGATCTCTTGGTCATTTTACATCGACTCAAAGGTGCTGAATTTGTTCTCAATGCAGATTTGATTGAGACCATTGAAGCAAATCCGGATACGATCATCACTCTTGTGAATGAGAAAAAGTTCATTGTACAAGAGCCTGTCGCGGAAGTTGTGGAAAAGGTAATTGTTTACCAAACGAGAATCCACAACCTCCCTCGAGTCACTGAAAGAAGGCCTGAGGAAACATAAGAAATGGATATAGCTACAGTCATTGGTTTGGCCCTTGGAGCGGCCTTGATGTTACTTGGGGTGGTTTCGGGTGGTCTTGCATTAACAGACCTTATCGATATTCCCTCAGTGATGATTACATTTGGTGGGGCCGCCGCCGCCACGATCATTTCTTTTCCTTGGACCTCTACCATTGGAGTGGGAGCCGTTACCAAAAAAGCCTTCCAAAATCCTCCCTCAGACTTACCAGGTCTCATTACGACACTCGTTAGTTTTTCTGAAAAAGCTCGTCGTGAAGGTTTACTTGCCTTAGAAGATGATATCAATGAACTACCAGAAGAATTTTTAAAGAAGGGAATCCAACTCGTAGTGGATGGAACGGATCCGGAACTCGTTCGAAATATTATGGAAACCGAAATTGGGAACACGGCCACAAGGCATGCTTATGGTCGCTCTTGGTGGGATGCTTACGCTGGTTTTGCGCCAGGGTTCGGGATGCTTGGGACCCTTGTGGGTCTTGTGGGGATGTTAAAGAACTTAGGTGGTGGGGATGCAAGTGCCATCGGACAAGGTATGGCGACAGCCCTCATTACCACATTGTACGGATCACTTGCTCAGAACTTATTTGCCGCACCGATTGTGAGAAAACTTACGAGACGATCGGAAGATGAACTTGTGATCAAACAAGTTATGGTGGAAGGAACTTTATCGATTCAATCCGGGGACAACCCAAGGATTGTAAAAGAGAAACTTGCGAGTTTCTTAACTCCTGCTGAAAGAACAGCACTCAAAGACGACGGAGATTAATATCTAAACTATGGCGTCTAAAAAAGAAAAATGTCCTGAGTGCATCCAAAAGGTTCCCGAGTTCATGGCAACTTATGGGGACATGGTGACACTTCTCCTTTGTTTCTTTATCCTTTTGTATACAACAGGGAAAACAGATGCAAAGGAGATGCAGATCATTTTATCTGCATTCAAATCCACTACAGGATTTTTCACTGGGGGACAAACACTATCCAAAGGTTCTTTGGAAGAGATGGGAATGCAAATTGAGTCTCTTCCTTCCCAAGTGGTAGGGCGTAACCTTTCTAAATCCAAAAAAGATGCCCAAGAAGTTTTTAAACCTGAAGTAGAAGCAGGAAAAGTTCGAATTTCGGAAAACGAAAGAGGACTTGTGATTTCCCTTGTGGGAGCTGATTATTTTTATCCTGGTTCGGCCATCCTAACACCTGCAATCCGAGAAACATTACGAAAAGCAGCTGGGCTTATCAAAGGGCTCGAACGATTTGTTCGAGTAGAAGGACATAGTGATGACGATGCTGTCAATCCTGTAAACCGTCCTGGCCGTGAAGAAAGAGAATATATCAATAACTGGGATTTGGCGGGAGCAAGAGCTGTGAATGCTACTGTTTTTATGATCAATTCAGAAGAAATTGAACCAAGTTGGTTCCAAGCGGTTAGTTTTGGATCCTATAGACCTCTTGTATTGGAGAATGAAGGCACACCGGAAGCAAAAGCTTTCAATCGTAGAGTGGATATCATCATTCTGACAGAGAAGTCTACCAAACGAGCACCAGGGGAAAGTAAATACGGACTACCTGACACTCGTTTACCGAACACTGAAACAAATGTAGAAGGAGAATTTTAACATGGGTGACCGTGAAGTAGATGAAGAAGAAGGTGGGTTAGCCGAAGGTAGTACCGCCTCCACAGGGATGTCCCCCATTGTAAAATGGTTATTGTACATTGCTGCTGCCATTTTTGGGATTATCATTGTAACCGTAATATCGATGTTTGTTGCTCAAAAAACTGCAACAAGTGTGTTTAAACAACAAAAGAATATCTCTCTTGTGAAAGCTCCCCCTCCTTTGGAAGTTTACACATTTCAAGAAGAATTTAGAGTGAATACTTCTGATGTTGGTGAGTCACACTTTGTGAAGTTAAAGATGTCTCTTGGATTTGAATCGGGTCAACCTGCACTTTCTGCGGAACTTGCTGCACGTGTGGCACAAATGCAAAACATCATTAACCTTGTCATTGCACGTAAAACAAAAGACGATTTAAAATCCATTACCAACCAATTGGATTTACGTGAGGAAATCAAAGCCCACTTAAATCATATTTTGACCAATGGAAAAATCAAAGAGGTTTACTTTACCGAGTTCTTGGTAAACTAGGACTATGTCCGACCAAATCCTCGGTGTGATCCCTGCGCGCTACGCGAGCACAAGACTCCCCGGAAAACCACTGGCCCTCATTGGTACAAAACCAATGATCCAGTGGACTTACCACCACGCATCTCTTTCCAAATCTATCCACCGTTTGGTGGTGGCCACTGACGACAAACGAATTCATGAGGCCGTCATTGCTTTTGGTGGGGAATCGGTTCTCACAAGTCCCGACCATCCAACTGGCACGGATCGTATCATCGAAGTCGCAGAAAAATTTCCAGATTACGGAATCATTCTGAACATCCAAGGGGACGAACCCGGGATGGAACCAAACCTCATGGATGGGGTTTTGGATTTAAAAACCAAACATAGAAATTGGGAAATGACCACAGCGGCGGTTCCTTTTACTTCCTCAGAAGATCCAAAAGATCCTAACAAAGTAAAGGTGGTCTTTGACAGAAACGGACGTGCCAATTATTTTTCACGTTCTCCGATCCCCGCTTCTTTTAAGGGAGAGGCAACTTACCATCGGCATTTAGGAATTTATGCCTATGAAAGAGAATTTTTAATGCAGTACAACCAATTGCCAGCTTCTGATTGGGAAACGGTAGAATCATTAGAACAACTTCGTGCTTTGCAAAATGGATCTACCATTGGAGTTTATCTTTCTGATAAAGCCAACTTGGGTGTGGATTCACCAGCAGATTTAGAAGTGGTAATTCGGGATTTTAAAGCGAAGGGTTTGATTTAACGATTTTTCCTTTCTCAATCGATGCTTATTTCCAAATGAATCAAATATTTGAGAGGAAATCAAGTTAGGAACCAATTAATCATTGCTCATAAGTTTTTATCTTCCATAATCTTATCTTTAGATTAAAAGACAAAAAGATTATATCAAATTGGATCAACTCAAAGGATTGTATGGTAAATAACATTTGTTTTGTTTGTAAAAAATCATTTCGTGAACATCAGTTAATAAGTGGTTTTGGTATAGGTAACGAAATTGTAGAACTCATTAATGAAAAATATCCAGGTTGGAATGACCAAAGTAAGATTTGTAAAAATGATTTTAATATTTTTCGAATGAAGTATATTACTCAGTTAGTTGAAGAAGAAAAAGGAAACATTGAAAATTTAGAGAGAGAAGTTATCAAAAGTATCAATGAAAATGAAATTTTAACAATTGATACTTCCTTAAAAACAGATTCACTTACATTTGGAGATAGAATTTCGGACAAAGTTGCATCCTTTGGGGGCAGTTGGAAATTTATTATCGCTTTCTTTTCTGTATTAATTCTATGGATATTTGGAAATAGTTTTTATCTGTATCTCAAGCCATTTGATCCATATCCATTTATATTATTGAATTTAATCTTATCTTGCGTTGCCGCAATACAAGCACCTATCATTATGATGAGTCAAAATAGACAAGAGGTAAAGGATAGAATTCGCGCAGAGAATGATTACAAAGTGAATCTAAAATCTGAGATTGAAATTAGAACCTTACATGAAAAAGTGGATCATCTTTTACTCGACCAATGGTCAAAAATGATGAAGATCCAGGCGATTCAGATCGAGATTTTAAACGAAATCCGAAGCAAAATCAAATAAGGTTCCAATATTAATCTATTTTAAATTTTTCTTATTCGTTATTTCTCATCCCCCGAGAGATATAATCATACAAAAACTCTCCAGTGATCACACCAGGGATGATGACTTTTTGTGCTCCATCCGCTACTAACTTTTTGGCTTCACCAGGTTCATCACTGGTAAGGATGATTTTTGCGTTGGGTGCAAGTTTACTGAGTGTAGAGAGCAAACGGTTGTTATTGGTTCCTTTTAAGAAGGAATCAGAAATGGTGCAGATGACCATCGATGCATCGTGAAGGCCAATATGGGATAAAGAATCTGGATGGGCCAGGTCGGCATAGGCCCATTGGAATCCTTTGTTTGTGAGTTCGTCTTTGAAGGCTGGGTTGTAGTCAGCAATGATGATCCGTTTGATGAGTGAAGGGGATAAGTCTTCTAAGTATTCCACAAAGGCACGTGCAATTCGGAAATATCCAAGGACGATGATGTCTCGCACCATTCCGTCGCCATGCCCCCCGTGACCTGCTTTATCTTCTTTTCCAGATTCTTCCGCTTGGTCAGTGATACCAACACGAGCGAGTAATCTTTCGAATGTCGCAGCGATATTATGGTTAAACATAATGATGTAAGTGGAGAGAACTGATGCAATGATGGTCGAAGTTAAAATCACTGCTTGCAATTTTGGAGTGATATGTTCAAATCCAGCACCTAACGCTAAAATAACGAGCGAAAACTCTGAAATCTGTGCTAGGTTGAGTGCAGTTAAGAAACCATTTCGAACCCCTTTGTTGAGTTTGATGATGACAGGGGCAATGGTAATCATTCTTACAAATAACATAAGAGCAATGATGGCTGCAGAAAGCCCAATCACTTCCAAACTTGGAAGAGGTACTTTTAGTCCCAGGGCCACAAAAAATAGAGTCACAAAGAAGTCGCGAATTCCAATCAGTTTGGAAATTACATCTGCTCCATAAGGGAAAGCAGCGATACTCATACCAGCAACGAGTGCACCCATTTCTTTGGAAAGTCCTGCTTCTCCTGCGATCCCGCAGACAAGAAAACACCACATAATAGAGGTTAAAAGGATAAGTTCCGGGCTACTAGCACAGGCTTTGTATAACTTGGCCAAAACATAACGGCTGACACTAAAACTAAAGGCAATAAGTAAAACAATGATCCCAACAGAAGATAGAATTTTTAGTATTTCTGGATTGTTTAAGTTGGGTTGGACCCCCATAAACAAAATGGCCCAGATGTCTTGGAATACCAAAACCCCAACCGTCAATTTTCCTGAGAGGGTGTTGATTTCAACTTTATCTTGTAGTAATTTAACAACGATTAACGTAGAACTAAGAGAAAGTGCAACGGCTATGTAAAGAAGGTCAAACTTTTCAGATCCAATAGGAAGACCAAAAAAAGGAAACACAGAATACACAAAAGCAACGGAAAGAGTGAACTGAAGGATTCCCAAAGTAAACATAGCCTTACCCATTTTTGCGAGTTCGGCCAAATTGATTTCCAATCCGATGATGAAGAGAAGTAAGATGAGTCCGATTTCTGAAATGAGTTCGATACTTGCTTCGTTCGTGACAAGTTCAAACCCCATCTCTTTACCGAGCATGGCCCCACCGATGATATAACCTAAAATTAACGGTTGTTTGAGTACTCTTGCGATGTGACTTAAGACTGTTGCGAAAATAATACTGAGACCAATGTCTTGTAATAGTGACTCTTCCCCGTGCATAGATACCTTCTTTAGGGAAAAGTTTAGAGATTCACGGAGTAGTGAAAGTCGTTTTTTTTTCTGAACAATAAAACAAACTACGGAAAGGGAGAAATTTGCAAAATGGAAGCCGTAGAGGCTTGGAAATGGGCAATGGCCACATGATGATCGTACAATGCCTTAATTTCTCGAACAGCGGCTTCGGCACTTGTCTGTTCTCTAATATTCACGAATAGAAGAGTAGAATCACCAAGGGCAAACCGTTCACGTTCCATCTCTTCTAACTTTCTTGCTAGTTCCACTTCATTTTGAGTAACAGTTACACGTTTTGCCGAGGCAATCACCTCTGAAATGGAATCTTGTACTTCTGTTTTGATTTTATCTTTTGAAAATTGTAGTTCTTGGTCGAGTTGGGCAATCTTTGCTTCAGCTGCTCCAATCATCCCTCTCGGTCTTTTGGTTTGGATGGGGAGGTTGAGGATGAGAGAGGCTTCTAGTTCTGGTTTTGCTCTTGTGACAGAACCTGGACCAAAGTCTTGTGATCCAGCAACCACTAAATCCACTTGTGGTTTTAACGAGTTATAACCCATATCTTGGTCTACGCGAACTTTATCTCGTTTGAATTCAAAGTCTTGTAATTCCGGTCGATACTTCCAAGCCAGTTTGATACTTTTTTCCAATTCCACTTTTTTATAATCAATAGGTTTTGGAAATCCTATGGGCAATCTGTTTGTTGTAGGAAGGATTAAATTCCCATCAGGTGCACGTAGGAATAAAGACAAATCGATGGCCGCTTTTTGCATCTCTCGTTCTGCAGAAACAAATTGAGATTCTCTTTGCAAAATTGCTCGGTCATTTTCTGTTCCTTCCATTTTCGGAATGTCACCTAACTTGATTCTTTCGGTAATTTGATTTTGCCTGTTCTTTGCGATTGCTAACAAGTCTTTGTTGACTAAATATTCTTGGCCACTGGCGACCCATTTCCAATAACGTTTTGTTGCTTCTTTAATGACTTCGATTTTTAATTTTTGAATGGAGAGTTCTGCGAGTCTACGGTCTAGGTCCGCTTTTTTGATATCGGCTCTGTTTTTATCAATCTCACGATTGCGCATCAGGGGAAAGATGGCACCCGCCCGAATTTCACCATGATCATTCGTTTCTCTTTTTCCATCATAAACCGGAAAGGTTCCCCGACCAATGCGATAACCAGCAAAAAAAGAAGTTCCGCCAAGTGGAGTTGGTTTTTCAAACATTGCATCAGCTGAATTGTTTGTATAATAACCCATTGGTTTTGTGGTTCCCATGGATTTAAATTGTAAATCAAATGCACCTTCAGCTGCTAGATAGTTGTATTCGGCTTCTGATAAAAGTTTTTCTGCGGCAAGAACTAGTGGATAAGATTTTTCAACAGACTTTAAAAGTTCTTCTAAAGTAAGAACTCCTGGTTGTTGGTTGATATAGTCTTGAGAATAAATATTGGGACCATGTAAAGATTCAAAGGGATCTCGTGTTGGATCAGCTTCTAAGACAAAGGAAAAAAACATTCCAAATGGACAAAGGATTGCAAGTAAAGATTGTTTGAATTTTGATTTCATTTGACCTTATCCCCACTTCCAGTTTCATCTAACAATGATTTCATCTCTGGATCATCCATTGGTAAGTTTGGTGGGAAGTCATTAAACCTTCTCCAAAGTTCATAACCAACACTGACACGATTAAGAAAAATCCAACCTTTGGCTCTCACACCTTGCCTGAGATAACGACTGGACGGCCACTTACGATCATCTCGATCTGGGATGACAAGGACTCGGAAATTTCCAGATCCATTGTCTGTGATATCAACAAGTTTGACCGTTCCTCCAAAAGTTCCTACGGCAGTTTCCGGCCAACCGCTGATTTGTAAAACTGGGTATCCTTGGAATTGTAAACGAACCTTTCTTCCTTCACCTACGAGCGGAATATCGTTGCCGGAGATAAAAAGTTCCACTGCTTTGTCTTCTGCATCGGGAACAAGGATCGCTACTCCATCTCCTTCTTTGACTTGTTGTGTGTCAGGATTTACCAAAATTCGCATAATGGTTCCATCCCTCGGTGCAAATATTTCTTGGTTTTCTTGTCTTGATAACCGAGCCTCTAACTTTGGTAAGTCTTCCAAAACACGTGCTACTTCCGATTGCGCAGAAGCTAAGGAAGCCTTGGCATCATTGATCGACGCTTCTGCATCTTGTGCTACTTTTCCTGTATCACTGTATAAGGCCCTTTCTTCTTTAATGGCTGCATCATAAGTTGCTTTTGCACGATCAAGACCCGTCTCGGCATTGGTATGTTCTAGTTCTGCCAGTTCCAATGTTCGTTTGGAGGTAAGGCCTTTTTCCCATAATTGTTTTTGACGATCAAGATTGAGGTTTGCTGTTTTTAACGCAGCTTTTGCGGCATCTACTGCTTGTTCGCTGGCACGGACTCGATCTTTTGCCATCATCCTTCTGGAATCTGCGGCATCCACAGCACTGCCACGAGAAGAACGTAAACTAATGATTCGTGATCGAATGTTGTCTTCTCTGGATCTTGCTGCTTCTAACCGTTGTAAGAGTGCATTTCTTTCCTCACGAATTCGATTGATAAAGTTGGGATCGTTATCAGAGATATCAATGATAGGATCACCTTTTCTCACACGAGTCCCTTCATGTACATGCCATTTCACAACGCGTCCACTAATGGGAGATTCAATGACTTGTTGACGGTCTAGGGGAGCATATGCAACAACTCTACCAAATCCCATCGTTGTTTGTTGCCAAGGTACGTACAATAAGATGAGAAAACTTAAAAAGAATATGATGGTGAGAAGATAAGCTAGACTTTGTGCGGGTAAAGCTGTTTGCACCAATCGATATGAAGGTAGATTTTTATGTAGTTTCCATTTTTGTGACATATCAGTTTTCATAAGCCAACTTTAAGAATTTACCTTTATGGAATGTGAATCATTTTCTAATCTTAATATTTGGTCCATCTGAGAAAGAACAGTAGGTGATTTGGAAACGATAAATAGAGTCCATTCTTTGTTTTTTTGTAAAAGAATTTTGAGTGCAGAATTGAGGAGAGATGGAGGTAATAGATCCAAGTTTCCATCGATTAACAATAGTTTTGGTTTTCCAATCATTGCTCTTGCGAGAGAAATAATCGTTGTTTGTATTGAATCAAAAGGATGACCAAAAGTTAAGAGTGGAGTATGAATTCCATTTGGTAGGATTTGAATTGTTTCCCAAATTCCTAACGTTTCTAAAAGTTCACGAATTTCAATTAAGGATATTTCTTCTCTTCCCACTCGAATGTTTTCCAAAATGCTTCCTTCAAAAATTTCATTTCCTCGGATGAGAAAGGTGAAAGAATGAATCTGTTCTTTAGAAACTTCATGAATGTTTTGGTGATTGTATTCTACGATTCCAGATGTTGGAGTTCTTACCCCACTTATCAAATCTAATAGGATATGTGCATCATAAGGAGTATTAGACGATATACCAATAGATTTACCTGGTGATACTTTTAAATTAAATTGATTAAAAATTTTGTGACCATTCGTAAGGGAATAATGGACTCCAGAGAGTTGCACTTGGATTGGTCCTTCGGGAATTTCAAATTCCACTGTTTTCACTGGAATTGTGGGTAGATTGAAAACCGAATTAATCTTATCCACAGCCGCAATCAAACTGTAAAAACTATCCAATTGTTTTCCAAATTTAGATATATCGCTGAGAACCTTTGCAATCACAAGTTCTGCTGCAACCAATTGACCGATTGTAAGTTGTCTATGGATGACTAAATAACCACCTAATCCTAGTACAATGGCGCTTGCTAAGGCCTGGATTCCGACAAGACCTATGATTTGGCGTATGTAGTTAAAAAAGTATTTTTTCCTTGCATACAAATAATCCCTGATAAACGAATCGGCTCTGTCCAAAGCAAAATTTGAACCAAATGTAGAATGAAAAAGAGCAGAGTGTCTTGATATTTCTTCTAACCAAGCTGCTACTTTATATTTTTCTTTTGAAATTTTGATATAGTTTTCGGCAGCTGGTTTGCCCAATCGATAAGTAACCCAATAACCACCAATGAACAAAATGAGAAAAGAAAATACGATAAAAATAGGATGATAAAACGAAATCAAAATAAAACCAATGACGGTTGTCAAAATAACCGATAAACCATCAACTAACAAGGAATGTATGGATTTTTGAATGGTCATGGTATCAAAAAAACGGTTCACGAGTTCTGGGCTATGGTGTTTATCTAAGGAATCTTGGCGGATTTTTGGAAATTTGACAGCAAACTCTGTAGCTATCCTAACAAACACACGTCTTTGTAAAATTTCCACTACATAGATTTGAATGGTTTGCATGGCACCTGCAAATCCAAGAAAAAAGACAACTAACAATGTTAATATGATGACAGGTTGGAGCAAAACTCCGAAAGCTACTATGTTAACTAATGAAGACGTTGCAACAGGAACGACCAAAGATAAAATTCCAATTCCAATCCCATAAATAAAAACGATCCAAACATCTTGGGATTCCATTCGAATCAAATGGGAAATTTGTTTAAGAGCATTTTTAACTGGAGAATCATCTTTCGACATATCTCTATTTGTTGAAAATGGAAATGTTGGTTCAGCAATTACCCAATCTACATATTCTTTGTTTGATTTGATTCCGATGAGTTTTAGTAGTTCTTTTTCTGAATACCATTCTTCGTCAGAATCAATTTGATTGAGGACTTTGATTCGATAGGAAGATGTTTTATAACGTAAGATTGCATAAAATTCTGGTATGAGGTTTGTTTCATTCGTCACTTGGAACACGAAAGGGGAACCATCGGTAATATAAGGTCTTATGTCTTGTAATGTTTTTTGAACAATGTTTAGGCGAACCTTATACTGGTGTGAAGCGGCGAATAGGAAATCATAAAAATTTTGATTTGTAACTTGTCTGTACTTGCTACGTAAAGACCGGAAACCTTCGATGATTTGGCTTGGAAACGATTGAATATTGAGTGATTCTGAGAAAAAATCCAAAACAGATTTTGCCAAATCTTTCATGGAAGTGAGCCTGACGGAGAGACTTTCTTCTTTTTTTTTGAAGAGTTGGTTCTTGAAGTGAAATACCAACGTGTGTAGAAATTTTAACATGCGAATTGTGATTCGAGTCTTAGACTCCACTTGACAAAACGTTGTTCTACATTTTCTATTTTCCAGTAGAGGTTTCCATGAAAATTTTTAATTCCATTTTGGTACTAATCGCACTCAGCGCCATCTCTCAGTTGGTTGCACAAGAGAATTGTATATATGAATACGACCCGGCCCAAACCTCTTTAGAGTGGACAGCGTTCAAGTTTACTGAGAAAACAGGTGTTAAAGGAAAGTTTGATTCTATCAAAGTCGTTGGGAAACAAAAAGATAAATCAAAGTTTGGTGCTGTAAAATCTATCCAGTTTCAGATTGATTCTTCTTCAGTTAATTCAGGTGTGCCTGACCGTGATGGAAAAATCAAAAAATTCTTTTTTGGATCTGTGAAAGGAAATAAAAAAATTTCGGGTACGTTCTCTGATATTTCAGAAGGTGAAACTGGTTCCGCGAAACTGAATCTGAGATTCGGAAATGCTAAAACAACAGTACCAGTTTCTTTTGTATGGAAAGGGGAAGTGGTTGAGGTAATCGGAACAGTAGATGTTGTTGGTCTTGGTCTTCAATCTGGGCTTAGTAAATTAAATGCCGAGTGTAATGACTTACATAAAGGATCCGATGGTGTGAGTAAACTTTGGCCAACTGTAGATGTTAAAGTTGTCTCAACCGTAAAGAAAATTTGTAAATAATGTAAGATTCCGGATGAGTTGAAACCAAACAATTGAACTTTACCCACTATGAATTGAATTCATTCGATTGGTAGTGGGTCCTTGGTCGGAAATTTTTTTTATTGTCTGCTATGAATCGAATAAAAGTTATTTTTGATCGTTTCAATTTTCAGAATTGATTTTAGAAGCGAGTTTCTCTATGAGTCAAGAAATCGAAATATATAATCAATCACAGTCCCCGACAGATAAAGAGATTTGTAATCTTCTTTATGGAGAAATTAATCTACATCTCCCAAAAGCTCTGAAAAAAATATGGCATGCTCATCCCGTTTGGTTTTTAGATGGGAATCCTATTGTTGGTTATAGCAAATTAAAAACTTGTATTC
This sequence comes from Leptospira mtsangambouensis, assembly GCF_004770475.1. Taxonomy (NCBI): domain Bacteria; kingdom Pseudomonadati; phylum Spirochaetota; class Leptospiria; order Leptospirales; family Leptospiraceae; genus Leptospira; species Leptospira mtsangambouensis. The sequence goes on from NZ_RQHK01000017.1 coordinate 697,359, forward strand.
GCCTTCTTTTCTGGAGTGGCCAAAGTTTTGAAGTGGATGGACTCACGCCGGAAGGAAGTTTTATGGCCGCCGAAGTCCGTTATACAGATGTTAGTCAAATCAAGAAAAAAGACCTGAAACTTTGGCTCAGCCAGGCAAAAAAGATCCAATGGGACTATAAAAATATTGTAAAACGAAAAGGTGTGTTGGAGCGTTTGAAGTAATTACCAATAACAGGCGCATATATACGCATTACGTATATAAGAATGTGAATGAAAAGTAAAATTGATATATAAAAGTCTAAACCCCCTACTGCGAATATGCGCTATTCGTATATAAGCATTCTATTGGAAGATTCAAAGATCGATTAAGTCTGCGGCTATATGTAATTCGGATATAAACATTTAATTGAAAGAGTGAATATGGATAATATAGAAATTAAAAAACTGTCCTCTAATGAATTAAATCATTTTATTGAACTCATTCGAGTCTTTGAAGATGTCTTTGAAATGAAAAACTTTCAAATGCCGAACGAAGATTATTTGCAATCCTTGTTGGCACGTGATGATTTTTTTGTTTTTGTTTCAATCTTTCAGAGTCAAGTGATTGGTGGTTTGACTGCTTATACACTTCGCCAATATTATTCTGAAAAACCTTTAGTTTATATTTTTGACTTAGCTGTCCTTACCAAATACCAACGCCAAGGAATTGGCAAATCACTTATCCAAGGAATCAACTCCTACTGTAAAAAAATGGGAGCCGAAGAAGTATTTGTCCAAGCAGATTTGGTGGATGATTATGCTCTAGATTTTTATAGAGCAACGGGCGGATTACCAGAGGAAGTGGTGCATTTTACCTATCCGTTGAGTTAAGTTGAATTATAGTTAAATTTATGTTTAATCACTATAATAAGAATAAAATTGTTATTCCTAATGATGAAGAGAAATTTCTTGAAACTAATTTTATAGCATTTTGGTTAGGTATTTTATTGATTCAAAGCATATGCTTTGCATGTTATTTGTTAATTTTATTTTTATTTAAGATTTCTTTTTATCTAGAAATTTATTGGGGAATGGGGCTAGTAATATGTATGGTATATTACATTTGGCCATTTTTAATTCCAGCTCAATGGGGTTTAATTAAAGTAATAATTAAACGATTAAGATCCTGATTCGTTTCAATGGGCAAGGGGATAGGTTGAATGAAGGTTTTTGGATTCACGATTTTTGTTTTGACCTCTTCCGTTTCTTTATCGTTATATTTTTGTAGAATCGTTTTTTATTCTTTTATATACTTGTATCCTAACAAACTCTATTTTATAGAAGTTGGTCATATTTTAATGACCATATACATCTCTATAAATATCATACCGACATTTTTGGTCTTCTCCCATAGGTTCAAGCATTTGTTTTCAATTCGTTGGTACATCTGTCTGCAAACATTATGGAATTTGAATCCTTATACCTTGTTTTTAGTGTTCACATGTGGGTTCTATCGTGATTGCGTTTAGGTGGTTAGATGCAACTGGCATTCATTCGATCAATGGAAGTGGAAATAAAGTAGATTATGAAAAATGGATGTTATATTTTTTAGCCATATTAAGAATATATCATTGATGTTTGTAGAGTTTTTAGGACTGACTAGTAGTTGAGATTTAAAATTATTTATTTAGTTTTGTTTTTTATTATGATTCTCTTATGTAAGCCTGAGCCGGTAGTCTATACTGAGACAGATGAGCATAAATATAAACATAATAAATTTCTTTTTGACGGAACTAAACTTCCGATTCCTGGAATCACTACGGAGAGTAATCTACTTGAAATGTTTCCAGAAGGACCTTCTAGAATTGAAACTTTTAAAAGGAAAATCAAAAAAAAGATCTTTGGAAAAAGTTTTCCCATTGGGAAAATATACGAATATTTAAACACTGTGTATGAACTTGAAGAAGAAGGTAATAGAAAGAGTTACTTAAGAAAGGAAAAAATCGTGTTAGTTGTTTTTTTGGACGATGGTATTGTCCAGGATTACATCATTGATCACCTCGTTCGATCCGATAATGGAGAACAGGTAATTGGCAAATTTCACCATATGCAGTCTGGCCATTGGGAAAATGACATATGGCCAGGTAGCCGAGAAGATGCCGAGTGCTATTGGTTACAAAGATCTGATCGTGAAAATTACGTTCGCTCTGACGAATTTAAATGTGATCGATGGTACGAGCCTAATTCTCATTAATATTATAGTAAGGAAGATAATGTTAGTCAATTTAGACGCTGAATGCAGACAGAATCGATTTTGAGGATGCTACCTAATTATACAGTCAATCGTTTTAATTTGCGAGTTATGTATCTGTAGTTCCGATAAATCAAAGAAGTATACGTGAAATTCGAATATCCTATACAATCAAAAAAGATATGTATTTGTATTTCGTTTAACCGCCTAATACGGGAATGGATAATATATGACATTTTCTCTCTCACGGTTTACGTAAGATTGGAGATGGCAAGGAGCTATTTGCTATTCGGATAGCGTACAGGCGGTGGCTAATTGCAAGTCGGATAATTCACAATGTGGGGGCTAAACGCATTGCATATATTCGCCCGCAGTTTTTTATAATTGAACATGTTTGAAAAAAATGAACCGAAAGTCAGGTAGAGGAAATCTCATATCCTTTTGGAGGAATTATATTTCTTGCGAAAATCTTAATAAGGCCAAAACTAATTAATGAAAACGTTGCATAATAGTAACAAATCATTCTGCCGCTCCACTCAGTGACGAGATAAGTTGTATTTGCTATTACCTTATCTGCATTGCCTAGAAAAGTAATTTACTTTTGAAAGTAATACATAAACATAATGAAAAAAATTTAGGAATTGACTTTTGAATGATAAAAAAATTTCTAGATGCGTATTTTGATCGCATTGGATATAGGGGTTCACGTGTTCCCTCACTGGATTTGCTTAACAATATTACTTTGGCACACGTTCGTAATATCCCTTTCGAAAACTTGGATATTTTGTTAGGAAAAAATATTGATATTAGTTTGGATGCAGTTTTTGAGAAATTAATAATTCAGAAACGCGGCGGTTATTGTTTTGAACAAAATGGACTTCTTTTGAGTGTTCTGAGCAAATTAGGATTTGAAGTAACTCCTATTAGTGCTAGAGTTCGTTTAGATAAACCTAGGGATTTTATTCCTCCTCGAACTCATGTTTTTCTAAGAGTCGAGCTATCCGGAAATACATGGTTCACTGATGTTGGAGTTGGTGGAGTATCATTAACATCAGCAATACAATTAATTAAAGATACTGAACAGAAAACCAAACACGAAACAAGAAGAATTGTATATGAAAATAATAAATATTTCCATCAAATTCTATTTCCAAATGGCTGGGTCGATGTATGTGAATTTACATTAGAGGAAATGCCTGAAATTGATCGTGTACTAGCAAATTGGTACACCAGTAATCACCCAAAATCACATTTTAAAGATCGTTTGATAGTGGCACAAGCTGGAGAGGACGGAAAAAGACACACACTCGTCAATAGAGAATTATCTGAAAGGGATAAGTATGGTTTAGCCAATAAATCGATTATCAAATCACCTAAAGAATTAATAAAAATTCTTAAAGAAAAATTTAATCTTACATTTCCTTTAGATACAGAATTTCAGACGACTGGTTTGCAATGGGAAAATGTTTGTAGTGATTAATCACAATACATAAAAAAACATCTGAAATATAGTGTCTAATTTTTAGAATCTTACATCCGCGCCAGCGATAGTAGCGGAAATCCTTTCCATGAAGTAAATTATTTTTATCTAGAAACAGATCGGAAAGATTGGAGCGAATAGCGCGGTCGTTATTGCATTCGGTATCAATCAACTAACGGATTCGAGGCGCCCACTCATCGTGGATAATTGTTTTTATTAAAGTACTGAAGTCGTCATGTATGGGTATGGATGACACAAACTCGCGAGTCAGAGCAGGAATCCTTTTATGGAAGTGGAATCCCTTCTTTTTTCAATAACTTTAAAAACTCCGGTTCTGATACCAAAGTCACACCGAGTTCAGTTGCTTTTTCGAGTTTCGAACCAGCACCGGGGCCATAAAGTAGATGAGTGGTTTTGGAAGAGACGCCAGAAACTTTTTTACCACCATGTTTGGTGATGAGGTCCATTGCGATATCTCTAGGTTGGAAGTTTTCGAAACTTCCTGTAACACACCAACTTTGACCAACAAACGGTTGTATGTCGCTTTTTTCTGTTTCGTCTGCTTGGAATTTAAGGCCGAGTTTGATAAGAGTGTTAACGAGTTTTAGTGTTTCTTTGTCTTTTAGATGGGCAAGTAAGGCAACAACTGTTCTTGGTCCGATGCCGTGAATGGAGGTTAATTCTTCTTCGGCATTTTTGGATTTGGAAAGAGTAACAAGTTTTTCCCAAGAGTCAAATCCATGTTCAATGAGAATTTCTGTGACTTTGGGTCCTACTTCATTCAGTCCAATCGAAGGTAAAGTGAAACGAAAATCTTTTTCTTTCGATTTTTCGATCGCATCAAAAATGATTTTGACTGATTTTTCTCCGAAACCATCTAACTCTAATATGGTGTCTTTGTATTTGTTTAATGTGTATAAATCTGGAATGTCTTTGACCCAACCTTTTTCAAAGAAAATTTGAATTTGTCTTTCGCCGAGTCCTTCGATGTTCATTTGTTTTTTGGAACAAAAGAATATGAGTTGGTTTAGTTTACGTTCTGGACAATTGCGGTTGGTGCAGAAAAAATCAACGGAGTCGTCTACTTTTGTTAGTTTGGTTTTACAAGCAGGACATTCTTTGGGTAATACAAAAACAGATTTTGGAGGAACTGTTACTTTCTCAACAGCGGGTATGATTTCTCCGCGTTTGGAAATTAATACTTTTGCTCCAATCCCTGCACCGAGTTGGTCAATATAGTCTTGGTTGTGTAAGGTGGCGTAAGTGACTGTGGTTCCGGCAAGAGAAATAGGTGTCACCTTTGCCCTCGGTGTGATTTTACCAGTTCGTCCAATCGCAAAGTCAATCTCTTCAATTGTGGTTTCTTTGAGTAAGGCATCAAATTTAAAAGCCCGAGCCCAACGAGGTGATTGGCTTGTTTCTCCTAAACTTTCGCGAAGGTTTAGGTCATCCAGTTTGATCACAAGTCCATCCACAGGGAATTGCATTTTGTCTTTTTTCTTGCGAAAGGATTCAATTTCTTTGAGAAGGTTTTTTCCTTGGATGATGGAGGAGTCGGGAGCTAGAGGGAACTTTTCCTTTTTTAGTAAGGCAACAATATCTTTATGTTTGTTAGTTCCTTTTCTTGAAGAAGAAAAATATACATCGTAAACAAAAATTCTTAATGGGCGTTTGGCGACTTCAAGTGGATCTTTTTGTTTGATAGAACCCGCAGCCAAGTTCCTTGGATTGGCAAACTTACCACCATATTCTTCGTTGAATTCTTCGAAATCAGCGAAGGTCATAAAGATTTCTCCTCGTACCGATAGGTTCAAGGGTTCAGAAAGTGTTTGTGGAATGGATTCTATGGTTTTGACGTTTTCAGTGACAATGTCTCCGATCCCGCCAGATCCCCTTGTCACACAATGTGCGAGTTTTCCGTTTTCATAGTATAACAAGATGGAGGCGCCATCAATTTTCCATTCGAGGGAATAAAACTCATCGATTCCAGTTTTTACTAACCATTCAGAGAGTTCTGTCTCATTGTATGTGTTTTCTAAAGATAAAACGGGAACTTTGTGTTTGAATTTGCTAAATTGCGGAGAAAGGTCTGATCCAACTTGTAAAGTAGGGGAAGATTCTACCACCAAATTCGGGTTAGCTTTTTCTAATGATTGTAGTTCTTTGACTAAAAGATCAAACTCTTTGTCTGAAATTTTAGGTGTGTTCTTTTTATAGTAGAGATCGTTATGTTTTTGGATCTCTTTGCGAAGTTCTGCAATTTGTTTGGCAGGATTTTCTTTCTTAGGCAATCAGTAAACTCCGGCTTGCATGTATTGCTCTGGATCTGTTTTTCCTTCTTCGGAAATAAATATTTCGTAATGTAAATGGGGTCCGGTCACATTCCCTGTTGCACCCACTTCGGCAATTTGTTCGCCAGCTTTGACTTCTTGTCCTGTTCTGACATAAATTCTTGAGCAGTGTCCATATAACGTGCTAAAGCCGAAGTCATGTTGGATGATGACATGGTGTCCATATCCTACGTTGGAATATGTAACTCTTACAACTCGTCCTGGTGCTGAAGCATAAATAGGAGTGCCTGTTGCATTTGCCATGTCCAAACCATCATGATATTCCCAATAACCAGTTGTAGGTGACTTTCTCATTCCAAAAGGAGATGTTAAGTTGTAAGAATACATGGGATTAAAGAGAGGAGACCTGGATAAAATGTCAGAACGTTGGTATAAAAATTGGTAGTTTGCTTCCACCAAACGTTGGTAATTGTCCATTCGGTGTTTTAATTGGCGGAGTTCATAAATTTCGCTTAAGTACTTACGACCCACATCCAGTTGTTTGTCTTCTTTTTCCTCTTTTTGGAGAGATTCGACAGCTGCGGTTTCGATGAAATCTTCAGCGGGAATTTTTAAAAGTTCATCATCTTGTCCATCTATGAGAGTAAAGAGCTCCAACATACTTTCATTTAGTCTCGAATACTCTTCTTTCATTTCTTCCAATTGATTGGCATGAGTGATGTATGTATCAAAATAAGTTCCGTAAATTTTGGAGAGTTGTTTGATTTGGCTTTGGGTCGTACTCGAACCAACAATCCCAAAGATAGCAAGACTGAGTAGACCTACCGTTAAGGCCAAAAAAAATAGAATGGTAAAATGCGAAATTTGGAAGTGGAAAGAACTATCATATCCATGAGGAATGACAAGAATGGTCATCCGTTGGTGACCTTTTTCTTTCACCTTATCAATCTGTTTCTTGATTTTCGGATTGTCCTGTGAAAAAACAGACGTAATTTCTTTAATTTTTTTCTTCATGACGAACCGTTTGGCCTACATAAATAAGACGCTCCGATTCCTCTCAAGGGTCAAGTGGAAATCCCTATTTCTTGGAATGATTCTTGTTTTTGGATTCTTGAGTTTTGTCGCATTGGCAACCAATCTCAGGTTTTGGTACGTATACCAAACTTCGGTTCATTCTGATTTGCCAATGGAAATCCCTGAAGCAGAAGTGGCGATAGTTCCCGGTGCCGCTGTTTATGGAAAAACTCCCTCTCCGATTCTGATGGATCGTTTGGCTTGCGGTTTGGATTTGTATAACACTGGCCGCGTGAAAAAAATCTTACTTTCTGGAGACAACGGTAAATCGGATTATAACGAACTTCGGCCTATGTTAGAATTTATGTTGAACCACAAAGTAAAACCAGAGGATATTTTTGTGGATCATGCTGGTTTTCGAACACTTGATACTCTCATTCGTGCGAAAGAAGTTTTTCTTGTGAAAAAAGCCATCTTCGTCAGCCAATCTTTCTTTTTGCCAAGAGCCATTTATTTAGGAAAAGAGTTAGAACTTGAGTTATACGGTTTTGAATGCAATTTAAGAACTTATAAAAAAGAAACCTATTATTCGTTTAGAGAGTTTTCTGCAAGGGTTCTTGCATGGTGGGACATCCAATGGGACACTCCACCAAAATATTTAGGTAAACCCTATCCTATAGAAGGAAGTGGTGTTTCTACCTGGAAAGGTTCGATTCCAATTTCTTCACCTAAATGAAGTTAACTGATTCAAAATTTAAATCGAAAGTTTTTTCTTTTTTTACCGTTTTGCTTTCGTTTTTTATTTTTAAGTGGTTACCGGGGAAGTTGTTTTATTCTTCTTTTGAAGCCAAGGTTTTTAATTCAGGATTTTATCCTTTGAGTTTAAACCCGATTAGTTCGGCAACTCCTTGGGATCAATTTTTGACTCCTTGGTTTCTTTGGGCCACTGGCCTTGTGGTGATGCCGCAGGATATTGTTTCCATATTGGATTTTATTAATATTCTTTCTGGTGTATTCATTGTTGGTTTTGTTTCTTTTCGATACCATTGGACTTTTGGATTTGGTTTGGCCATACTCATTGCCTCTAGCCCACTGTATTTAATCTTTAAAACTTGGATTGGATTTTCAGATCCTATTACTTTTTTACTAATTTGTATTTATATCATTACACTCATAAGCGAAATTTCTTCAAAATGGAAACGGGGAATTTTAACTTTCATTTTGTTTTTAGGATTTTCAAATCATTGTTTTCAGTTTATCGTTTTGATTTGGATCGTTAATTTCGTTTTGTTTTTGGATGATCGTTCTAGATGGAAAATTATTTCTGTCTCCTTTGTTTTGTCAGGTTTTTTATATGTTTTTTTGCTAGTGTATATTTTTTCCAATACGGAGATTAGTTGGAACCAAACTCGGGTTTCTGTTTTTTCCAATATGATTGGAAAAGAATTCATTCGTATGAATGTTTCAGAACCAATTTTGGGAACACTGGGATTATTTCATGGATTATGGCCGCTTATTTTATACTTAATGTATAAAAGACCAATTTCAATTTTCACATTTATCATTTGTTATATCATTTCTATGTTAACATATGATACAAATCGTGTGTTTGCAATTCTTTCGACTCCTGTTTTGATTTTGTATTCCGTAGAGTTTTGGAAGGTTTCTAAGTTTTGGGAACGGTATTTATGGATCAGTTTGGCTGTAATTTCTCCAGTGGTCGCAACTTTATATCCTCTGTTTTATAAATGGGATGGTCGGATTATTTATTTACATTAGAATATCTCGTGCTAATCTTTAGGATATGAGAATAAGAGTTATCTTGTTTGTGGGTATTTTTTCCTTTTCAACAATCTTTGCTCAATCGATTCCCTTGCTCCAACAAAACGACAAACCGCGGGCCACTAAAGAATCTCTTAAAAAAAGAAGGAACCTATTGGAATGGCATCAAATTGCGGGATTAACAACTCTAGCGCTTTGGTTAGCTACCAACTTAGAAGGTGACAAAGCTTCTGAAACTTTATATAGAAAGTCTGACCAATATGCTCAAACCCTTTTACTAGCAAATCCACAGTACGCTTCAAATGACCCGATGTATTTGGTTGCGATGAGTCCCTTAAATCGACATAGCATCGCTGCCGATTATTTTCTACTTAAGGACCCAACCAATAATGCGGGTTTGTATTTGGCATTAAAGGCAAATGAGGAATGGGAAACTAAACACTCAGCTGCCATGCATAAAAATTTAGCAATGGCGACTTTTAGTATGTACGCAATTACGGCGAGCCTAGCTTTTTTTTCGCCGTCTAAAATCGAGTCAGAGTCTGAGAATGAAGATGATGGACCAAGAATATATAGTCCTATTTTAGCCCACAAAGCAATGATTCCTATTCATTTGGCTTCGATGCTATTGTTACCTGGGTTAGGTGCGCGAATTGAAAAAGAGGGTCCTAGAGCTGCTCATCAAATGGAACAAGTGGGTTGGACAGGATTTGGGGCAATGTCGATCGCACTACTCGTTATTACTTTTTAAATTTAAGGATAGGTTCGATTTTATGAAAAAAATAATTGTTACTTTGTTAGTTTTGTTTTTAAAGACAAATGTTTTTGCAGCGGAAGTCGCAAAGAAGAATATTGAGTTCTTTGTGGAACATACTACAAAGAACGTAACCGGTATTTGTAACGAAATTCAGATGGATACTCCAAACATCCAAGTTTCGGGAAATCATTACATTTTAAAATCTCCTTTTGAAATCAGAATTCCCCTTTTGAAAATTACTTCTGGAGATACAAATAGAGACTCTCA